>NZ_CP012160.1:2912500-3233068 GCF_001187845.1 Octadecabacter temperatus | reverse complement strand
CGTTTACAGCCGGCACTGGAGAATGCGTGGTTGACCCGATGCGCTAAAAGGTTCCCACACCTTCACGTACCAAAATGTCAAAACATGGTCCGGTCCAAGACCGTTTTGCGCCTAATCTACAGTACGTAGAAATCGACGTATTCCATGTTTTAAAGTCCCACGTTCCCCCAGGAACAAAATGAATCACTCAGCAAAACTAGCCGTGTGTGGTGTACGATTTCAACAGCGTTGATGGTCTTGACAGGGCTGGGGATGAAACGAATCTGATCGACCTTTGAATCTCAAGGAAAAGTCGCTGCTAGCGCTGACATAAATGAGACTGCAAAAACAAAAGGCGGCCCAGTTGGACCGCCTCAAGTTAAAAATTTTAAAGAATCGGTAAAGACCGAAATTAAGCGATTGCTTTGACGCGTGCGCTCAAGCGGGACATCTTACGTGCCGCTGTGTTCTTGTGGAAAACGCCTTTGGAAACGCCGCGCATCAATTCTGGCTGAAGAGCGCGAACAGCTGCTGCTGCTGCGTCTTTGTCGCCAGCCTCAATCGCTTCTTCTGCTTTGCGCAGGAATGTGCGGATACGGGAGCGACGTGCTTTGTTTACTTGAAAACGTGCTTCGTTCTGACGCGCGCGCTTTTTAGCCTGTGGAGTATTTGCCATGTGATCAGTCTCTTTCGGTTCGTGTGTTCAAATTTCTATAACGCACGTCAGCCGCCGGGTTCACTGAACCGGTTGATTCGAGCCAAAGCGGGCTACACGCGCATTTCAGCGCTGCGTATAGGCCGTGTTGTTGTGTATTGCAAACATCCTTTTCCAGTGATCATGCTGGTGAAAACCAGGAGTGTTCAACATGTCATTGCAAAAACGAGACTGGGTACCTGCGGATTGTGAAACACGGGTGCAAGCCATCGCTAAACAGGTCGGAAGTTCAAATAGCGTGTTAGAGCGTTTGGATGCGCTTGTGTTTGAGAATCGCGACATCCACGAAAAGGCCTGTTTCAATCTAAACCCAGCGACCAATGTTATGAACCCCCGCGCCGAGGCGATGTTGGCGTCTGGGATCGGGTCGCGTCCGTCACTTGGGTACCCTGGTGACAAGTATGAGATGGGGTTGGAGGCGATTGAAGAAATCGAAGTCATCACCGCAACGCTTTGCGCCGAGGTGTTTGACGCGCAGTTTGCGGAAATCCGGGTGCCGTCAGGCGCGATTGCTAACCTTTATGGGTTTATGGCGACCTGTAAGGCTGGCGATACGATCATCGCGCCACCCGCGTCGGTTGGCGGACATGTAACACACCATCTGGCAGGATGCGCTGGGTTGTTCGGGCTGCGCACGGTTGAGGCGCCCGTTCTAGTCGATGGGTATACGATTGATGCGGATGCGCTGATGGCATTGGCGCAAAAGGAAAAGCCCAAGCTGATAACGGTGGGTTCGAGTTTGAACCTTGATGAGCATCCGGTGCGCGAAATCCGTGCCGTCGCGGATGCCGTCGGAGCAAAGGTGATGTTTGATGCCGCGCACCAATGTGGGATTATTGCGGGCAAGGCGTGGCGTGATCCGTTGGCTGAGGGCGCGCATTTCATGACGATGTCGACCTATAAGTCCCTCGGTGGGCCTGCAGGCGGTTTGATTGTGACCAATGATCCAGAGATGGCCGAAGCCTTTGACGCGATCGCGTTTCCAGGAATGACGGCGAATTTTGATGCAGCGAAATCTGCTGCGATGGCTGTAACCATGCTCGATTGGCGCGACCACGGGCAAGCCTACGCCGCCAAGATGATTGAAGTTGCACAGGGGCTAGCGGTCGCGTTGAAGACGCGTGGTGTTCCCGTGTTTGAAACGGCGAATGGTGCGACGTCGAGCCACCAGTTTGCAGTTCGTGCGGCGGCGTATGGCGGTGGACAGGCCGTTTCAAAACAGCTGTACAAGGCTGGCTTTCTCGCTTGTGGGATTGGGTTGCCGATTGATGCCGTGGCTGGTGACATGAACGGGCTGCGCATCGGCACGCCCGAATTGGTGCGCTGGGGTGTCGACATAGAACACGTCGACCAAATGGCTGACCTGATCACGGAGGCGCTGGGCAGCAACGACCCTAGCGTGATGGCCCCGCGCGTACGCGAATGGCGCGAGACCTTCGACCGGCTGCACTATATAACGTAGGTTACTTGTCGCGGAATTGCGGCTCTCGCTTTTCAACGTAAGATGCCATGCCTTCGGCCTGATCTTCAGTGGCGAACAAGGCTTGGAACATGCGGCGTTCGTAGTTGATGCCCTCAGCCAAAGTCGTTTCATAGGCGCGGTTGACCGTGTCTTTAACAGCCATCGTCGCGAGCAAGGATTTTTCAGCAATCTTTTGGGCCGCAGCCATTGCTTCATCTTTGAGCTTTTTCGGGGCGACCACGCGGCTCACGAGGCCGGATTCTTCAGCCTCTTCAGCGTTCATGAAGCGGCCTGTTAGGTGCATGTCCATTGATTTGGATTTGCCCACATAGCGCGTGAGGCGCTGTGTGCCGCCGATTCCAGCGATAACGCCGAGGTTGATTTCTGGCTGGCCGAACTTTGCGGTGTCTGCCGCGATAATGAAATCACACATCATTGCCAGCTCACATCCGCCGCCCAGCGCGTAGCCAGAAACGGCGGCGATGATAGGTTTGCGAACACGTAGAAAGCGGTCCGCTTCCACGCCAAAAAAGTTATCGCGGTACATATCGACAAAGGACTTGTCGGCCATTTCCTTAATGTCGGCACCCGCTGCGAAGGCTTTTTCCGAACCCGTTAGAACAATGCAGCGCACTTTGTCGGACGCATCGGCCTCTTCAACTGCGCTCGCGAGCTCACCCAAAAGTTGGGAATTCAACGCATTGAGGGCATCTGGGCGATTAAGAGTGATAAGCGCGACGTCGTCCGCGATTTCGACAATGATGGTTTCATAGGCCATTTGGATGAGCTCCGCTTGTTCATGAACGCTCAGGCTTATCAAAGCCACGCGCGCAATCAAGCTATCTTTGACACTTTGGACAGTAGAAAGTCGAACGTCCCGATTGGGTTATGCGAACGATAGTGCCACCACATTCGGGTGTTTGGCACGGGTCGTTTTCACGGTCATAGGCCTGAAAACCATGTTGAAAATAGCCCAATTCGCCGTCTGCTTGGCGATAGTCCTTAAGGGATGATCCCCCTGCTGCAATTGCTTCGGACAGAACGTCACGGATGATCGGCACGAGGGACGCAACGCGCTTTTTAGACAGGTCTTTTGCTTTGCGAGTCGGATTGATGCGTGCGCGATATAGAACTTCGCAGACATAGATATTGCCAAGGCCTGCCACGACATGCTGATCCAGTAGTGCGGTTTTGATGGGCGTATTGCGCGTTGAAAGGGTGTTGGCGAGGTAGGTTTCGTTGAAATCGTTACCCAAAGGTTCGGGACCGATTGGTTTGATCAGCCAATGATCACCCAATTGGGCGGTGTCCCCAAGGTCCATCGCGCCAAAACGCCGTGCATCGTTAAAGGTTACACGCGCACCGTTGCCCATGTGAAAGACGACATGATCGTGCTTAGCGGGTGCAGGATGGTCATGGTGGAATTGACCGAGCGGATCACCAGACACTGTCATACGGCCGGACATGCCAAGATGGATAATAAGGGTTTCGCCCGTGTCGAGGTCCACAAGGATGTATTTAGACCGCCGCCGCAACGCGGTGACCTTGGCGCCGGTTAACCTTGCGGCCATATTTTCAGGAAAGGGCCAACGTAGATCGGGGCGGTTCACGTCGGCACGGGTAATGACCTGCCCTTCCATTGACGGCGCTAGGCCGCGTCGGACGGTTTCGACTTCTGGTAATTCAGGCATCTGCACACACCGCGATGATTTGGCCATTTGTATCTGAAGGTTGGACGCTATATCTGCATGGTAAGCTGTGCAAGGTGCCTTGATATGACTAACGAACAGACGACTCATTTCGGATTTGAAACAGTAGCTGAAGGCGACAAAGCGGGCCTTGTTCAGGGTGTGTTTTCCAGTGTTGCCAGCAAATATGACGTGATGAACGACGCCATGAGCCTTGGTATCCACCGTATCTGGAAGGATGCAATGATGGATTGGTTGGCGCCGCGCGAGGGACAAAAGCTGCTCGATGTTGCGGGTGGTACTGGCGACGTTTCGTTTCGTTTTCTAAAGCGCGCCAAGGTTGGCCATGCCACTGTTTTGGACCTGACCGAGCCGATGTTGATTGAAGGGCGCAAACGCGCTGAGGCTGCGCAGCTGGACAGTTCGCTTGATTGGGTTGTTGGGGACGCGATGGCGCTGCCGTTCGAGGATAACACGTTTGATGTCTACACGATCAGCTTTGGCATCCGAAACGTCACGCGACCGCAAGAGGCGCTGAACGAAGCGTATCGTGTGCTGAAGCCAGGTGGCCGTTTGATGGTTCTGGAGTTCAACCGAATTCCAAATGACATGCTTCAGAAGATGTATGACGTCTATTCGTTCAACGCGATTCCGGTGATGGGCAAAGTCATTACAGGCGACCGCGATAGTTATCAGTATTTGGTCGAGTCGATCCGCAAGTTCCCAGATCAGGATACGTTCCTTGAGATGGTGAAGGATGCTGGGTTCGACAATTCAAAGTACCGCAATCTAAGCCTTGGGATCGCGTGTCTGCATTCCGGATGGAAGTTGTAAAATGCGTGGCCCACATAACATCTGGCGGCTAATCCGAACTGGCGCGACGCTGGAGCGTACTGGCGCGATGAAGATCATTCTGGATGCTGCGGAAGCGCCACGAATGATGCGCGTTGCTGTTCGGGGCTTGGCATGGCCATTTCAATGGCTGGGTCTGAAGGGCGACGTTGAGCAACCGCCCGTCACGCGAGCATTGCAGGCGCTGGGTCCTGCCTACATTAAATTCGGGCAGGTTTTATCCACGCGACCCGATGTTGTTGGGTCGGAATTGGCTGTGCAGTTACGTGTTCTGCAGGACAAGTTGCCACCGTTCCCTGTTGAGGTTGCCAAAGCGGAAGTTGAAAAGGAACTTGGCGTAACCGTAGATTCAGTCTTTAGCGAGTTTTCCGAACCAGTTGCTGCGGCATCCATCGCACAAGTGCACAAAGCGCGGTTGGTATCAGACGGTGAATATGTTGCCGTAAAAGTTTTACGACCGGGCATTGAAAAGGCGTTCCAGAAAGATCTGGACGCGTTCTATTTGGCGGCTTCGGTGTTTAATACTTTGTCGCCTTCGGCCCGTCGATTGAAGCCATTGGACGTGATCGAACATTTCGAAGGTGTTGTTGTCAGTGAATTGGACCTGCGGATGGAAAGCGCATCCGCGTCCGAATTTGCAGACAACACCGAGAACGACGAGGGCTTTGCGCTGCCGCGTGTCCGTTGGAATTTGTCGGCACGTCGCGTCATGACGTTGGATTGGGCAGAGGGCATTAATGCCGCTGACGTTGACGCGATTGCGGCCGCTGGGCATGATCTGACTGAACTGTCGCAACGTGTTTTGCAGCTGTTCTTGAACCATGCATTGCGGGACGGATTTTTCCACGCGGACATGCACCACGGCAACCTAAAGATCGCGCCGAATGGGGATATCATCGCCTATGATTTTGGGATCATGGGGCATTTGGATGAGTACACGCGCCGTGTTTACGCCGAGATTTTGTTTGGCTTTATCCGGCGCGATTATAACCGCGTTGCCGAAGTGCATTTTGAGGCCGGCTATGTGCCTGCCGATCGTGACGTAAACGAATTTGCACGAGCGTTACGGGCTGTTGGGGAACCTATTTTCGGGATGAATGCCGAACAAATTTCGATGGCGAAACTGCTGTCGTATTTGTTTGAAGTGACCGAGCGTTTCGGAATGGAAACCCGCACCGAGCTGATCTTGCTGCAACGGACGATGGTTGTTGTCGAAGGTGTCGCGCGCACGTTCGATCACCGGATGAACATTTGGGATGCCGCAAAGCCTGTCGTTGAGAGCTATATCAAGGACAGCATCGGCCCGCGCGCAATGACCAAAGACTTGGTGAAAACCGCGCGGGTTCTGGCGCGATTTGGCCCACGGTTGCCCGCCCTCGCCGAGGCCGCGTTGATACGGATGGGCGAAGAACCACCCACCCCACCACGGCGCAGTAATTGGGCCGCGATCGCGTGGGCACTGTTGGGCGCAGGGATTGCGACGGCGGCTGTATTTGCGATTTCGGCGTTTAGCTAATCTAGCTTTCGCGCAGCGCGCTGACGTCTGAAGCCAGTACTGAAATCCCGCCTTCGAGCACGAGCACCGAACTGCCGTTCTCGCTCTGAACTTCTTGGACGCGGGCGTAGATATCCGCTGTTTCTGACAAGACGACTTCGCCGTTTGATGAGCTGACGACTTGGAACTGGTAAACGCCGGACGGGAACGGCGTTCCGTCTGTATCGGTTCCGGCCCATTCAATTGGATCGGTCGACTTTGGAATTTCGCTGCGCTGAACTTCATTTCCGTCGGCGTCAAACACCACAAGTTCCACTGTGTCCGCGATAGCTGCTGGGTTCGGTGCGATTGTAATTGGGCTTCCATCAAACTGACCTGGAACGGCAGCGCGGGCTTCTTTACCAACCCAATCCGCCATTTGGGCCATGCCCGTTGACGTCATTTGAACCATTAAAGATGAGAGCAAATCGTTGGTCAGGACAGCTTGTTCGACGCCGGAAAACGTGGCGAGTTGCTGGGCGTATTCGGACGAATCTGTCGGATTGAGAGGGTCCTGATTTTCCATCTGAACCGTGAGCATCTTTAGAAAGGTCTCAAAGTCAGAACTGAGAACAGCCTCAGATGTTTCCGTTTGAGGTGTGATCGTTGACGCCGTCGTCGTGGTCTGGGTGATTTCCATTGGTGTATCTTTCGTTACAATTTGAGGTCGAGGCCGCCGGTTAGCGTAACGCGCATGCTGGGAACGGGCGGTTTTGATGTATCGTTTGGGTTTTCAGGGGCCGGTTCTTGATGTTCATCATTCCACGTGCCGTTTGATCCCGATGGCTGCTCGCCGAAAGTGAAGCTGGGGTTTTCGTATCCCATTTCCCGCAGCTCCCGCGCGAGATGTTCGATGTTGCGGCGCATCAAATCCGTCGTTTCAGGACGTTCCGAGAGAATGTTCACGGTCATGCCAGCCTCACCGTTCGTGAGGGAAATGCGGACGCGTCCAAGCTCTTCGGGGTTGAGGAGGATCTCAGTTGTAGAATTGGATGACTGGACAATAGTCGCTGCGACTTGCGAGGCGACGTGCGAAGCGATCGATTGCGACGTGGAGGTTGTGGCTGTAGAAACATTTGCCGCGTTGACTTGCGGCGATTGTGGCGATTGTGGCGAGGTTAACTCAGTTTCCAGAATGCCAGTCGAGACAGGAAACAATGGCTCTGTATTGAGTGCGTTTGGTGTTTCCATTGAAGGTATCGACAGATTGGGTTTTGCAACGGATTGCGGCGCGAGGGACCGTTCCTGAGAAGGCGGTGGGACGGGAGTTGGTATAGTTGCATCGGTTTGAAGCGGAGCCTGCTTCGCGTCTGGCGCTGGCAAGCGGTCAGTTGGTGTATGTGTTGACGTCGTCACCTGACCTCTTGGTTTTACGGATGTTTCGGTGGCTTGAACCGCTTGTTTGATCGCACTTTCAATTGGGGTTCGCGCATTGTTGTTTTGGTCATGCTCGATCTTCTGAAACGATGCCTGATCGGTTCCTAGGTTTCGTTTCAACAGCTCAAATTTTGTCCCATTTTCGCGGGCAAATGGCATGTCCGCAGAAACGGTTGCTGATGAATCTGGCGCGATGTTCGACTGTAAGGGTGCAACTGATTTCACTCCCGTTTTTTCGGCGTGCGGGGGCGGTGTGGACGGATAGATCGGGTTCGCCGTTGGCGTCGCCACCCCCGCCGTTTCGCTCCGTACGGGGGGCGCGACAAACTGCTCCCC
This sequence comes from Octadecabacter temperatus, assembly GCF_001187845.1. Taxonomy (NCBI): domain Bacteria; kingdom Pseudomonadati; phylum Pseudomonadota; class Alphaproteobacteria; order Rhodobacterales; family Roseobacteraceae; genus Octadecabacter; species Octadecabacter temperatus. Next base: position 3,225,125 of record NZ_CP012160.1, on the reverse strand, counting down.
GACCTCAGGACTTTCAACGGCATCGGGTCCAGCCAGTTCCGATATTAAACCTCCAGATGGCTTTTGCAGCGTTTCGGAATGCTTTGGTGTGCTTGGGTCATTTTGCGTCTTTGCTTGTAACGAAAGTACTCCATCTTCGGGGGGCTGGGTTGTTTGGATTCTCTCCGACTCAGACAATCTAAATTCTACGGGATGCGGTAGAGGTAAAGCCTCAGCATCCTCAACTTCGAGATCGTGTGATTCCTCAGAATATTCCGACCATATTTGAGCAAACTCAGCCGAACCTTCGCTGTTTGAATCTGCACGATTGTCCCGCAAGCCCTGCGGCGCAACCTGCCCTAACTCAGGTGAATTGGTATCAATTTGAATCATCGGTTTCTCCGAAGGCGAGCGATTTAAACCGTTTTAGTCCGCAGAAACTTACTCAATCTTTACCGCTGGCTCATAATGATACGAAAAATTGTCAGCATCGGAGCTTCAGAATGGAACTACAGCAAACAAACGCGCCCTCTGCGTCACAAACATCGTCGCCAGTGACACAGGAAGCCCAGTTGATGACGGTTGCGCAGTCATTAGAGGCCGCATTTCTTTCAGAAATGTTGAAGTCGGCGGGTGTTGGCGAGACCCCATCGGCGTTTGGCGGTGGCGCGGGTGAGGATCAGTTCGCCTCGTTCATGCGAGACGAGCAGGCAAAACAGATGACAGCAGCCGGGGGAATCGGGCTGGCACAGTCCATGTTTGACGCGATGATGGCGCGATCCCAATGACGAAAGCCGTAGATCAATTAGCACGCTTATTAAAAATTGAGCACCTTGCCCTGTTGAAGGGTGACTTCGACACCGTCGGCGCGTTGGTTGCAGAAAAGGAATCGTTGTCGACACAATTTGATGACGCGAACGCCGCCGAACTGAAACTTTTGTCGACTGCCTTGGCGCGCAACAGCACTCTCTTCGCGGCAGCGCATGAAGGAGTGACCGCTGTCGTTACAACGCTACGCCAACAACGGGCAGCACGCACAACACTTTCAAGCTATGACTCTTCAGGCAAAGCCACGCAGATTTCGCAACCTGAACATGGCACGGAACGACGTTATTAAAATTGTCGTCAAAGGCCGTGAATATGGCCCTCACGCGTTAAGGCCTCGTTAGTTGGTTATGCGCATGTTGGCCGTGCACCCCACATGGGTGGCACTGGTCCTTACTGGATCAGGTATCCGTCAGAATGGCGTCCCTTCCAACTTCACAAACATGGGGTTGGTTCTTGAAAACTTGGCGCAAAACGCGCCCTAAATTGTAGGACCCAAAATATGTCCAGTATTCTGACAAACAACAGCGCAATGGTTGCGCTTCAAACTCTCAAATCTATCAACAACGACCTTTCCGATACCCAGTCGATGATCTCAACCGGTAAGGATGTGGCGTCTGCAAAAGACAATGCGGCCGTTTGGTCTATCTCCAAAACAATGGAAAGCGACGTTAAAGGCTTCAAAGCCATTTCCGATAGTTTGAGCCTCGGTGAGTCTACTGTTGCTGTCGCGCGGAATGCATCTGAAACAGTGACCGATCTTCTGACGGACATCAAAGGTAAGATTGTTGCCGCACAAGAAGAAAACGTTGATCGTTCTGTTATTCAAGATGATATCAACGCCCTGACAGACCAAATTAAATCCGTCATTGGCGCTGCGCAATTCAACGGACAAAACCTTGTCGACGGTTCGAACACGGGGACCAACTCAAACGGCAACACTGGGATCAATGTTCTGTCCTCACTTGACCGTGATAGCTCGGGTGGGGTTACCGCAAGCACCATTGGCGTTGACACGCAAAACCTTTCCACTTCTGCCGGCTTGGATATCACGGCTGGCACCGGAACAGGTAGCGCAAGTGTTGCAACGCTAGCCGCAAACGGTGGGGCCGATGAAGTCGACATCACCGGGTTTACGTTCTTAGACACGTCCGGTGCCGCCGGCGGATCCAGCGCACTCAAAACCTCAACAGCTGGTGTTGACGATACTGTTGTGAATGGTCTTGCTGTCGGCGACGTTGTTGAGATGAAAATCGGCGACATTCAGGGGAGCTACCGCGTTAGCGAGGGTGATACCGATGCGTCTGTCGCAAGTGGTCTCAAGGACTCTCTTCAGAATGCAGGCCTATCGACCGACGACTTCGCCTTCGATCTTACAACGGCTGGTACTTTGACGGTTGAGAACCTCACGAGTGAAGCGGGCATCGCTATCGAGTACGGCGTTTCACGCGGGTCCGGCGCATTGGCTGGCCTGGAAAGCATTGATGTTGTTAACAATGCAACAGGTGCCCTTTCTGAAATTGAGGACATGCTTGACGGTGCAATCGATGCGGCAGCTTCATTCGGTTCTGTTGAAGGGCGACTCGAAACACAAGCAGCCTTCATTAGCAGCCTGTCTGACAGCCTGACTTCTGGTATTGGCTCGATGGTAGATGCAGACATGGAAGAAACGTCGGCTCGTTTGCAGGCGCTTCAGGTACAGCAACAACTTGGTGTGCAATCCCTGTCCATTGCTAACTCTTCTCCACAGTCCATCCTATCACTGTTCGGATAAGTTGAGACGTCAGAGGCGCTTAATCAGAGCGCCTCTGACCTTTTTTCACCACACAGCAAAGCTGTGTGATTTCGACTTTCGTCCCGAAAGGACCAGCCGTGAACATCGCAGAACAAGCCCAGCACGCCTACGCGCCCAAAACGTCCGCTTTAAAAACAGGTCGCTCCGCCGAACATCATTTGTTCAGCGAAGTCACATGCCGCCTAAGAAATGCGGCCAAACAACAAGCCTCAAACTTTCCAGCCTTCGCGGAGGCTGTTCATGCCAATCGTGCAGTCTGGACCCACCTCGCGTCGCAAGTTGCTGATGATGAAAATGCGCTTTCTGAAGACCTACGTGCACGGATATTCTACCTTGCTGAATTCACGTCTTTTCATTCTCGCAAGGTTCTAAAGGGCGAAGCTGATGTTGCGCCACTCGTTGAAATCAATACTGCGATGATGCGTGGCCTGGCCGCCAAAGGGGGTCACTAATGTCCGGTCTTGTCCTTAAGCTCGGGCCGAAAGAACGCGTGCTCGTAAATGGTGCCGTCATCGAAAACGGAGACCGGCGCTCTCGGCTCTCCATACTCACACCCAACGCAAATATCTTGCGGTTGCGTGATGCTATTCGACCAGATGAGGTTACCACTCCTGTCCGTCGAGTTTGTTATATCGCGCAGCTTATTCTGTCCGGCGACGCTGACGTTGAAGAAGGCAGAATCCAATTGATGCGTGGAGTTGAACAATTAAGTCAGGCGCTTGCTGACGATGACAGTCGCCAGCAACTAGCTGATGCAACCGAAGCCTTTTTGGAGGGCGAATTTTACCGCGGATTAAAGAGGCTGCGTAGTCTTTTGCCGAGGGAAGAACGCCTGCTTGCGACCTTCCCGAGACCGTCATGACCTTCCAGCCCGTCGTTCCTTTGTCAGGCTATGCAGGTTGGCTGTTTCTAGAGAGGACAGCGGACCAACAACGTGCGACTTTCAATGAGAGCCCTTCGATCACGCGTCTCACAGATACTTTCCGTGAACGCATTGGAGACATCAGGACGGCTGAAGACCTTGTTAAAGACCGTGAGCTTCTTGAAGTCGCCCTCGGCGCGTTTGGTTTAGACGATGACATCAACAATACGTTTTTCATCAAGAAAATTCTTGAGGAAGGATCCATTGGAACTGACGCTCTTGCGAACAAATTGTCTGATAGCCGTTACGCGGATTTTAGCGAAGCATTTGGGTTCGGTGATTTTGATATCCCGCGTACTGCACTTTCGTTTTTCGCTGACGAAATTATTGACCGTTATGAAGCGAAACAGTTTGAACAGGCTGTTGGTGAACAAGATAATGATATGCGCCTTGCGCTAAACCTTGGGCCGGCGCTGAATGACGTTCTGGACGGGACAAGTACCAACAACGGGCAATGGTACAGCATGATGGGTAACGAGCCGTTGCGCAGCATGTTTGAGACAGCGCTCGGGTTTTCATCATCATTTGCAGCCATCGATATTGACCAACAACTCGAGCAATTTCAGGCACGTGCTGAGGCAACGTTTGGCACCGATCAATTGAGTGACTTGGCCAGTCCTGAAAATCAGGAAAAAATGATCAGACTTTTCATGTTGCGGTCTGAGATATCAGATTCCTCTGCGACCTCTGGCGCATCAATTGCGCTTAGCCTGCTTCAACAGATCTAATATAATTATAGTGTTGCAGGCAATTGAACCGCCCGTTGAAGCAATAAGAATGCTCCCGCAGGACCGTGTTTCCCTTCTGTTGATATGAATGCTTCTAAAGCGTCACGCGTTGCAATTGCTGCGTCGATTTTAGCGTCTGTCCCCGAAGTGTAGAGACCCGCCTGAATCATAAGTTCAGCCTGAGCAAATGCGCCCATGTGCTGACGCGCTGTCTGGATTAACTTATTCTCAGCTGCATTCGCGGCATCCGGCAAGGAACGTGAAACAGAACGCGTTACATCGATCGCCGGAAAACGGCCCCGCTCGGCGATTGCGCGATCAAGAACGACGTGTCCGTCCAAAACACCGCGCAGCATATCAGCAACCGGTTCCTCCATATCGGAACCTGCAACAAGGACAGTATAGATCGCCGTGATGTCACCCGCATGCCCAGAACCCGGACCGGCACGTTCGCACAACCCCGCGATTGCATTGGGTGTCGATGCAGGATGGCCACGCAAATTCGCAGGCTCCCCCGCGGCAACGGCGACTTCGCGGTGCGCTTCAGCAAAACGCGTTACGCTGTCGACGAGCAATAGAACTTGTAAGCCTTGGTCGCGGAAAAACTCAGCCACTGCTGTCGCCGCGAGGGGGCATCGCCGTCGAACTTGCGCGGCACGATCCGAGGTGGCGGCGACGATAACGCTTCGTTTCATTCCTTCCGGTCCAAGTGACTTTTCAACAAATTCCCGCAATTCTCGGCCACGTTCGCCGACCAGTCCAATCACAATAACGTCCGCCTCCATCGTCTTTGCCAGTGAAGAAAGTAACGTTGATTTTCCGACGCCTGAACCTGCAAAAAGCCCGACACGTTGACCGCGAACAATTGGGAGAATCGTATCAAAGACCGCAAAGCCCGTTGAAAGACGCGGCCCCAGTTCGCGCCGCGTGCTAGCCGGAGGCGGTGGTGCTGACACTGGTTGAACCGAAAGGCCCGGAAGGAGAGCGCGGCCGTCGAGTGGCATTCCGTCGGGATCGACAACACGGCCTATCCAACCCGCGTGCGGTGCGAAGTCCGGCCGTGGTAGCAAAACGACTTTCGCGCCGAGGCCCAGCCCTTCTGTCGAGCCGTCCATAATCACATCAAGCCCTTCTTGTGCGGTACGTACGACCTCACCCAGAATATCGTCGCCGAGCACTTTGATGCGGTCACCGACGCGGGCGAACTGGGAAATTCCCCCGATCTGCAACCGATTTCCGGCAATCTGTAAAACGACACCTAGGGGGTGCGTCCGTTTCGTTTTTTTGATGGCGGCACCCATTTGGGCGAAAATATCTTCTGTCATTTGGCCTCTCGCATTCTTGCGACAACCAATTCTTAGGGAATCATCCTTAAGGCTTAGTTGAAGTCACTCGAGGGAGAAGCCCCGATGTTTAAAAATCTGGAAATGTTCCAGGCATCATATGCAATGGCGCGCCATTCTGGTGCGCGGCAGGCCGTCACAGCGGCGAATATGGCGAACGCCGATACACCAGGGTATCGCGCACGCACGCTAGGGTCTTTTGCTGAAAGCTATTCAGCGGATATGGATTCAGGCTTGCGAACAACACGTGCCCAACACTTAACGTCCAGCGCGCTAACAGGGACTTCATCTGTTCAGATATCTGACGCCGAAGCAGCGCCTAACGGAAATTCCGTATCCCTTGAACAAGAGATGGTTAACTCCGTTGAGATTCAGCGCGAACACAATCGCGCATTGGCGATCTACAAGCACTCGCTAGATGTTTTACGCCTTTCAATCGGGAGGAAATGAGCATGGCTGACTTTTCAGATGCTATGAGAATCACGTCGAGTGGCATGCGGGCACAAGCCGCGCGTTTGCGTCATGTTTCCGAAAATATCGCGAATGCCGATACACCCGGTTACCACCGCAAAACGATCAGCTTTGCAGCCGAAATGGAGGCGGGCCAAGCCACTGGGGCCGTTCAATCAGGCCGGATGCGCCTGGACCGCTCAGAGCTAGACCAAATCTATGATCCTTCGCACCCGATGGCGGACGCCGATGGGAATTACGATGGATCAAACGTCAATCTCCTCATTGAAATTGCGGACGCTCGCGAAGCGCAGCGCAGTTATGAGGCAAATCTAAAATTGTTCGATCAGGTCCGGCAAATGTCGACGTCCTTGATGGACTTGCTACGTAGATAGAAAGGCAATCACTATGGAAATCAGATCAAATCCGGTCGCACAGGCCTATGCTGCAAATAAGCCAGCTACGGCGCCGGACCCGACGTCAAATGCCGGAAACGCATTCGGGCAGGCTGCCTCAGATTTTATTGAGACGCTCAAGCAAAGTGAGCAGACGGCGATGTCGGCAATGTCAGGCGGCGCTGATCCACATGCATTGGTTCAAGCGCTCGCCCAGACAGAGCTTGCAGTCGAAACGGCAGTGACAGTGCGTGACAAAGTCGTTGAGGCGTATCAGGAAATTCTTCGGATGCCTGTCTGAATGGATGATGCGCTGTTTTATGACACGCTGCGTCAGGGGTTGTGGATTGCGACGCTTGTTTCACTGCCAATCCTCACGGTCGCGTTGATCGTGGGCCTTGTGGTCGGCCTGTTTCAGGCGCTGACATCCGTTCAAGAGATGACGTTAACCTTCGTGCCAAAACTCGCCGCGATTGTGAGTGTGTTTTGGGTCACGATGGGCTTCATGACCGAGACGTTGGTGTCGTATTTCAAGACCACGCTCGTACCGATAATCGCAGGGGGCTGAACAATGGAAAATGCAACTTATACTGCCCTAACACGGCAATCTGGATTGATGAATGAAATGCGCGTTGTTGCAAACAACATTGCAAATTTGTCGACAACCGGTTTTCGCTCTGAAGGGGTGATATTTGCTGAGCATGTTAAGGCATTAGGCCCGAATGATCCGTCATTGTCGATGGCCACTGCGTCGGCCCGTGAAACACTGTTGTCTCAAGGCACATTGACCCAAACTGGTGGTTCATTTGACCTCGCGATTGAGGGTGACGGTTTCTTCTTGGTTGCGACCCCGCAGGGCGAGCGGTTGACACGCGCAGGCGCATTTACACCGAATGAAAACGGCGATCTCGTCACGCCTGAAGGATACAACGTTTTGGATGCAGGCGGCGCGCCTGTCTTTATCCCGCAGGGCGCTGGCCCCATCGGAATTGCGCCGGATGGTACTGTAAGTGCGGGTGGCCAACCGGTTGCTCAGGTTGGGTTGGTGAACCCGATTAACCTGTCCGGAATGGTGCGCGAAGATGGGGTGAGGTTTCGTGCCGATGATGGATACGACCCTGCACTCGAAGGGCGCATGTTGCAGGGCTTTATTGAGGAATCAAACGTTGATCCGGTGCTCGAAATATCGCGGATGATTGAAGTTCAGCGCGCCTATGAACTCGGCCAAAGCTTTCTCGACAAAGAAGACGAACGCATTCGCAGCGCGATCCGTGCGCTCGGCCAGTAACCCTATTTAGGAGTCAAAAAGATGCGAGCCCTTAGAATTGCTGCCGCTGGTATGGCGGCCCAACAAACCCGCGTTGAGGTGATTTCAAACAACCTCGCGAATATGAGCACGACGGGTTACAACACACGCCGTGCCGAGTTCGCCGACCTGCACTATCAACAGATGCAGCGACCCGGAACGATAAATGCGTCCGATGGAACTGTACTGCCAACAGGTGTTCAATTGGGGCTTGGAGTTCGACCAACGTCTGTTTCTGTGATGCTATCGCAAGGCTCGCTTGCGGCCACGGGAGGTGACCTCGACCTTGGGATCGAGGGCAACGGGTACCTTGAGGTTACACTACCAGACGGTCGCGCTGCGTTCACGCGGGACGGTGGATTAAAGCGCACTGGTGACGGGTTGATTGTGACATCGGATGGCTACCCGGTCGTTCCGGACATTACGATTCCAAGCGATGCGCGTTCGATCTCGATCAACTCTGAGGGTGAGGTTTATGCCTATTTCGCCGACCAAGTTGAACCTCAGCTTCTTGGCCAATTCACGTTGTCCGGCTTCACCAATCCGAAAGGGTTGGAGGCCATCGGCTCAAACCTGTTCTTGGAAACTCCGGCATCTGGTCCATCGACCACGACCACGCCTGGTCAAGACGGGCTCGGTGTGTTGCGGCAGGGATATCTTGAAGACAGTTCCGTCGATCCTGTCCGCGAGATCACGGACCTCATCAAGGCCCAACGCGGCTATGAACTGAACTCCAAAGTTATTTCCGCAGCTGACCAAATGCTGGGCGCAATGGTGCAAATCCGATGATCCGTTTTATCGCTTTCTTTGTTGTGTTGGCAGCTCCGGTTACGGCTGACACAATTGTCGCCACCCGAACAATACCAGCCCGCAGCATCATCGGCGTGGATGACGTTCTGTTGCGCGAAGTCGATGTAGCCGGTGCGCTGTCCGCCCCTGATCTTGCGATCGGACAAGAGGCACGTGTGGCTTTATATGCAGGTCGTCCGATCCGCGCTGGCGATATCGGTCCACCCGCTGTCATTGAGCGAAATCAGATCATAACACTCGTTTATCAGCGCAATGGCGTAGTGATTTCAACCGAAGGCCGGGCGCTAGACCGTGCTGGCCCGGGCGACGTCATTCGCGTGATGAATCTAACGTCCCGAACAACGGTGAGCGCGCAAATTGATGCGACGGGCACCGCATTTGTTAACCGATAGGAGCGCAGAATGCGTACCACAACTTTAGTCGTCTTGACCTCACTAGTTTTGGCAACCTCTTGCGGGCGTTTGCGTGATGTCGGCAGCCCACCCGAGTTCACACCACCACAGGCGTCGCCCGAGGCGGCGGCGATGCTGACCTATGGCTTAACAAGTGACCTCGCGGTTTCGGAACCGCGCGATGGCACCCCGTCGCTTTGGACCGGTGATCGTGGATCTCTTCTTGGTGATAGACGCGCTGTCCAACGAGGAGACATTCTTACGGTGGTGATCGAAATTGACGACAGCGCCTCTATTTCAAATTCGACAGATCGTTCGCGAAGCGGCTCCGAAAGCCTATCCATTCCAAACCTGTTTGGCGTTCCGCAGCGGGTCGATGAGTCCCTGCCCGACGGCGCAAGCTTGAGCGCCGCTGTCGATCTGAGCTCAAGTTCATCTTTCGGCGGTGATGGATCTGTTCGGCGCAATGAACAACTTGAATTGAGGATCGCGGCGACGGTTGTTGATGTGATGCCAAATGGTGTGTTGGTCATTCAGGGCACGCAAGAAGTTCGGGTCAATTTCGAAATGCGTGAACTACTGGTTTCGGGTTTCGTCCGCCCGGCAGACATTAGCCGGCAAAATGAGATCACGTACGACAAACTTGCTTCAGCGCGGATTTCATATGGCGGGAGTGGTCAAATTTCCGACGTTCAACAACCACGAATTGGCCAGCAGGTCGCCGACATTGTCTTGCCTTTCTAGGAGCGCGCTATGAAGAAATTAATTCTCCCAATTATCCTGATGCTGGTTGGCGTTGGTGGCGGCGTCGGAGCTGGTCTGGCCCTTATGCCCGAACCCGAAGAAGAGTTGGCTGCCAACGCATGCGTGGACGGTGATGATAGTGAAATCATGCTGGAACACAGTGAGCCGGATCCAGAACCTGTTTCGTTGGAAACGCGCGAATATGCGCGGATGAACAACCAGTTCGTCGTTCCGGTTGTTGTGAACGACCGTGTGACCGCATTGATGGTCATGTCGTTGAGTATTGAGGTCGAAGCAGGCGGTCAGGAGGCTGTGTTTTCTCATGAGCCCAGATTGCGTGACGCGTTTTTGCAGGTAATGTTTGATCACGCAAATATCGGTGGTTTCAATGGCGCGTTTACAGCTTCGTCTAACATGCGGATTCTGCGTGAAGCTTTACAAGCTTCCGCCGATGAAGTGATGCGCGGGCATATTACGGATGTTCTGATCGTGGATATCGTACGTCAGGATGTCACCAACTAGCGCGCCGGATTGCCGTTTGGCGCGCTTGAGAAACTGCATTCGCTTGCATCTTTTTGGCGGCTTCGAGTTTGGAAAGCGCCGCGATCATGTGATCCCGGGCTTGCTCACGATCTCGGAGTTCCAACGCCAACTCTTGGTTAACTACTTTCTTGCGTTCTTGTGCCCATGTATCCCAGCGCAAGTCTGCCCCTGCACGAGTGGCAGCACTGAGTGGTTCAGAACGCATCGGGCGATCAATCTCTTTTAGCTTCTCATTCAGCATATTTATGCGTTGAACGATCTTTGCCATTTTCATCTGTTCGGCTTGAAAAGCCATCTCTAGCAGCGGCAACAATCGCGTTGTCGCGTTCAACGAATCTGACATTAGCGGGCCGCCTTTCTGACCCGATCAGCAAACCGAATGGCAGCCGCCACTGGTTTAAAATGGTCGTTCGGAATTTGCTCACCGATCTCGACCGTCGCAAAGAGAGCGCGCGCAGTTGGTGGATCAGAATGAATCGGAACGCCGTTCTCTTGTGCGATCTCGCGGATTTGCGCCGCAACAAGATCGACGCCTTTCGCCACGCATTCTGGCGCGCCCCCACCCATTCTGTTCCACTTCAAGGCAACGGCGTAGTGGGTCGGGTTTACGATAATGACGTCTGCTTCTGGCACGTCTTTCATCATTTGGTTCATCGCAATCGCGATACCTTTTTGCCGGCGTTGTTGCTTCATTGCCGGATCGCCTTCCGAGTTCTTTGTTTCGTCTGTCATCTCTTTGCGCGACATTCGGTTTTTGCGGAGGTGCTCGGCACGTTGCCACGTAAAGTCAACAATCCCCAACGCGAGTGCGATGATCAAAACGATCGACATCAAAGAAAGGCAAAGGTCCAGTAGCGTCGCGATCACTTGCCGTGGTGACAGTGCCATTGCCCCCATTATGTCCGGTAATCGGCCGACAAGAAAAATGAACAAGACGGTCGAGTAAAAGATTAATTTTGAAAAGCTTTTGCCGAATTCGAACAAGCCACTCCGACCAAATTTATTCTTCGCCTGTGAGATCGGCGATATACGTGAAATTTTAAATGCTAGCTTTGAAGGCGCGATGACAAAGCCGCGTTGTATGATGATGGCAAGGATCACCAGGGCCGCTGGGATTCCAAACCAAGGGCTGATCGCAGCACCTAGGCCAAACATCAAACCGCCCATCATCGGCGCGCCGTTTGATGCGAATACCGCAGTCGAAATGGTGTCGGGGTGCCCCAGTAAACCTGACAGCGTTGCGCCCAGATCGATGAGGGAAAACGCACCAACCGATGCGCCAGCGAGGAGAATTCCAGCGTAGGCGGCAGCCGTGTTCAGGTCAGCAGACCTTGCGAAATCTCCTTTCTTACGCGCTTCGTCCAGCTTGTGTTGGGACGCCTCATATTGCTTGTCGTCGTCACCGTTATCACCACTCATCGCGGACCTCGAAACGGATCGAGTATGAATGCGCCCATCGCCTCAACCCAGATCGAAAGCATGAGTGGTGCCGCAAGCATGAGCAGAACCAGACCGCCAGCGGTGATTGCTGGCGCACCGACAAAAGCCACCATGAGTTGCGGCATCGCTTTGTTAATGACGCCCAGAGTTACATTGTAGATCAACGATGAGATGACGAAGGGTGCCGCCAGCGTGAAGCCCAACGCAAACGCCCGTGATATTTCTGCGACGCCAGCGCGAGACAAAACATCTGAGGGGATTACGTTCCCCATTGGCACAAGATCGTAGCTGTTAATCATGAATTCGGCGATCTGAACATGCAGACCCATTATGGTGGCCAGCGCGAGGCCGCCAATGACCAACACGTGCCCCATCGCTGGAAGTGGGTCGCCGCCAGCGCCACCAAACAGTTGGGAAAGCGATGTCGATTGTGCCGCAATGGACCCTGCGACCTGAAGCGCGAGAACGAACAATCGCAACATTAGTCCTAAGAATAATCCAGTGAGTGTTTCTGCAGAAATCAGGCCGAAGGTTTGCGATGCCTCGGTTACGACCTCAGGGTTCATAACCGCTGGCGAGACGATTGCGGAAAAGGCCAGCGCTAGCCCTAACTTCACGCGCACCGGAACGGATTGTTCGCCGAAAGCGGGGAGCAGAGCCATCATCGCGCCAACCCGCATGAAGACAAGGTAAGCTTTCCAGATCACGTCTTGGCTGATCGACGAAAGCTCTGCCAGACTTTCAATCATACGGGAACAAGCCCAACGAGGGACGGCTTGGCGTCAACGCCGATTTCCTCGAAACTCAGGACCGGATTAGGGATGCCCTTTGCTGTAAGGACTGTTCGCAAGAAGCGGCGGCGCTTCATTGACGTTACGATCGCGGGATACGCGCCAGCCTCACCCGCGGATGCGACCTTTTCAGAAATCGCAGTCGCGAGCCTGTTGAACTCATCTGGGGGCAACGCGACATCGCCTAGCCCTCGTTCAGACGAAATTTGGTAGGTCGCAAACGTGTCTTCCCATTCGGGCGCTAACTGGACGAGCGGGATGGTTCCATCTGAACGCCGCATCTCGGCAACCAGTTGAAAGCCCAGTCGCTGACGCACGTGTTCAGCGACGCCTTCAACACTCGGGTAGAGCTGCCGACCCTCCGCAGTCGCCTCAACTATGAGGGATAGATTTCGGATCGAAACGCGCTCTTCCAAAAGCAGTCGGAGAACAGAAAGCAGCATATCGACAGGGACCTTGTCTGGCACAAGCTCGTCCAACATTTTACGGTTCGCCTCGGATCTAGGGGTGTCACTTAGGTTGCACATTTCATCCATTAACCGGCGTAATGCCTTGAGCGTCATCAGCCGCGAGAAGTTCTTTTTGATAACTTCAAGGAGATGGGTGGCCAGTACTTCAGTTGGGTGAACTGTCGTTAATCCATTCAACGAGGCGTCATCTTGGTCATCAGGACTGATCCAACGCGCAGGCGCACCATAGACTGGTTCCTTTACGTCCTGTCCGTTCGGCACAGGTGTTTCAGGGCCAGACAACAAAGTCAGAACGCGGCCTGGTTGAAGCGTGTCGCGTACTTGCTCAACCCCCTGAACGAGAATTCGATAGTTCCCACTCGGGAGCGATACGTTGTCCGTCAGGCGAATTTCGGGGAGCAGCACACCGAATTCGGTGGCAACATGATTGCGCATATTTCCGATGCGAACATCGAGCCCGACGCCCGGGTCGAGCACCATATCGACGAGGTCAGGCGCGAACTCAACGTGGATATCGTCCAGATCGAGTAGATCACCAAGGCTTTCGCGTGCGGGCGGTGCTTCTGGCATCGCCGCCGCTTGCTCGGCCTCTTCGTCGCGCCGTTCTGCGGCTTTCATCCCATACCATGCCGCAACACCCAGTGCTGCTGCGCCCGCGACAAAAGGCAAGAAAGGCAGCCCAGGCACCAATGCGAATAGAAACATTAAAACGCCAACGGTCGCGAGGGCTGCTGGGTACCCGCCGAGTTGCGCCGCGATGGTGAGGTCGGTGGCACCCTTCGCACCACCACGAGCAAGTAATAGGGCAGCTGCAATAGAGATAATTACAGACGGAATTTGGTTCACAAGACCATCGCCAACCGTGAGAATCGCGTAAGTTTCAAACGCGACGCCAATTGGCATCCCATGAACCGCCGCCCCCATGATCAGCCCCATCACAAGGTTCAGCGCAGTAATCAACAAACCGGCAACTGCGTCCCCCTTAACAAATTTTGACGCCCCATCTAGAGAACCAAAAAACGTCGTTTCGGCCTGTTCGGTTTCACGTCTGCGCTTTGCTTCGGCGTGATCGATCGCGCCCGCGCTCATGTCGCTGTCGATCGCGAGTTGTTTGCCCGGCATACCGTCAAGCGCGAAACGCGCTCCGACTTCCGCCATGCGGGTCGCGCCTTTGTTAATCACAACGAAGTTTACAATCAGCAGAACACCAAAGACGACGAGGCCTAGAAAAACGCTGCCGCCCATAACGAAATCGGCGAACCCCTCGATGACATTTCCCGCTGCATTGGTTCCTGTATGGCCCTGCCCGATGATCAATTTGGTTGAAGACACGTTTAGCGAGAGACGCAACATCAACGACGCAAGCAAAATCGTCGGGAAGGCAGAAAAATCTAACGGACGTTCGATGAATAAGGTGATCGTAAAGATTAGGATTGCCAGCGCAAAGGAAGCAGCCAACCCGACGTCCAAAACCCATGCGGGCATCGGTAAAATCATCATTACGATGATTGCCATGAGAGCCAATGCGAGCAAAATGGTCGGCTGGAAGATGGTGCGAAGTGTCAACTCAGGCATAAGTTACCTGTGTTTCAATCTGCGATTCCGATAGGAACGAACGTTGTTTGCCTTCTGGCATAATTTATTACCCTGCACTTTCTGTAGCTGGTGATGCATGAGTACGCTGTGATCCTTTCGAATTCGTAACGATTTCCCGCTAGTTGCCGCCAGTTTCGGCAGTGAAACGCATCAGCAGGTTTTCAACTGATTGCCGGCTGTCTTGCGATTGTGTCAGTATCTCACGCCGTTCTGCGAGGGTCGCCGCTGGGGCATCACTCGGAGCGACCAGAACGGTATGCGCAAATGCCGATAGCACTTCGTCGTCCTCAACAGTTAGCCGTTCCCAAGCGCCGGCGCGAAATTGCAATGTCGGGGAAGATGCTGATTGATTTATATTGAGCGCGGATAACGCGGCGCGATGCTGACCCATTCCTTCATATGCACGCGCCCTTAACGCACGGGCGCGTTCGTCCGTCATCCCAAGTAAGGCATCCATTGCAAGGGCAAAATCATCCGCCCCAAGGGCTGACTCAGCGCGTAAGTATCGCCGCTCAGCTGCCGCCGCTCGTTCAGCATCTCCAGTGAGAAATGAACGTGCGCGCTCATAGAAACCAAGATCAATCAAACGTTTCGCAATCGCGTTCTCAGTCGCAGATGTTAGGCCCTCTGGTATTTCGTCAAAAACAAACTCCAAGAATGTGCCAGAATCCGCATGGGTCGCAATTTTTTCGTAGATCTTATCTATAATTTCGAGCGCTTGGATGTCCTCACGGTTTTGCATCAGGTCCAAGGCGACTTGATACTGCGCCGCTGCCATTCGCCCAACTGCTTCAATATTCGCAAGGTCTTGCGCAACTGGAGTATCTCGGTGTTCCTGCCGCAACGCCCCTACCAGTAGAAGGTTAGCCTCCGATGGCGTTGTTCCTTGTTCAAGTTGCAGCTCGATGAGTCTGATTAGGGACTGAGGTGTTGTACGTACGCTATCATCCGCTTCATTTGAGAGGACTGCCAGCGCCTCCTCCGCATCATCGAAACCTTCTGCGATTAATGCGCGCGTGGTTTGCGCTTCGTGCGTAGAACCCGCATCCTGATTGTTCGCAGTGTGTAACAATTGGCTCGCTGCAGCTGGATCTCCGATATCTAGAAAACCGCGCGCGAGACGAGGAGAGATTTGATTCCTGAGAGGCTGCGGTAGCGCATAAAAATGTTGGATAAGTTGGTTGCGGTCGCTTTCTTCCTGCACCGTCGGACGCAGAATGAAAGCCCACAATGCGCCGGGTGTATTACAGGATTCCTGCGACAAGATTGCAGGGTAATCTCTGTCATAGTCGTCAACGATTCCGGCAAGTTCAGTCAGTATAGTCCGCGATTGGCTTGATGCAGGACTTACCGCAAGAACAAGTCTCGCCTCTGCGCCAAACCCAAAATGAATATAAAGTCGTGCTAAGTTTTCTTGCGCTTCACGTGGCTCCTCCCCGAACTCCCCCGCTAGGGTCTCCGCCAAAGCAGAGGCCTGTTCATGAAATGCGCGATCGTCTCCCCAGGTTGAAATTTGGAATAGCTCCGCTGAAAGACATTGCTGTTCAAGCGATCTTCCTAGCTCAACTCCAAGCTGTGCAAGGTCCCTGTCCATTGCAGTGGAAATTCCAACGCCAGGCCGGATCGGAGCGATTGAAACATCTGGTTCATGTTCATCCGATTGCTCCGGCACCAAATGAACTTTGTCACCTTCAACTTCTGTTTGCCCGGTCTCAACCGTGGATGGCACAAGGAACCCTTGAGATGCTGCGCGTGCAATACCGATTGCAAGGGCTTCTTCGGCCGCCGACAGATCTATTTCGACCTGGGTTTCTTCAGCGCGAATTTGATCGCTTGCTTCAATTCCCAAAGGGGAAATATTCAACATATTTGGAAGCGTTAACGGTGTGCCCGCAGGCCTTATGATCGGCGGCGTTGACGTGACATGCAACGGGTCTAAAACCACATCTGACGCTGCCGGAACCGGGTCGGGGCTGTCAATGATATCGACGACCAAACGACCAGGTTGCCACAAAAACGAATCTAGTTCGCAGTGGCACTCAACAAAAAGGCTTAGCGCGTTAGGAGCGACCTGCCGAACATCTATTAGGCGGTCGCGGTGAATACGCTCAAACACTTGGGACGTATCGAAACCGTCTGACCTTCCATCTAGCTTCAGAACATACCCGTCGTCGCTTGGGTCAATTGACCAATCGGTATTGTGACCAATCGAAATGACCAGCCTCGAGAATGTCTCGTGCTCACCGCTCCGAATTGTGACGGGATCGGCCGAAGCCAAAATTGGGAGAAAGGCAAGCAAGGCGACAAGACGGATCATGCTGCATCCTGCTTTGCTGCTTTCAATGCTTCCTCAAGATCTGAGAAGCTTGGGCGGCATTGGCCCGGCGTATTCTGTCTTCCAACTTCAATACAAATGTTCGGGGCATGTTGGTGAAGGTTAGCAACCAAAACCTCGCGGATGAGTTGGTAAAAGTGTGCATCTTCTTCGACCACGGTTTTGACCCGCCCTGCAAACGGCCCAACCAACCCATACGCGAGGAACACGCCCAAGAACGTACCAACAAGCGCACCCCCGATCATTTTGCCGAGGACCTCGGGTGGTTGATCAATCGAACCCATCGTTTTGATAACGCCAAGCACCGCAGCCACAATTCCAAGCGCTGGTAGCCCGTCAGCGATTGTCTGCAGCGCGTGCGTACCATGCATGCTGTGATGCATGTTCGCCTCGATGCGCTTTTCCAACACCTCTTCAACTTGGTGCGGATCATCATAGTTCATCGACGCCGAGCGCAAGGTATCACAAATGAGCGCGACGGCTTCTTTATCGGCAAGCACCCTCGGGTATTTTCCAAAAATATTGCTGTCTTGTGGTTCTTCAATATGCGCCTCAAGACCGACTGGGTTAGCGCGTGCGAGTCTGATCAATTCGAACAACAGGCAAAGGAGATCGCGGTAGTCGTCCGGCTTCCACTTCGTTCCTTTGAACACCTTCCCCATGTCTTTGAGCGTGTGCTTGATTCCTGACATATCGTTCGAGATCACGAAGGCACCTACCGCGGCGCCGCCGATCATGATCATCTCAAACGGCAGCGCTTTTAGGATCATTCCCATTTTGCCGCCGGCGAGCGTGTAGCCCCCGAAGACCATTACAAATATGATAACGATACCGATCAGACCGATCATGATTCTTGCCCCGCTTGTTGTTCAACTGGTCATCGCACGGAACTGGTTAAGGATTAGTCTTCATGACTACTCAGTCGGTGCATTTGCATTGCGACCCGCAATAATCACGCTAATCGAATAGGCTGTTTGTGGCTCTAACCCAGCCAAAATTGCCGCTGCTGCCTCTGGACGCATTCTGACAAGAAAGCCTGATGCAAAATCGGGGGCCATTTCTTCAAAGAGGTTGGCGGCGTCCGCCGGTTTCATATTCTCATAAACGGCTGTCAGGCGCGTTATGTCCCCATCATTTGCTGTTTCTGAGACGGTGATCGCTTCCGAAAGAGATTGCTCTGCCGCCTCAAGTTCCGCCAGTCGTTTTGCGATTTCTTCTTCCGCGACACTCAGTGCGAACATTCTATTTTCCAGAGCCACTTCCCGTTCAGAAACCCGGCTTTCGCGCACCTGCAAAGCGGCAAGCACGGGCTCGATCTCTGGGGGTTGAGGAGACTCTTCTAATTGTTCTGCATCACCTGTCTCCAGCTGCTCTTCGGCGAACGCAATTGCGGGGCCCAAACCCACTCCGATTCGGACGCCGCCCGATGCGAGCAACAAAGCTGCAGCAAAGACGAGAACACTTTTAGGTTTTCTAGACGCAGCCATCGACTTTATGAACCCCGCGAAACGAGCGGTTGGCGAACAAAGAATGGATCAGTCGGACGTTCGGGCTGCGCAGGTTCCGGTAAGTCATGAAGCGATGCGATTAATAACTCCAACCGTTTGGCGGCATCTTGAGCGGACTGTGATTGCGTCGCGAGCGACGTTGCCGAAGTCGCAGACGCGGCCTCAGCTTTTATGAGTGCTTTCGACAGCTCATCAACTTGCACTGAAAGTACCGCAATCGCACCACCAACACCTTTTTCAAGGTCAGTGAAACGTCGCAATCTGCGAGACAACACAAAGCAATAGAACCCAACGGCTAATGCCCCTGCTCCAAGAAGAATATCTGCAATAAATGCCATAACTGACCCTTTCTAGTTCAGTACAAATTCCATGATGAGGATATCTTTGACGCGTCCATCCCCAACGACGACCTGAACCCGCCGGAGCATCTGCGCGCGCAACCGAATCAATGCGGTCGGGTCTTCTAGTTCGGCGACGCGCACAGCGCGTAAATAGCCGTTTAGAACATCAACAATACGAGGCATCAGGTCTGTCACCTCCTGTGAGAATGCGGGCTCAACCTCGAGCTGGGCGGTGAAAAGTAAATGCTTTGCCTGAGCATGTTCAGGTAGATTAATGACAAGCGTTTCCATCGGAACAAACGCCAATTCTGGAAGGTCTTCGGCGACAGGTTCAACTTCTTCGTGCGCTTCTTCCGGTGATCCGCCGATTAGGCCGCTCTGAACAGCAAAGAACCCGCCGCCACCACCAAGAATCGCCAGCACGAAACCAAGAATAAGAGGCATCTTCGACGCCCTCTTTGGAGCGTCTTCACTCGTTTCGTCGGTTGTTTGATCGGCTTCTGCCATGAGTTCGGTCCTTATGTGTCCTCCCTTCAATACTGTGAAAGGCACTAACCGATTGTTAATCCTGTGCAGTCTATTGATGGGCATCGGCAGAATGCCATTGGTAGGGAGAAACCCGCTTGGGAAGCGCTAATACAATATGGACGAACTTGGACGCTCGTCGTCGAATCACCGTTATCGGGGCATCGCTTGCGGTGTTCGTTGCGGTCTTACTTATGGCCCGCTCGACAACATCGTCCGACCTCGTGTTGTTATATGCGGGTTTGGACAATGGAACCGCTGGAGAGATCATCACGGCATTGGATCAGCGTGATGTCGAATATGACGTTCAGGGTGGTTCGATTTTTGTACCACGGGCGGAACGTGATCGCCTAAGAATGACATTGGCCAGCGAGGGTCTGCCTGCGAACAGTTCTCAGGGGTATGAACTGTTAGACAACCTTTCCGGATTCGGCACGACATCGCAGATGTTTGATGCTGCCTATTGGCGTGCCAAAGAGGGTGAGCTGGCTCGAACCATGCTTGCAAGCCCGCATATTCGAGCTGCACGCGTCCATATATCAGCGACCTCAGCGCAACCGTTTAGACGGGAACAAGCGCCAACTGCAGCGGTAAATGTGACGACAATGAGTGGGTCTTTGGACACAGGTCAGGCCGACGCGTTACGATTTCTTGTGGCTTCCGCGGTACCGGGTCTCGCGCCGACGGACGTCGCGGTTATCGATGGCGTCGGCGGATTGATTTCCAGTACTGACGGTAATTCAACCGCAGCGGACACGCATGAAAAAGTGTCTGAACTCCGTAGTCGTGTTGAGCGCATATTAGCAGCGCGTGTTGGACCCGGGAATGCGGTTGTCGAGGTGAGTGTCGATACCGTGACGGAGACAGAGTCCATTATCGAGCGAAGCTTTGATCCTGAAACGCGCGTCGCGATCAGCACCGAAGTTCAGGAAAGCAGCGCATCGTCACAAGATACAATGTCTGGCGACGTGACAATTGCGTCCAATTTACCAGACGGTGACGCCGCAGGGAATTCAGGTGCTGCGTCCAATGAAAACACCGAAAGTCGGTCGGTCACAAATTACGAAGTTTCGGAAACACAACGCGAAGTGTTGCGCCGCCCAGGCGCGGTAAAACGAATTAGCGTGGCCGTCTTGGTTAACAGTGTGACGACTGTCGATGACACGGGCGAACCAATCGTTACGGCCCGCCCGCCCGAAGAACTTGAAGACCTACGCCTGTTAGTGGCGTCTGCCGTTGGCCTTGATGAGGCACGTGGTGACGAGATCACAATTCGATCCATGGCATTTGAGGCCTTACCCGCTGTCGGAACAGAGTCTGGTGTCGGCGAGATTCCATCCACACCGCTCAATATTATGCAATTGGTCCAAACCGGCGTGCTGGCATTGGTTGCTTTGATTCTTGGGCTGTTCGTAGTGCGGCCAATTCTAACGTCTAATCGGACTTCTCCTGCGTTGCTCGACAACAGCGGTGCGGGGGTTTCCAGCACCGCGTTGGGAGCCGATTCAAACGTGATCGACGGTACAGTATCTCCTGTGCAATCAATGGCGCCATCGCAAACAGATGCCAATAGCGTTCCGTCGACTGACGATCCCGTCGATCGACTTCGCGATCTCATTGAAGATCGCCGCGATGAGGCAATTCAAGTTCTGCAAAGCTGGATTGACGAACCGGATTCGGAGCCTGCCAAATGAATACTTCACGGATTACGTTAGAACGGTTTGGGAATGAGGGCGTGAACGCGCCAATTGAAAGTCCAGACTATCAACGTGGCAAGGCGGACGGAATCATTCACGCCGAGACTTTGAACAACGCAAAAATTGCGCAATCCATCAACGAAGTGTCCGTCACATTGAGCGATATGACATTTGGATATGAGGAAGCACGCCAGCATATTCTCGAGCAGATGCAGTCGCTTGTCAGGCAGATTTCAGACCAAGTGATTCCCGAAATCGCCAAAGCCACGTTTGGTTCGCACCTGTCAGAAATTGTCGATGTTGAGCTTAATAGATCTGCAAACTTGCCAATTCAAATTGGGATAGCGCCGGATCTTTTACCTGCATTTGATGCCCTGGGAAGCAAAGAGCATTGCGTCTTCGTGCCTGTTCCCAATCTCACTGCTGGGCAGGCAATCATCCTGCAAAACGATGTTGAGATCTTACTGGATCTGCCGTCACTCGTTCTTGCACTTCAATCCACATTAAACGGGCTTGAAAGCCATCAGAGGAGCAGCCGAAATGGAAACTGAAATGCAAGCAACTCCCTCCAATCCGCTTCAAAACGTTCCTATTGAAGTTACCATCTCCGTAGGTCGCGCAAGACCGCTTGTTCGAGACCTTTTGGATCTCGGCGAAAACGCTGTCTTACCGCTCGATAAGCGCATTGATGACCCAGTTGATTTGTTTGTCGGCGGTCGCTTGATTGCGCGAGGGCAACTTGAACAGGTCGAAGGAAGCGAAACAGGACAACTCGCGGTTCGTCTCACAGAAGTAGTCGCCACAGGCCAGCATGAATCCTAAAGGCTACATCCTCGCTATTACTACGATCGGCTCGCTGTTCCTTGTGAACCCAGCGTTTGCGCAAGACCTATCTATAACTTTGGACAACGACGGTTCACTTGCGACGAGATCAATTCAACTATTTGTCTTGATGACGATCCTTAGTATCGTTCCTGGCATCGCTATAATGATCACCTGTTTTCCATTTATGGTGACCGTTTTGTCAATTCTGCGGCAAGGGATTGGACTGCAGCAATCACCACCTAACATGCTTATCATCAGCCTTGCGCTATTCCTTACGTACTTCGTGATGGAGCCCGTATTCATAGCCGCGTGGACATCGGGAATAGATCCACTCCTTAACGAAGGGATGCCTCTTGAAGACGCATTCCTTCGCGTGATGGAGCCTTTTAGATCCTTTATGGCTAATCGCATTGCGCCGGATACATTTGAAGAGCTTGCAAGTTTGCGGCCAAATCCAGTTGCCAATCAACCGATAGAAACGTCTTCTTTGTCAGTGCTCATCCCATCATTCCTGCTGAGTGAGATTGAGCGCGCATTTCAAATCGGGTTCATTGTATTTCTGCCTTTTTTGATTATCGACCTTGTCGTTGCTGCAGTCCTGATGTCGATGGGGATGATGATGGTCCCCCCCGCCATTGTGTCACTTCCATTCAAGCTAGCCTTTTTTGTTGTCGCTGATGGATGGAGTTTGATCGCAGCCAGCCTTGTCCGCAGCTACCTCTGAACCCTACCTATCGGACTATGAATTCTGCGTGCAGTGCACCCGCAGCCTTTATACTCTTTAGGATATCGATCATGTCACGCGGCGAAACACCCAGAGCATTTAAGCCCGCGACGACCTCTGACAAAGAGGTCCCTTCTTGAATCTCAGCCAACCCTATTCCAGGTTCTTCATTGATCTGCGCATTGGTGTTTGGCACCACCACAGTTTGACCCGAAGCGAATGGGTTTGGTTGAACCACCAAAGGCGCCTCTTCGATGCGTAAAGTGAGGTTTCCTTGGCTAACAGCAACGCGAGAAATCCGTACGTCATCGCCCATCACAATCGTGCCCGAACGTTGATCCACAACAACACGTGCTCTGCGTTCGGGCTCTACAAGAATGTTCTCGACGCGAACGAGCGCGTGCGCCGGTGACACCGCTCTCGTTGCGGCAATATCTACACGTACCGTTCCTGAATCCAACATGATCGCGACACTACGACCATAGGCTTGGTTAATCGCTGTCTCTATTCGAGCAGCCGTCGTAAAATCTGGCGATCGCAGCGCTAGTCGGATTACTTCAAGATCTGAAAACTCAAATGCAACCTCACGCTCAACAGTTGCGCCCGATGGAATAACGCCGGCGGTGGGAACCCCTTGCACGACGCCACCGCCATCGCCCTCAGCAGAGACTCCCCCTGCGATAATAGTTCCTTGGGCTACAGCATAGATCTCGCCATCGGCTGCGTTAAGTGGGGTCATAATGAGCGTACCACCAAGCAAACTGTCCGCGTCACCAATCGCCGAAATCGTTACGTCAAGCGGACTACCGGTACGTGCAAATGGTGGTAAACTTGCTGTCACCAAAACCGCGGCAACATTGTTCGGTCGGAACTGTTCGCCTGTAACATTCACACCGAGGCGTTCCAATATATTACTCATGATCTCTTCGGTGAACGGTGAATTCCGCAACCCATCGCCTGTGCCATTCAAGCCCACAACGAGACCGTAACCGACCAAGTCATTTGATCGAACGCCGTCAAATTCAACTAGATCTTTTATTCGAATTGGAGACGCGTGCGCCGTGGAGTGAATGAGGACGAGAACAAGTGCTGCGATCATTCTTTTCAACGTAAATACTCCGTTAAGGATAAGCGCGACAAGCGCGCAGTTAGGGTGTAGTGAGTCTCGAGCTGAAGCTGGACGGATTGTAGCTGAGTCGCTGTTTCAAATGGATCCGCAGCGACAAGTTCATTTCGCGCAATACTGAATGACGATGTTTGCGCTGAAATCTGAACCGTTGATTGTTCGATCTGTTGTTCTGCGTATCCGATACTGGCTTGAAGTCCGATTAGCTCCGAGGCTTGGGTTAGCAAATCGACGCCTGCTTGTTCCTGGAGGCTCTGTCGAACTTCTTTTTCAAGATTAAGAGCAATGTCTCCGGCAAGCGCACCCTTCGCGAGCGCTTTAAGCGTGTCTCGGATCGCTTGATCGTCTGCGCGAACACCGATTTCTACGGTCTGCTCTGCTCCAGCTGGCCTGGATATGTAGCCAATCGTATCACCTTGGTAGCCGTTTGATTCGAAGCCCCCACCCGGGATGTCGAACCAAGCATCAACCGCTGCATCAATATCAGAAGCAGAAGTTAAACCAGCCACAGCACTTTGGAGCGCTGTCATCATGGTTTCAGAATCCGCCAATGGGTTGGACTCCAAATCATTTCCACCAAACATAGCTCGATCCCCTGAACGTTGATTCATGGATTGAACGGCCGCATTAAAGCCGTTGCGTGCAACGTCAGCGGCATTCCCGATTTGCGACGCCGTGCTCGAGAGGTTGATGGAGAGTAGGGCATTGCTTGCCGTTTCACGTTGACTGTCGATCCCTGAAAGCGCCGTTTGCATCATAATAAGAAACTGCCCAGTTTCTGTATTTGACTGTGCAAACTGGCCGAGCATCTGAAGCTGGCGGTCAAGGCCGGAAAGAGTGGTCTGATCACCACCAAGATGTGACGTGAGATCAGCTGTCTCACCAGACGTTAGCTCCTGAACAAGCGTGTTAAGCTGGGTTTTCAGAGATGTATTGTGACGCGTTGTTAAGAGGTGTTGGCGCAGATCGCCAACCATTGAAATTGCCATAGCTCAAATCTCCAACAATCTTTGCATAAGTGTTTCGACAGTTTGAATGACACGTGCGTTCGCAGCGTAGGCCTGCTCAACGCGCAGTAACATCTGCATTTCGTAATCAGTGTCGACGCCATCCGCAGATTCGGCTTCTTTCAAACTCGACCATCTGGCATTCGCGAAGCTAACCTCGGATTCGAACTCAACACGCGTGCTCCCCATTTCACCCTCAAAGTTTGATGCCCGTCCGGCCGCGCTTTGTTGAATAGAATCGGTTGATGTTGATCTTGGATCTGCAAGTGCTCCAGAAATCGCTTGGAGCAAACTGGCATTTCCGCTCGGCCCAACAGTGGTCGCGTTAAGGCCATCACGAAGCTTTGTGGTTGCCCCGCCAACCGTTGGATCCACCGATGCGTTGAGCGAAATTCGAGACGAAAGCCCGGTTGTGTTCGTAACGCTGAAGACCGCGCCTGCGTCCGTTAATATTCCCGCTTGCCCAACGGCAAGTGTCGGATCGACATTCGGGTCCTGAAAACGGCTAATTAGGTCTGCTGCGACTGCGTCCAAACCTTGCTGCGCCGTTACAAGCTCTGAATCGCGGGCTTGAAACGTTGCCCCGAGCGTGCCGCCCGCGAGCTTTCCAATTCCGTCAGTCGCAATCGGTTGACCGTCGAGGGTAATCCCGGAAAGTCCTCCGCTTTGGAGCGTCATGTCGGGTGTAATTACTGCGTTCTGGATGAACCCGAAAACTTTGGCCTCTCCATCAAGCAGGGTTTCACCGCTGGGTGTCATCAAAGCTACTTGACCACCGGTTCGATCTATTTCGCGTACTGGGACAATCTCAGATATCTCGTCAATCACGAGTTGCCTTTGATCCATCAAACCTGACGGATCATACCCTGAATTCTTCGCATTCGTAATATCTTTGTTGAGCTGCTCAACCTGAGAAAGGGCTGTATTCAGCCTACCGACTTGGTCAGAGATTGAAGAATCCGCGCGTACTCGTTCGGATTGAATGTTGTTAGATGCGGTGTTTAAGCTGGTCGCAACATCGCTCAGCTTTTCGGCCAGCGCGGACAAATTGATGTTTGATGAAGGGTCGGATCCTGCGTCGATTAGGGCAGATTCCACTGCGACGATCCGGCTTGAGATTGAATCGGTGCTACCAACTTCGCCAATAACGTCCTGGATACGGTTCATTGTCGAAACCAGTGTCTCATACCCCCCTAAACCGGCGCTCGCCAACCGCCGGTCAGCTATGATTCCGCTATCAACATGGCGGGTCACTGATCCGATTTGCACACCGGCGCCAGCGCCCCCGATCACTGCGGAGGACAAGTTCACGGATCTGCGTCCGTATCCTTCCGTCAATGAATTAGCGACGTTTGAGGACACAACTTCGGCCATGCGCGACGCGGCAGTCATCCCTGTTAGGGCGTTAGAAAGCGAGCTGGAAATACTCATGGCCGTTTACCTCAATTCTATCGTTTGATGTTGGTTGTTTCCTGCAGCATTTCATCCACGGTCTGAATGACCTTGGCGTTGGATGAGTACGCGCGTTGTGTTTGAATGAGCTGTGTTAGTTCGCCAGCCACATCAGTGGCGGATTCTTCGCGGGCATAACTTACGATATCTCCGGTCGGCCCATCACCAGCGTCCCAAAGGTAGAAAGGCCCGCTTTCCGGCGTCACCGTGTAGCTTTGGTGGTCTTGTGTGACCAACCCGTTTTCATTGGGGACATCGACGATTGGAACTTGATAGATTGTACGCGAGACGCCTGTGTCAAAGAATGCGTGTACGAAGCCATTCGCGTCGACCTCAACAGAGGTCATGTTGCCGACTGGCGAGCCATCTTTCGTGACCGACACAGGAGCGAAAGCATCTGACAATTGTGACAGCCCCCCTGCTTCGCCTAGAACACCAATGCCGATGGATACATCACCGCCGTCAACTGCGACGGTAATGGTCCCATCAGCTGCGTCATAAGGGTCCCCGACCGCGTCCGTAACGGACAACAAGCGACCCCCCAACCCAGGGGTATCGTCAAACTGAAGCGTATAGTTCCCAACAACTGCTCCACCGCTGGCACTGTCTTCGATCAACATGGTCCAAGTATTGGACGACCCCGTTGCAGGAACAGTTGGGACGAAGCTGACGGAAAGATTTTCAGCGATCCCAAGGTTGTCAAAGTATTCGACCGACAGTGATTCAGTATCGCCAGTTGCACCGGCCGCCGTTTCTGTCGCGGGAAGGTTAACCGAAAGCTGAATTGCAGTCGTAGGGTCGCTAACGAACTGGTTGGTGTCTACGCGAACAGGTTCCAAACCGCCGGAGCTGTCACGCGGTAACGTTGGGATTGATCCGTCTGGGTTGGCTGGCCATCCTAATAGAACGAGCCCTGACTCCGTTGTGAGAAATCCGTCAGCATCTGCGCGAAAGGAGCCTGTCGTTGATAAACGCATTGGAAAGTCTGTCGTATTGCCAATTCCAACAGCCGAACCTTCCGTAACTGGCAACATACCGCTCCCTCGAACGGCGAGGTCAGTTGGATTTGATGTCGAAACTAGCGGCCCGCGTTCATCAATCAAGCGCTGGGTTGTTACGCGGACGCCACCCGCGGCGTAGGTGCCTTTGCCGCTATCGATGACCATTGAATGGAAGTCAGCTTCTGCACGCTTGTACCCGTAGGTTGATGAATTCGCGATATTGTCTGAGATCGTTGCAAGGCGGCTCGCATTGGATGCAAGCCCCGCTACGCTAGCATTTAGGGAAGATGAAATCGTCATGTGCTTGGCCTTTCTGTCGCAAGGTTGGACGTACTTAGGTCAGACTTACCGCCAAGCTACTTAACGTCGGCCTAATAGATAAAATGCAGTAGAAATTTTCGGCCGCCTCATTCGACAACCCGCAGCAGCGTGATCTCAATCCGGTTGTTTCGCACCGACACAGAACTTTCGCGAGCAAGGTCCCTATCGGCGTGCCCAGTCATGCGTGCAATTCGCAAGGGATCGAGATCGCCTGCCTCTAAGAGGCGACGCACGGTTTCAGCGCGCCCAGAAGAAATGTCCCAAACCGGACGATCCGCAACGACAAGCGGTAGCGTCCGTGAATGGCCCTCCACAGCGACTGGGTTCGTGACCATATCAAACACGCGTGCAAACATCGTCGTAAGCTCTATCAAAACGAGCGTAGGTTCCGTGCCTTCGTCAACGAACAACGGCGCGTTCTCACGGGCAAAGATTTCGATGATAAGACCTTCGTCGGTGAGCCGTGTTATAACGTGGCGCAAGGCTTCTTGCTGAATGAGGCTTTCACCACCGATGCCCAGAAGCATTGATTCAACTTCTTGCAGAGCCGCGATTTCAGCCGCCCGTTCCAGTGCGCCCGCATCCTCGCCGATTGTCGGAACACCGCCGGATTGTCCGGTACCGTCTTGAACCAAGGTGTCATCGGTGAAGATGTTGGTTCCGCCGAACATTCCTTCGCCACCACCTGAAATCCGGTTCACCGGAATCGTTGGAGAGAAGTAGTCGGCAATGCCTTTGCGCTGCTGTTCAGTCGTCGCGTTCAACAGCCACATGAGCAAAAAAAACGCCATCATCGCAGTCACGAAATCCGCATAGGCAACTTTCCACGCGCCGCCGTGGTGCCCGCCACCGGCGACAACCTTTTTGCGTTTAATAATAATCGGTGCATTCGATCGATCTGACATGGCCCACTCCAGTTCTATGTTGGAGTAAGACCTATCAGTTGCTTAAAGCGTGAAGCGTGATCGAAATGTGTTGGCCTTATGACGAACGTTTAAAATAAACTTCATCTGGTCCGCAAAATTCGACTAAATTATAACCGTTCTCGTCCATGAGTTGTTTGATCTCCGACGTACCAGGGTTGTTCTCGATCGCCCAGGCTTTGACGTTATGATCTTTGAAAGGAAACGCTTTGAGGCAAGCGATCTCGCCGCCTTCGATATCCAGTGAGATGAAATCTGGATCGGGGATTTTCGCGTATTCCAAAATGCTGGATAGGGTTTTCGTTTTGACCTTCGTGACGTTTTCGCGGTGCCGTTTGTCATTGCGAACTGTCTGCAGGAGTTTCTTGTCGTAAGTGTCGGCCAAGCCGCTCATCTGGGTGAAACCCTCGCTGATTTCGATGAAATCGGCCTCGCCTTCAGTCGGGGCAATCGCGGCTTCGATGCAGGGACATGTCCGCAAGGCGGCGGCCTTAACGAGCTGTGCTTTCACGGGTTCGACAAGCGCACCAGTCCAGCCGCGATTTGTCTCAAGGAAGAAAGTGTTAGACCCTGTTACACCGTCATACCCACCAACATCGATGAATGTACCCTCTCGTTTGTGCTTCATAAGTTGGTCAACCACAAAATCCTGCCCAGCCTGCGATGTATAAGAATACAGCGGTGACAGCATCTGGCGCACTTCATGAAATCGACGGACCAATGGGCCGCGTTCGCGGGAGCGGTTTTTGTCGAGGGCCTTCTGAAGCTTTGTTGCTTCTTTGCGCAATAGGCGACGTGCTTCGGCTACGTTTTCAGTCATGTTTCAACTCCGTGGTCGCTATAGGATTTCTCTTCGATAAGAGCGGAACCTAGCAGCAGGTTAATCTTCTTTTTCACATCTGCGCGCTTATCGTTGGTGATGTAAACGGCGCGCGCGAGGCGAATGAATTCATCGCCAAAGTCTTTGGCTTTTTCACAATCGCGAATGTCGTCCTCGATCACCCAGAGGTCTGCGTTGATCGCATAGAGGTCTTCCCAAAGAGACGTTAACGCGGCGCTAGAGGGAACGTGGGCATTTGCTGTTTCCATAAGAGCCGCTTTTTCCACACGTACGTTTTCAACCTTTGCCGGATCCGAAATACGTTCTTCTTTCAGTCGAAGAATTGTCAATTTGTCGATCAACTCACCGGGGGCTGTGGGAACAAGAATATGATCAGCCATGTTTAGAAACCTCTTTTACCAACGCTTTGTTTGCCGCATCAAATGCTGATGCCCAGTCTTGTGGTTTTGCTTGTCGGAACAGCCGCATTGACGGATACCACTGCGTCGTATCACCCTTATGTCGATACACCCAGAATGCGTCCCAATGCAGCATGACCCAAACTGGGACACCCAGTGAACCCGCAATGTGCGCGGTGGCTGTGTCTGATGTGATGATCAGATCCATTTCCTTCATCGTCGCAGCACAATCCGCGAAGTCACGATCTGTACTTGCGGTATCGATAATCAGCCCAGCACTTCCGTCTTTTTGGAAGGCCTCAAGGAATGGCCCTTTATAGAGAGAGAACAGCTGGACGTTTAGCGTGTTTACCATTGGCAAAAACTCGCGGTGAGTAAACGAACGGAATGTGTTGCCTTTATAGGTGGCGGACCCAGACCAAACCACGCCGACTTTGAACATGTCGCTATGTTTGGACGTCAGGCGCTTGGCACGTTCAACTGAATCTGCAGGGATTGTTAGCTTTGTGGGCGACGGAACGTCACCGTTTTCACTTGGGCCGATGACAAGTTTAGGCATGTCCATCAGGCTCAGCCACATATCAACGGGATCATCTTTGGAGGCGGCTGGACCGACCCAATCAACGCCGTCCATTCCTTCAAACAACCGCAGCAACGGCTTCTTCACCACGAGTCGAACTTTAGCGCCCATGTCTACGATAAGGGGAATGAAGCGCGCTAGCAGGACCATATCCCCAAACCCTTGCTCGGGTAGGATCAATAGCGTTTTACCTTCAATCGACGCGCCCTCTTTCCACTTTGGAAACGGGAGCTGGGGTTGGTCTAACTCGTCACTATTCCAGCGTGCGTCATATGTTCTGAACGCCGCGCCGTATTGCCCAGCGCCCAGCTGTGCGAACGCGAGCTGGAGTTTGATTTCGTTCTCTTCTGGATGCGCTTTGATCATCGGAGTTAGGTAATCGATCGCGTCTTGGTACAGACCCAAGCCGCGTAAACATCGACCAATCATCGCGTGATGCATCACGTGGCTTGGATCAAGCTTTAGCGACTTTTTACGCAACTCGATTGAGTGCTCGTAGTCGCCCAGGTCTGACAAAATGTTGGAGTAGTTATTGAGCACACCGATGTCGTCTGGCGCCAAGGCGTGTGCCCGTATTTGCGCCGTACGGCCCATCTCATGACGACCAATCGCACGGTAAAGCGCACCAAGGTTTGTCCAAATCCCCGCGTCAGCCGGTCGGTGTTGCAAAAAGCGCGTGTACCCTTCTAGGGCATCCTCATGACGGCCAGCTTTGTGTGCGTCCACCGATTTGGTGCGCAGGTCTGCCAAAGTCTCAGCGGCCATTTCTCAACCCTTGCTTCGTTTGCGCGCGATCGGTTTCAACAGCGTTTCCGGCCGCCGTTCTTCAGCGGCTTCAAACAGCGAGAACGTCTGATTGACGTAGTTTACTGCGCCAGAAATCAGCTCCATGTACTCGTTCAGCTCTGGCGTGACTTCCGTTTCCGTCAGAACCACACTGCGTTCAGGGGATTGCGTCTCGAACCCAGCGTAAAACAGTGGGTCACCGCGTTTGATTTTGATCGGCTTGCCTGGCTCATGCCATTCAAACGCCCACATCAAAGGACGCGGCCAAACATTGATTGGAAAGCGACCACCAAAGATCGTGCCTGGAAGCGGGTCTTTGGAATAGTGCATGAATGGGCTGACCTGACTCATATAAACAGGCTCATCCGCGATGAAGACGTAGGGCAATGACAGCTGGATTGTCGGAATACCTTTGGTGCGCCATTCAACTTCAGACGTGATGTGCAGTTTGTCGCCAAGTTTGCTTGCACGGACGTTGGACTGCGTACCCGCAAGGTTTCGCAAAACGGGCTTACCTTTATCGTCACGCGCGAACCCGATGTGGATATCGAAGGGGCACTTCACCATGAAGTATCGGCTTTCCATATTGATCACAGCAGGGCAGCGGGACGCGGATTTGGCATGTTCGCGGTTCATCTCAACAGATCGAACACGCTCTGGCGCGTCATAGATAACGCCACCCTTCTTTTCGTTTAGGAACCAACCCACCTGAACCGGACCGCGTCCTTCTGGTGTGTCTTTGGTGTTTTCGAATGCCACTGACAGGCGCATCGCCGTCTCCAATACTGCTCTTTTAGGGGATAGAATCGCAAACGCCCCGCCAAGTCAAAACCAATGCTGCAATAATTCGCCCCCGTGACAACATAGCAGCGCGGTAGGATGGCGGCGCCGCAGTGGTTTCATTTCGCCCTCTTGCGCTTTCTGAATTGAGGGGTGAAACCTAAATCTCACCAACGGAGATAGCGCGATGACTTTTAAACCTGCCAAGTGGCCACGCAAATTGCGATCACAAGAATGGTTCGGTGGAACCGGCAAAGACGCGATCTATCACCGTGGTTGGATGAAGAACCAAGGGTATCCGGATGACTTGTTCGATGGCCGCCCTGTCATTGGCATTTGTAACACGTGGTCTGACCTGACGCCCTGCAACGGGCACCTGCGTGAACTTGCCGAGAAGGTGAAGAACGGCATCTGGGAAGCGGGCGGTTTTCCTGTCGAGTTCCCAGTGTTCAGCCCATCTGAATCCGCGCTACGTCCCACAGCGATGATGTTCCGCAACCTGTGTGCGATGGACGTTGAAGAAGCGCTTCGCGGGAAACCGATTGATGGCGTCGTTCTTATGGCGGGGTGTGATAAAACTACGCCTGCACTTTTGATGGGTGCTGCGTCAGTTGATCTACCCGCGATTGTCGTCTCTGGCGGACCAATGCTGAACGGTCATTTCCGTGGTGAGCGCGTTGGTTCCGGCACGCATATTCGTCGGTTTAATGAGGCAGTAAAAGCAGGCGAGATGTCTCCAGAAGAATTCGTTGAAGCCGAAGCGTCGATGTCTCGAAGTGCTGGCGGCTGTAATACGATGGGCACCGCGTCCACGATGGCCAGCATGGCTGAGGCGCTGGGGATGGCGCTGTCTGGTAACGCTGCGATCCCTGCGGTCGATAGCCGTCGCCGTATGATGAGTCAGCTGACCGGACGTCGTATTGTTCAAATGGTTAAAGACGATCTCAAGCCGTCTGACATCATGACGAAACAGGCGTTCGAAAACGCGATCCGGACCAACGGCGCTATTGGTGGATCGACGAATGCTGTTGTTCACTTGCAGGCGTTGGCTGGTCGGTGTGAAGTACCGCTGTCGCTGGAAGATTGGGATCGTTGCGGCAAAGACGTCCCGACGATCGTGAATTTGCTGCCCTCCGGTAAGTGGCTGATGGAAGAGTTCTTTTATGCGGGTGGCCTACCTGTTGTGATTAAGCGACTTGGCGAGATGGGCATGCTCCACAAGGACGCTCTGACCGTCAGCGGGGGGTCTATCTGGGAAGAAGTGAAGGACGTTCAGAATTGGAATGATGATGTAATCGTTCCGACTGAAAAGGCACTTCGAAAGTCCGGAGGAATTGCCGTGCTTCGTGGTAACCTTGCGCCGAACGGCGCGATTATTAAACCGTCCGCCGCATCGCCTGAGTTGATGGAACATCGCGGCCGCGCCGTCGTTTTTGAGGACATTGACGATTACAAAGCGCGCGTTGATCGCGATGATCTAGATATCGACGAGACATGTGTCATGGTCCTGAAGAACTGTGGCCCGAAAGGGTATCCGGGGATGGCAGAGGTTGGCGACATGGCGCTGCCCGCAAAGCTGCTGAAGGCGGGTGTTCGTGACATGGTTCGGATCTCTGATGCGCGTATGTCGGGTACGGCTTACGGCACTGTTGTATTGCATACCGCCCCTGAGGCTGCTGCTGGCGGTCCTTTGGCGGTTGTTCAATCTGGTGACATGATCGAGCTAAACGTCGCTGAGCGTCGCATACACCTCGACATATCTGAGGATGAATTGACGGCGCGTTTGGCGAAATGGGCACCGCCGGTTCAGCGACCAGCGAGTGGGTATGCGCAACTTTATCACGACAAGGTAAACCGTGCTGATGAAGGTGCGGATTTTGATTTCCTGGTTGGACGACGCGGTAACGCAGTGGCGCGGGAGTCCCACTAATGAAGATTGCGCTTGTTGGAATTGGGAAGATCGCCGTTGATCAGCACGTGCCATCTATCGCGGCCTCAGATGACTGGGTGATCGCAGCGACTGTTAGCCGTGCAGGAACGGTTGATGGCGTTCCTGCGTTCGCAGATTTAGATACTATGCTTGCCGAAAACCCGGATGTTGAGGTGGTTAGCCTTTGTCTGCCGCCTGTGCCGCGATTTGAGTACGCTGCCGCCTGCCTGCGCGCGGGTAGACATGTGATGCTGGAAAAACCACCTGGCGCGACGCTTGCAGAAGTGTACGCCCTAGAGGCGATCGCTAAGAAAGCGGGAGTCACTTTGTTTGCGACGTGGCACAGCCGTATGGCGAAAGGCGTTCAGGCCGCAAAGGCCGCCTTAGCGGACAAGACTGTTGCTACAGGCCATGTCGACTGGAAAGAAAACGTACGCCAATGGCACCCAAATCAGGACTGGGTTTTCGAACCCGGTGGGATGGGGGTGCTTGACCCCGGTATTAACGCGCTTTCGATCATGACCGAAGTTTTACCGTCGGCTGTCCACCTAAAGTCGGCGGTTCTTCAAACGCCTGAAAATCGTCAAACGCCTATCCGCGCTGAGATGGAATTCACGAACAATGTTACCGCTTCGTTTGATTGGCTGCAGGAGGGTAGTCAGACTTGGGAACAAAAGTTCACGACAACGGATGGGACGATTGTTCACCTCTCGGAGGGTGGCAATCGTTGCGTCGTTGATGGTCACGAACAGGAAGTGAACGAGCTTGGTGAGTATCCCGCGCTTTATGCACGCATGGCTGAACTGGTTAAGAATGGACAGTCCGACGTTGACCTTTCACCGATGGTTCATGTGTCTGACATTATGACGCTGGCACAAAGACAGATTGCCCCTGCGTTCGATTGGTAACAGCTATTCTGATGCGACAACGATACGTTTCAGCTTAGCCGTTTGGGCAAGGTTTGGCTCTAAATCGGTACAAAACGTGACAATGTCGGCAAGGTCAGCGATACGCGCCGGAGCTTTTCGCCCGAACTTCGCGTTATCTGCGACAAGGGTTGTCGAGTGGCTGCATTCAATTACGGCTTGGCTTACAATGACTTCATCAAGATCGTAGTCATAAAACCCGCCAAATTCGTCCATCGCTGAGCATCCGATGATGGCTGTGTCGAACTTGAATTGCCTAGCGGTTACGGCAGCTTGCGCACCGACTAGGCCGGCATCTGAAGAACGTAGTGTGCCGCCCGTCACTATGACTTTGCACTGAGCGTTAGCCGACAGAATGGGCACGGCATTCAGGTTGTTCGTTACAACCAGCAGGCTTTCGTGATGAACAAGCGAACGAGCAACGGCTTCACATGTCGTGCCGATTCCTAGGAAAATCGACGTGCCATTTTGGATCTCAGCAGCGCAGGCGATCCCAATGCGTTCTTTGGCAGCATCATTTAAACGGCGACGTTCCTCGTATCGAATGTTCGTTAAACCCGAAGGCAATACTGCGCCACCGTGCACCCGTTCGAGGCGTCCCTGCTCTGCGAGTTCACCCAGATCCCTACGGATTGTCTGCAAAGTAACGTCAAACGCCTTTGCGAGACCTTCAACAGTGACTTTGCCGTCTTGGCGTGCCCGATTCAGAATTTGTGAATGTCGAAAGCTCATAACCCGACGCTAGCATACGATGTTCGGTTTGACTAGAAACGAACACAAACGAAGATCGTTCTTTTTCTTTTTGGAAATTCTGATAAGGGTGGTTCGCAAATTATCACCATGGATGGCGGAAATGTCGGACGTACAAGTAGACCACGATCTGTTTATTATTGGCGGCGGCATCAACGGCTGCGGAATCGCGCGGGATGCTGCGGGACGCGGGTTGAATGTCGGCTTAGCAGAGATGAACGACCTCGCGTCGGCCACATCAAGCGCATCGACCAAACTGTTCCATGGTGGGCTACGGTATCTTGAATATTTCGAGGTGAACCTCGTGCGAAAAGCGCTGATCGAGCGAGAGACATTATTGCGCGCTATGCCCCACATCAGTTGGCCGATGCGTTTCGTGTTACCCTATCACAAGGATATGCGATTTGAGGGCTCAACCCCGACGTCCAAAATTTTGAACTTCGTCATGCCTTGGATGAAGGGCCGACGGCCTGCGTGGCTTATTCGTTTCGGGTTGTTTCTGTATGACAATCTGGGCGGGCGGAAAATCTTGCCAAGTACAGCAACCTTAGACTTGCGTACCGCGCCTGAGGGCGACGGTATCGAAGACAGGTTTGAAAAAGCTTTTGAATACTCTGACTGCTGGATCGAAGATTCGCGTCTTGTCGTGCTGAATGCCCGTGACGCTGAGGACCGTGGAGCAACAATAAAGGTGCGCACAAAGGTGGTTTCCACGATCAGGCATGACGATCATTGGGTGGTTCAACTTCGCGACCAAGACACCAACGAGGAAACCACAGTTCGCGCAAAGATGTTGGTGAATGCGGCCGGCCCTTGGGTTGGTGACATCATCCAACAAAAGGTGCGTCTTAATTCTACCGAAAATGTGCGTTTAGTTCGAGGATCGCACATCGTTACGAAACGGCTGTTTACCCATGACAAAAGCTATTTCTTCCAAGGTACGGATGGCCGCATCATTTTCGCGATTCCATACGAGACCGATTTTACCTTGATCGGCACCACAGAAGCCGCGCACGAAGACCCAGATGATAATCCTGAATGTTCGGAGGCTGAGCGCGACTACCTCGTCGCGTTTGCGAACGAGTACTTCAAGCAAGACATAACGACAGATGACGTGGTCTGGACCTATTCGGGTGTTCGCCCACTTTATGACGATGGCGCAAAAAGCGCGACAGCCGCGACACGCGATTACATCTTGAACGTCAACGATGAGGGTGGCGCGCCGATCCTCAATATTTTTGGCGGAAAGATCACAACTTACCGCCGTCTCGCTGAAGGCGCGCTAAAGGAAATCAGCCCGTATTTCGACACGTTGCCAGATGATTGGACAGCTGGGATCGCGTTGCCCGGTGGTGACTTTCCGGTCGATGGCGTTCAGGCGCTTATCGACGCCCTTACGGCGGACTTTCCCTTCCTCGACAATCGGTGGGCGAAACGTTTGGTGCGCGCTTATGGAACCGACGCACGCGTGATTTTAGGGGCCGCTAAAAACGCCTCAGACCTTGGGCAGGATTTTGGGTCTACGCTTTATGAAAGCGAAGTTATCTGGCTTATGGATAAAGAATTCGCGCGCAGAGCGGATGACATTGTTTGGCGTCGCAACAAGCTGGGGCTGCGTATGTCTGCTGAGCAAATTGAAGCGCTAGACGTTTGGATGCTGGCCCGCCCCCCATCCTCTTAATTCTGCGCTAAGTCGAGAGCACAAGATCCAAGTGGTTGGCCAAGTAAATCTTGAGCCACGGAGTAAACTGATCGGGGTAATCGACGACCTGATCGGCGAGCTTATGGATATCTACCCAACGCGTTTCAGCGACTTCATCGGGGTTAAGGTTCAAATTTAAGGTCTCTTTAAGCGAATGCGCGACAAAAAGATCAACGACTTCATGTTCGATCAAACCGCCACCCACGTCGGCGCGGTATTCGATTTGGTCGCGATACTGCGGTGTTAGACCCTTAATTCCAAGTTCATCTTCAAGGCGTCGCACTGCGCAAAT
The DNA here is from genome assembly GCF_001187845.1 of Octadecabacter temperatus. Lineage (NCBI taxonomy): Bacteria > Pseudomonadati > Pseudomonadota > Alphaproteobacteria > Rhodobacterales > Roseobacteraceae > Octadecabacter > Octadecabacter temperatus. The sequence goes on along the minus strand of NZ_CP012160.1, from coordinate 3,187,826 downwards.
GTCAGCGTCTTCATCCCAATGCGGATGCGTACAACAGGTATTCGCCCACAATCCGGGTGTATGGTATTTCGACAAAGCGCGACGCTGGATAAGAACCGACGTTCCATCCATCACAAATACAGAAACGGCTTTGTGCCGGATGCCTTTTTGGTGGGCCTCCAGTTTTTCCACAGGGGTTAGAACCCCATCAACCCAGCCGGGAATCATAGTCATTTTGCGTTGGTCCGTCGTGATTTGGTTCTGAACTGGTTCAATTGAGCCGCCTAATTTGAATTTCATCGCTTATATGCCTCATGCAGGCTGCCATCTGCAAATAAGCCGTCACCGAATTGAGCGCGGCATGTTATCGCATATCAGCCAAGAAACGGTTATTCCGCTGGACGGTGCTGGTGAAAGGGCTATTTTTCACCTTGCGGCGGCAGATGCCGCTTTCAATTGACGCTAGGGAGATTCCTATGTCCAAGTTTATTCTCGCCACAGCTATGGCGCTTCTTACAACACCGGCTTTTGCTGATGGCCATGCGGCTTCGGGTGATGCTGAGGCAGGTGAACAGCAATTCAACCGCCAGTGCATCGCGTGTCACGTTGTGGCCAACGCAGACGGCGAAGTTCTGGCCGGACGCAACGCACGAACAGGCCCTAACCTCTTTGCAATCGCTGGACGCCAGCTAGGTTCTGTGGATGGATTTCGTTATGGCGATTCAATCGTAGAACTGGGTGAAGGTGGCGCCGAATGGACCGAAGAAGCGTTCGTCGCTTACGTCCAAGACCCAACATCATGGTTGCGTGAAGCGCTTGAGAACGACCGCGCACGTGGCAAAATGGCTTTCCGCGTTCGCAATGAACAAGACGCGCTAGACATGTACGCATTCCTCGCGACGCTTGGGGAACCTGAATAAGCGTTAGACGAGAACACTCAGTAAGAAACACAACGATAGGGCTGCGCATTGCGTGGCCCTTTTTATTTGCGCGCCCTTCTCGTGGTCACATTCGTGTCAGAACGATTGTGCGAACAGAGCGCATAGGTCACAACTCCTCTCGAACACTCGAGAGGCCCTATGCTGGACGCGACTGCCCGTAAATTGATCGATCCACCGCTCAACGCGTTGGGTAAGACGCTAGCGGCGCGTGGCGTTACGGCGGATGGCGTTACGTTGGCGGGTCTGGTTCTTGGCCTTATTGCCGCGTTGACGATTGCGGTTGGCCTGCCGTTTCTCGCCCTCATTCCGCTTCTTGCGTCTCGAGTTGCCGATGGGCTGGACGGTGCTGTCGCCCGTGCATCCAAGACCACAGATTTCGGTGGTTACCTCGATATTGCCTGCGACTTTCTGTTTTATGGCGCTATTCCGTTTGCCTTCGTGGTGCTGGATCCATCAGCAAACGCGATTGCTGGAGCGTTCTTGTTGATGAGTTTTTACTTTAACGGAACGAGCTTTTTAGGCTACGCGATCCTAGCGGAAAAACGCGGTCTTGAGACGTCAGCGCAGGGGGTAAAGTCCCTCTACTTCTCCAACGGGTTACTGGAAGGCACGGAAACCATCGTGTTCTTCGTGTTGCTTTGCCTGTTTCCGACGTCTTTTGCGGTTCTCGCTTGGATTTTCGGCTCGCTGTGCTTTGCTACGGCCACACTTCGCCTCTTCGCCGCTCGGCGTGTTTTTACAATGAAGGAAGACTAATGAAATATCTCGCAATGGTAGCTGCACTTGCGGCCCCTACGTTTGCTTTTGCCAATCCTGATCCTGCCGATTGGGATGCCGTAACCTCTGAGGCCAACGGTCAGACAGTTTATTGGAACGCTTGGGGTGGCTCCACCACGACTAACGATTTCATCTCGTGGGTCGGTGATCGTGTGATGGAAGACTACGGTGTGACGCTAGAGCATGTGAAATTGACTGATACCGCGGATGCCGTCACCCGTGTTTTGAGCGAGAAACAAGCCGGTGAAAACGACGATGGTGCGATCGACATGATCTGGATCAACGGGTCCAACTTTGCAGCTATGAAAGACGCCGAGTTGCTGTTTGGGCCGTTCGCGGAACAGCTTCCAAACTGGGACGTGGTCGATAGTGAAGGTAAGACGGTACAAACAGACTTTACGGTCCCGGTTGAAGGATACGAATCTCCGTGGGCGATGGCGCAGGTTGTTTTTGTGCACAACACCGCGACGATGCCAGATACGCTGGGATCGATGGATGCATTGCTGGAATGGGCTCAAGCGAATCCAGGTCGGTTCAGCTACCCACAGCCACCAGATTTCCTTGGCACGACATTTCTGAAACAAGCGCTGGTTGATATCTTGGACGACCCATCCGTTTTGCAAGTTGCCGCGACGGATGAAAACTACGACGAGGTGACCGCGCCTTTGTGGGCGTACCTCGACGCGCTGTCGCCGCAATTGTGGCGTGAAGGCCGCGCGTACCCTGCAACGGGTACAGCGATGTTCCCGCTGATTGCAGATGGTGAATTGGACTTGTCCATTTCGTTCAGCCCGGGTGCAGCATCCACAGCCATTGCGAACTTTGAACTGCCAGACACAGTACGTACTTTCGTTCTGGATGATGGAACAATCGGCAATGCGTCTTTCGTGGCAATTCCTTACAACTCCGGTTCGGCCGCTGGCGCAATGGTTGTTGCGAACTTCCTGATGTCACCTGAGGCACAAGCCCGCGCACAAGACCCTAATGTTTTGGGCTATGGCACAGTTTTGAATATGGCCGCTCTTACGGCTGACGACCGCGCATTGTTTGATGCGCTTGAGCTTGGTATCGCGACGCTTTCCCCCGCTGAACTAGGCTCTGTTCAAGCAGAACCACACCCAAGCTGGATGACACGCATCGCAGATGACTGGGCCGATCGCTACGGCGCTGGGCAATAAGTTCGCGGCAGGGGTCGTTTCACGTGCTTCGATTCCTGCCCGCCCTTACCTTGATTGCAATGTTGGGGCCCGTCATTGCGGGCCTATGGGGAACGGTTCTGCCCGCATTTGGGCAGTTACCATCTGCAGGGCTGCATGGGCCGTCGCTTGACCCATTTCGTGACTTGTTTGGATGGAGCGGTCTTTTCGATGCCGCGCGCCTTTCAGTTGCGACTGGTCTCATTGCGACAGCGCTCTCGCTTGGGATTGTCGCGCTCATTTCTGCTAGTTGGGCCGGTACAGATGCATTTCGGGCGCTCGAACGCCTCCTCTCTCCGCTTCTGTCGGTTCCACACGCTGCGGCCGCATTTGGCCTCGCGTTTCTTATTGCACCTTCTGGCTGGATCGCGCGTCTTCTCTCGCCAGTTCTTACGGGTTGGGAGAGGCCACCGGATATCCTGATTGTCCAAGACCCGCTTGGCCTCGCCATGATCGCGGGACTGGTCGTAAAAGAGGTTCCTTTTCTTCTGCTCATGACCATCGCGGCAATGGGACAAGCGCAACCACGAAGATCGCTCTTGGTCGCACAATCCCTAGGGTATGGGCGTGTTACGGGCTGGCTGAAGACAGTGTTCCCACGCGTCTACAACCAAATACGTTTGCCGGTTTACGTCGTCATCGCATACTCGATGAGCGTCGTAGACGTTGCCGTGATCCTTGGGCCAACCACACCGCCAACGCTATCCGTCCAAATCGTAAAGTGGATGAGCGATCCTGACCTTTCCATGCGCTTAACCGGCGCTGCTGCTGCGCTTTTGCAGCTTGCGTTGGTGATCGGTACACTTTGTTTTTGGTGGCTAGGCGAACGCCTCATCGCGCGGGTTGGAAATTACTGGATTATGTCAGGCCGCCGCGGGCAACTAGATGCTCCTGTTCGCGTGTTTTCCCTATTGTTAGGCTCTATTTCTGCGTTGGCAGTTTTCTTTGGGCTCGCAAGTTTGTTGGTTTGGTCTTTCGCAGCATTCTGGAGTTTTCCAAACGTTCTTCCAGATGGTTTCACAATGCGAACGTGGACCAGACATGGACCGGACGCGTTCACAACTTTAGGTGAAACCTTCCTGATCGCTGGTATCGCAGTGCTTCTCGCGCTGGCTTTGGTGCTTGGTTGCCTTGAGGCAGAGCATCGTAGAGGGAGGCCTCTTTCGCGTCGTGGGCTATGGATGCTCTACCTACCTTTGTTGGTCCCACAGACTGCGTTCCTACCAGGCTTACAAACACTCCTTCTAAGTATTGGCGCTGATGTCGGGCGCATTCCAGTTATTCTCGCGCATTTGGTATTCGTTCTTCCGTATGTCTTTCTCTCTCTCGGTGATCCTTGGCGCTCATGGGACACACGCAATGCGATTGTCGCCGGCGCTCTTGGCGCTCGCCCTTGGGCTATATTTTGGCGTGTTCGCGCGCCAATGCTGTTGCGCCCAATCTTAATCGCGACCGCGGTTGGCGTCGCCGTTTCAGTCGGCCAGTACCTTCCGACATTGCTTATAGGGGGAGGCCGCGTTTCCACGCTTACAACAGAGGCTGTTGCCTTGGCTTCAGGGGGCGATAGACGTGCAATTGGCGTTTATGGCTTAGTTCAAACTCTGGCTGCCTTGGTGCCCTTCACTCTCGCCCTTATCATTCCTGCCATCCTTTGGCGAAACCGGAGAAGTTTGCATGAATAAGAGTCTAATCCTGAAAGATGTGTGCATTCTAAGGGATGGAAAACCGCTTATTGAGGTAGATCACATCATTCAAGCTGGTGATACGCTGACGGTGATGGGGCCATCGGGCGTCGGTAAATCCACGCTGTTGGCTTTCATTACAGGTACGCTTTCTTCTGCTTTTACTGGAATGGGCCAGATTTTGTTAGACGGTGAGAACATTACGCAAAGGCCTTCTCACGCACGTCACATCGGGATCCTCTTTCAAGATGATCTTCTGTTCCCACACATGTCAGTCGGCGCTAACCTTGCATTTGGCATGCCCACCGGCGGGACCAAGTCCGAGAGGCGCGCCAAGATCGAAGCTGGATTGCGCGATGTTGGGCTTGACGATTTCGCTGATCGCGACCCTGCAACCTTGTCCGGTGGCCAAAAAGCACGCGTTGCGCTGATGCGGATGCTGCTTTCAAACCCGCGTGCTTTACTGTTGGATGAAGCATTTTCCCGCCTCGACGCCGAAATGCGCGCCCAAGTAAGGGACTTGGTATTCCGAACCGCGAAAGAACGTGAGTTGCCCGTTCTGATGGTCACCCACGATGCCGAGGACGCAAAAGCAGCGGGCGGCGAGGTTATTGAATTGGAAAACCTGTCCCAGACGTAAAAGGCTTTTAGCCTTTGAAGTGTCGCCCTAGGAACAGCATGATCGTTACGACACGGTAGCGTGAGGGAAATGAGAAGGGAATCTATGGCGCATCTTCTTGGTATCGATACCGGTGGAACATACACCGACGCAGTATTGCTTAACGACGAAACCGACGAAGTCGTCGCGCGTGCTAAATCGCTTACAACGCGGCCGGACCTCGCCTCTGGCATAGGTGCTGCGATTGACGCCGTTCTTAAAGACAGCAACGTTTCGGCATCCGCTATTTCTATGGTGTCTCTTTCTACAACACTCGCCACTAACGCACTGGTTGAAGGGCAAGGCGGGCGTGTCGCACTTGTCTTCATTGGGTTTGACGAAGCAGAACTCAAGAAATCGGATCTCGCTGACGCCCTGAATGGAGACCCTGTCGTCATAGTTAATGGTGGGCACACTCATTCGGGTGCTGTGAACATTTCACTCGATATCGATGCGCTTTACGCCGGTTTAGAGTCTTTATCGGTCCCGGTTACAGGCGTCGCAATTGCCGCGCGGTTTGCGACTCGGAATGCAGCGCACGAAATTGCAGCACGTGAAATCGTGCGAGAGGTTCTTGATGTTCCTGTAACCTGCTCTCATGAGTTGAGCGCGGCCCTTGGGGGGCCAAAGCGAGCGCTCACCGCTGTTTTGAATGCGCGTCTAGTCGGGTTGATCGAAAGATTGATCACCGCGACGGAACACCATGTCACATCCCGAGGGATCGACGCCCGCCTGATGGTCGTTCGTGGCGACGGCGCCTTGATTTCCGCGGAACTTGCACGAGAACGGCCGATTGAAACAATCTTAAGCGGCCCCGCCGCAAGCATTGCCGGCGCGCAGTGGCTAACAGGCGCACAAAACGCGCTGGTCAGCGATATTGGTGGCACAACAACCGATGTCTGCATACTCAGCGATGGCCTACCAAAAATTGATCCGCAGGGTGCCAAGGTCGGTAAGTACCGGACAATGGTCGAGGCCGTGGCGATGCGGACGTTTGGTTTGGGCGGGGATAGTGTGGTTTCTGTCGTCGAAGGGATGGAGCGTAGCCTGCTACTTGGTCCACGACGTGTAATGCCCCTGTCTTTGTTTGCGCTCGAATTCCCAGACATCGTGCACCCAGCTCTGGACGACGCGCTCGCTCTTGAAAACCCGCCCCCAGAGGCATTCCAATTCGTAGTTGTCCAGTTCCATGACACGCCTGTTGGTCTGGACGCTAGAGAATCTGCCGTTGCTACTCGCCTGCTGGATGGACCTATGCGTTGGGCAGATACAGTTAAGAACCGCGTCGATGAACCAGCCCTTTTTAGACTGGTGCAACGTGGTCTTGTGATGATGGTTGGTCTGACGCCCTCTGATGCAAGTCACGCGTTAGGTTTGATGGACGTCTGGGATTCTGACGCTGCCCTCAAAGGTTTGTCGGTCCTGGCAAAACAGAGAATTGGAACAGGTGATCGGTTTGCGGTCGGACCAGAACCCTTGGCGCAGGCGATTATTGATCAACTTACGAAACAGACAAGTTTGGCATTGTTAGAGACTGCTTTTGTTGAAGAAGGCTGGGATCAGGCTTCGGTATTGGCGCAGCATTCGCTTGTGCAGATTGGACTATCCGATCACAGAAATATCGCACGTGTGAATGTCGGGTTGGCGATGCCTGTCATCGGTCTCGGCGCTTCTGCTCAGGCTTATTATGGGGCTGTTGGCGAACGTCTTGGATGTGAAACCATTTTACCTGAAGATGGCGGGGTGGCGAATGCGATTGGCGCTGTTGTCGGGCAGGTTTCGGTCCGCGCTGAGGGAACTGTAACCAGTGGTGGGGAAGGCGCGTTTCGGGTTCATTTGCCGGATGGCCCTGTGCAATTTGGCGACAAGGACACTGCATTCGAAGCGTTGCGCAACGCGCTGACACGTCAGGCTACGGAGAAAGCAAAAGCGAGTGGTGTTGACGAGATCCGCATAACTGAGGACCTCGACTTGCGGGAAGCGCAGATCGAGGCTCAGACGATGTTCATCGAGGCAACGCTACGCATCACGGCGCGAGGACGTCCACGCATAACGAGCTAACTATTCGGCAGCGCGACGTGGGAGGACCCAATCAGGCCGGATGAAGTGACACGTGTAACCGTTAGGTATCCGTTCAAGATAGTCTTGATGTTCAGGCTCAGCCTCCCAAAAGTCAGCGACGGGGGCCAATTCAGTCACGACCTTTGCTGGCCATAAGCCTGACGCATCAACGTCTTTGATTGTATCGGTTGCAACTAATTTCTGACCCTCATCGACATAGTAAATCGCTGATCGGTACGACATGCCACGGTCGTTCCCCTGTCGGTTTTCGGTTGTCGGATCATGAATCTGGAAAAAGAATTCAAGAATGCGGCGGTAGGTAATGATTGCCGGATCGAACAGAATCTCGATTCCCTCAGCGTGTGTTCCGTGATTGCGGTACGTCGCATTTGGAATGTCCCCGCCCGTGTAACCAACGCGTGTCGATTCAACACCGGGTAGCTTTCGGATCAAGTCCTCCATGCCCCAAAAACAACCGCCTGCTATAACTGCGCGTTCCGTCATTACACATCCTCCACTTGATCTACGTATTCGCCATAACCTTCGGCTTTCATGTCTGCCTTGGCAATGAAGCGCAGCGATGCACCGTTAATACAGTAACGAAGACCACCACGATCAGCGGGTCCATCAGGGAAAACATGTCCTAGATGGCTGTCACCGTGGGTTGAGCGCACTTCGGTGCGGACCATCCCTAGCGTGCTGTCCGTTAGTTCATTCATATTTGAGGCTTCGATTGGCTTGGTAAAGCTGGGCCAACCGCAACCGGATTCGTACTTGTCTGAAGATGCAAACAGAGGTTCGCCGGAAACAATATCGACGTAAATCCCGACATCCTTGTTGTCCAGATACGCACCTGTCCAAGGGCGCTCTGTCCCGCTTTCTTGCGTCACATGGAATTGTTCTGGTGTCAGGGTTGCGATGACGTCTGTGTTCTTTTCGTACTTAGCCATGAGATGCCTCCGGTATAAGTGGTTCGTAACATGATATGGGATGCCCGCACGGAATTGCCAGCTTCCTTACAAGGTCATCACCAAAGCGAGAGGAACGGTATTCGCCTCCAATTCGTCAATTATTTTCCAAGCAATGCTTAAATGTCGGCACCGAGGTCAAAGGTCTCGTCCGGGAAGTATTTTGAGAGACGCACATCTGCAGCGCGTGCGTGTCCTTCCATTCCTTCCAGTCGGGAAATGCGTGCCGTTGCTTCGGCGACCCGCTTAGATCCCTCACGTGTGGATCGCTGCCAGGTTACAATTTTCATATACTTGTGCACGGAGAGTCCGCCAGTATATCCCGCCGCGCCAGACGTTGGCAGAACGTGGTTCGTACCCGATGCTTTGTCACCAAAAGACACTGTTGTTTCTTCGCCCAAGAACAATGATCCGTAGCAAGACAAACGGTCTAGCCACCATTCCAAATCAGCCGCCTGAACGGTCAAATGTTCGGGTGCGTATTCATCGGAGCAGGCCGCCATATCTTCACGGTCGGGACAAACGATGACTTCCGCATAGTCACGCCATGCGGCCGTCGCGTTTTCGCGGTTCAATTCTGGAAGGTCTTCAATCAGTGCTGGCACGCGGGCCATGACGTCTTCGGCCAATGCTTGATCGTCAGTGACCAACCAAACGGGTGAGTTGTAGCCGTGCTCAGCTTGGCTCACCAAGTCGGTTGCTACGATGTGTGCATCCGCTGTTTTATCGGCGATGATCAAGCTGTCGGTCGGTCCGGCGATCATATCAATCCCAACGCGCCCGAACAAAATGCTTTTCGCCTCGGCAACATATTGGTTACCGGGCCCGACAAGAATGTTTGCTTCGGGAAGTCCGAACAGCCCGAACGTCATTGCGGCAACAGCTTGGACACCACCCATCGCCATAATGGTATCGGCACCACAAATATGGGCCGCGTAGACGATTGCTGGTGGCAAACCTTCTGCACGCGGTGGCGACGTGGCCATGATGTTTTTACAGCCAGCAACCTTGGCGGTTGTCACTGTCATTATGGCGCTGGCGATGTGACTATATCGACCACCCGGAATATAGCACCCAGCAGCATCCACCGGGATTGCTTTTTGCCCTGCAATCAGCCCAGGAGTAATTTCAAGTTCAATGTCGGTGACTGTTCCCTTTTGCGCTTCGGCAAAGCGGCGAACGTTGTCATGAGCGAACAGGATATCGTCTTTTAGCTTTTGCGGAACCAAAGCACATGCAGCCTCAATTTCGGCATCTGTCAAAATGATATTTCCGTCGTACTTGTCAAACTTTTGCGCATATTCTCGCGCCGTTTCATCACCACCAGCCTCAATGTCGGTCAGTATGCCTTTAACTAGGTCATGAACGTCAGATGCACCTGACGCCGCCGTCAGTGTTGCCTTCTTGAGATAAGTTCTAGCCATCGGGTCGCCTTTCATTGGAGTGCTGGGCGTAGCAAGAAAATCGGGCAAACGCCTGGTGCTTACGTTAAACGATGAGCGCTTTTTCCGGATTTGTAGACACGGGGTAGACCAACCTCCAAGCGCTAAAGGCTGTTTTACCTTGCGATTCGGAAAATCAAAATTGTTACTTCAGAAATTCGAAATGATTAGCGACGTTGCTGGTTGTGGTTTTGATCACAGGCAAACATACGGACATGCCGCGCGGTCGTGGCGCTCAGTATCGGTCGGTGACCACGCTATAGATGTTCTCGGTTCTTGTTATGTGGATGCTCAAGCCCATAGCCATGCGCCACTCTGTAGCCGTCGTAGCGGCGACCTTTGTATTCATAGATGACCCAGATCATTAGCAACGCAAAGAGCAGGCTGGTCAGAATTGGAATATGAAAGAGCATTAGCCCCGACCCAACTGCGCCAAGCGCGAGGAACATTGTAAAGAAACCGCAAGGAATAGCCGTCACCGACGTCAAGGCGATAGCAGCCTTGCGAGGTGCCGGCGGTGCTCGATTATCGTTGCGCTTTATGTCTCTTCTTGCGCGTCAGACGTGTCTTCAAAGATCTCCGCCTCGACGATTTCGTCCTCAGAGTTGGCGACTGGAGCCGAAATTTGTCCAACAATTAGCGGCAGCATTTCAACGCCTGAAGGCATCGCAACTTCGCCTTTTGGTGGCTCACGCCATGACAACGTGTCAAACCCTGAACAATTCGAACAAACGGGGGCCCAAGCTGGATGGATGTGCTGACAGTTGTCACAAATCCATTGCGGGCCACGAGCCGCTGTAAGGGCTTTGGTAAGCCATCCTCGCACCACCGCATCATCTGATCCTTCGCCACGTTCAATCGCAGCCATGATCGTCAGATTACGAGATGTAGGTGTTTCTGCGACAAGCTCCGTGATCGCGCGGCGCGCCTCAGGAAAGTCCTCTGCGGCAATATTCAATTCCGCCAACAGCATTTTTGTTTCCGGGCTGCTCGACTGTAACTTGGTCAGCGCACGGAAACGCTTAAGCCTTGCTGTAGGAGTCTCATCTGGTGCGATCGCCGCGAAGGTAGCTGCGAGATCAGGGTGAGGGGAAACATCCCACGCTTTCTTAAGAACACGGGCTGCGGCGCGTGCGTTGTTCTTTTCGATATATGTTTCCGCCGCCATCACTGCAGCAGGAATCAAATCTGGTGACATTCTGTTGGCTTCAATCGCAGCATCCTGCGCTTCGGCGGTTTGGCCATCTTCAAACACACCCTTTGCTTCGGACAGTGCAAGCACAGCGTCGCGACGCTTATGCACATTGCGCGGCAACTGGCCAGTCTTGAGCTTCGCGGACAACGTTGCACGCGCACCTTTCCAGTCGGAACTTTCCGCCTGCAAGCGCAACAAAGTATCCTGCGTTTCGACATGCTTTGGCTTGATGGCAAACGCCTTTTCCGCAAGCAACAATGCAGTATCGGTATCGCCCTCTTCCAGCTTTTGCTTCATGATTCCACGCACACCGACGAAGCGTGTTTTGTCGTCTTCTAGAAGCTTACGGTATGTTTGTTCGGCAGTCTTACGGTCACCTGCAAGCTCTGCGGCTTGGGCTGTCAGTAGGTTGGTCAGCTCTGGGCGTTCCAAGAATTTTTCTGCGCGGTTCGCCTTGGCCATCGCCAAACGACCTTCACCAGACGCAAGCGCCATCATGCCCTCGGACAGCGCTTCGAAACCCTTGCGTTCGCGGTTACGTGAAAAGTAACGCGAGATCGCAGTTTCATCGCCATTGAGAAACTTGAACGCTGCAACCGCCAAACCGATCAATTTGAATGTAAGCCAAACAAGGGCCACCAGAATGATCAACCCAACCACCATTTCGATAACCGAGAACGAGGCCGCTTTACCACCGATATCAATCGTGGCGCTGCCGTCCATATCCAACAACAAGGTGGCGCCAAACGTGGCAGCCATAATAACGGCAACAAAGGCCAAAATCTTTAATAGGGACAAGATCATCAGGGAATCGCCTCAGTTCTAATTATAGGTTTCGGAAAGGGTCGAAATAGCATCGAGTACGTTCGCACGTTCTGTAGCGAGCGCGGTCCAGTCGGTCATTTCTGCGCGCACCACTTCGGGCAACGCTTCGATTTCAGCCAGGGAGTCTGACACGCGGCCTTCTTTGATCGCAGCTTCGGCACGCGACAAAACCGCATCCGGGCCAGGGCCCTCTTGCGGTGCAGTTGATCGCACATCGAATTGGTTTCTCAGGAACCCACCAATGCCACCAGCATCATCGGAAACACCTTCGGCGCGTGCGGTTGCTAGCGCAGCCCGTGCTGCAGCCGGAAACGCATCCGCCAATTCTGCGATTGTTGCCACACCGGCATCAGCGGCATTGGTTAGGGCAATTGGTAAATCAACGCCCTCAAGTTCCGCCAATGAATCAGCAAATGGAACGCCTGTATCAACGGCTTCCGAAACGCGGTTTAAAACAGCACGAGATGTAGCGGCCTGCGCCGTTGCTAGCGCTTCTTCGCGCGCAGCAGCTAGTTCGGCTTCCGTTTGCGCCGCCGCGGTCATTACCGCTTCTTGTTGCGTGGTCAGTTCTGCACGTAGCTCTTCTAGTTCTTGTTGATAAGCAGCTATGGCTGTTTCGGATAATGTGCCGTCCGAATTCGGTGCTTTCTCAATATCTGAAATGCGAACATCGAGCGCGGACAACTGATCTTCGAGTGAGGCCGCAACGTTTTCAATCTGCCCAGTTGTTTGCGCAGCTGATTCAGAAATCTGTGTCTCGATCGCCGAAACATCCAATTCCGGCGCCTCAGCCAATTGTGCTTCAATTGCTGCAATCTTTTCGGATTGCGCTGCAAACTGTGCTTCAAGCTCAGCCGATCCAGCGTTCAGCGGATAGAAGGTCGCGATGCCATATCCAATCGCGCCTGCAGCGACCCCGCCAAGAAGCAACGGAAAGAAACCTCCCGACTTGGAGCTTTCATTGGGTACAACAGTTTCAGCGACAATCGCTTCGTCTGCTAAGTCAGGTGTGGGTTCATTGATGACTTCATCGTTAACGACTTCCATCTCGAACTCGTCTTTGGAAACTTCCGCCTCAAAACCCAAACCATCCTCATCGTCAGGAATGTCATTAGATTGGGCGGTCTCGTTGTCCGTTGGCTCTAACCCCGTATCAACGACCTCAACAACGTCTTCAACCGACTTGTCGATCTTGGATTTCTTGGATGAACCTTTGGAAGACTTGGCCACGTTTGCCCCTACTCACTTCGACGAGGGCACGATCGCCCCGAGGATTACTCTAGCGTGCGTCCGAATGACCCTCAAGCAATCAAACGCGCTGTTGCTGCGGCCATCCCGCGCATATCTGGCCGTTCTGAAACCACCACTTTCTTTGGCAATAAAGTTTCGGCGGACTTAGCAACAGCACCGCTTATTGCGACGACCGTACAGCCATCTAATTGTAGTGCCCAACTTGCGAGAATCGACACTGTTTCCGCGGAAAACAGGGGAAGGATCAGTTTCGAAGCGCTGCTCAAATCCTTTTTGATACTTTCCGAAGGTGTTTGTGGAACTTTACGATAGGCGATCGCCTCCGTGCAGCGAATTCCCTGTGCAATGAGACGTTCTGTGACGTTACCGGTCGAATTTTCCCCCCGAATATGTTGTAGTGAAACTGTGGGAGACTTCCTCAGAATCAGTTCGACCAAGTCCTCTGCAGATCCATTCGCACTCAATGGCGCATAGCCCGCAACGTTCGCCAGTTGCGCAGTCGCGTCACCAACACAATAGGCCACCCGCCCTTGCCCTTCTGGGGCAAATAAGACACCTGCTTTTGATGTAAAGACGGCGGCATCAAAGTCCGATTGTTTTGTGGGAATCTCTTCGAAACTAAACGCAGGACACTTGATGGCGTCAAATGGTCCAGAATCCGCTCGCAACATCTGTAAAAACCGTTCAGCATCGGCGGCAGGTCTTGTTATCAGGATTGTAGGATCTTCAAAGGTCGGCACAGCTTGGACCCCCGGACCATTGTAGCGATTGCGCGCAAGTGTTACCTGCGAACACACCAGACGCAAGCAGGCGAGCGCGGCATTATGTCAGCATCTTTAACTATTCTCGGGATTGAAAGTAGTTGCGACGACACCGCCGCGGCTGTTGTCCATGGTGTCGCCGGCAAAGCAAGCATCCTGTCTAACGTTGTGTTTGGGCAAACTGAGATTCACGCGAGTTACGGTGGTGTAGTCCCTGAAATTGCAGCACGAGCTCATGCAGAGAAGATTGATCATGTTGTCGAGCAAGCCCTCGCAACTGCCACAAAAAACATAACGGAAATCGATGCAATCGCCGTTACGGCAGGGCCCGGTCTTATTGGTGGCGTCCTTTCCGGTGTCATGTGTGCGAAGGGATTAAGCGCTGCTTCGGGTGTGCCGCTTATCGGTGTAAACCACCTCGCTGGGCATGCGCTAACACCGCAGCTTACAAATGAGATCGAATTTCCCTACCTGATGTTGCTTGTCTCCGGCGGGCATTGCCAATTCCTGCTTGTCGAAGGACACGATACATATACGCGCCTTGGCGGAACCATTGATGACGCGCCCGGCGAAGCTTTCGATAAAACCGCGCGTATTCTAGGGTTACCTCAACCTGGCGGTCCGTCTGTAGAGGCCGCTTCGTTGCAAGGCGATTCTAAGGTGTTTTCGTTGCCGCGTCCGCTTCTCAATCGCGATGACTGCAACATGTCGTTCTCTGGCTTGAAGACCGCAGTGTTGCGTGCTCGTGACGATGTGATCTCAAAGCATGGCGGCCTTCCAACGCAAGCGCGCGCCGACCTTTGTGCTGGTTTTCAAGCCGCTGTAACGGACGTTCTTGTTGCGAAGTCGCGCAGGGCCCTTGCAGCTGCGCGGGCAATCGCGCCTTCAGTAAAAACGCTCGCAGTGGCGGGTGGTGTTGCAGCAAACGGGCCGATTCGCCACGCCCTGAAGCAGCTTTGCGCTGAAACAGAGACCTTTTTTGTGGCACCACCTCTTGCGCTTTGCACGGACAATGCCGCGATGATAGCTTATGCTGGAATGCTCCGGTTTACTGATGGCATGATTGATGACCTCACACTTTCAGCGCGTCCGCGTTGGCCGCTAGATCAGAAAAGCGCTTCCCTAACCGGCAGCGGAAAGAAGGGCGCAAAGTCATGAAACTAGCTGTCGCTGGAGCGGGTGCATTTGGAACGGGCCTTGCCATTTCCTTGGCTGCGAACGGCCCTGTTACGTTGTGGGCACGCGATGCGGATGCCGCCGCAGAGATTTCAAAGGCACGTGAAAACGTCCAGCGGCTCCCGGGTCATCCTCTTCCTGAAAACATCAATGTGACGTCTAATCTTGCCGCCCTCATTGACGCCGACACCATACTTCTTGCAATTCCGGCACAAAAGCTCGGAGAATGGCTGAAAGTGAACGCGGACCATTTTGCGGATAAGCGTCTTGTGGCGTGTTGCAAAGGTATCGACCAATCGACATTGCGCGGGCCAGTCGCCCAAATTGAAGCCCATGTTCCTTCTGCAATCTGTGCAATGCTAACAGGGCCAAGCTTTGCTGCAGATATCGCAAACCATCTGCCAACTGCATTAACCTTGGCCTGCAACGACGTAGATGAAGGTGCGTATCTTCAGGCCTGCCTATCTACACCAACGTTACGCCTGTACCTTAGCCAAGACGTTATTGGCGCTGAGCTTGGCGGAGCCTTGAAAAATGTGATCGCAATTGCCTGTGGCGTTTGCATGGGTGCTGGTTTTGGCGAAAGTGCGCGCGCTGCCGTTATTACGCGTGGCTTTGCTGAAATGCGGCGAATAGGAACGGCACTAGGGGCTGATCCAGAAACGCTTACAGGACTTTCCGGTTTCGGTGATCTTGCGTTAACGTGTACATCTGATGGGTCTCGTAACTATCGTTTCGGCTTATCAATCGGATCCGCGCAGGACTTTGACACCGCCACCACGGTTGAGGGTGCGGCGACGGCCGTTTCGGTTTCTAACCTTGCGCAAAAACATGACTTAGACCTACCAATTTGCCGCGTTGTCGCCGATCTGGCTTCTGGGAAAATTGATCCAGAAACAGCACTCGCGACGCTTCTGGCGCGGCCACTTAGAAAGGAATAACTATGCGCGTTGCTCTCATCACTCGTGACAAACCCGGCGCCCTTCAAATTCGCTTAGACAATCGCGACGCCCACCTCGCATACATCGAAGAAACGGGTGTTGTAGAAATGGCCGGCCCGTTTCTAGATGCTGACGGTACGATGTGCGGTTCGATGATCATCATGAACGTCGACAGCCTCACCGATGCGCATAATTGGGCCAAAAACGATCCCTATGCCAAAGCCGATCTTTTTGAGAAGGTGCGGATCGAAGAGTGGAAAAAGGTCGTCGGTTGATGCGTTATTGGCTGTTCAAATCCGAACCCTCGACGTGGAGCTGGGACAACCAGGTTGCCAAGGGCGATATCGGTGAAGAATGGGATGGCGTGCGCAACTATCAAGCGCGCAATTTCATGCGCGAAATGACTGTAGGCGACCGTGGGTTTTTCTATCACTCCCAAAAAGAGAAATCCGTCGTCGGGATTGTTGAGGTCTGCGCAGCCGCGCATCAGGACAGCACAACAGATGACGATCGTTGGGAATGCGTGGATATCAAAGCCGTTCGTCCGTTCGAAACACCCGTTACACTTGAGCAGATCAAGGCCGATAGTCTACTGCACGACATGATTCTAGTGCGGAATTCCCGCCTGTCGGTTCAGCCTGTTACTGAGGCCGAATGGTTTGCAATTTGCGCACTAGGCCGAACAAAACCTTAACATTGTGGACCCAAGACCCGCAAACTAGAGCGGATCAGTCTAAAGTGAGGAACGTGAAATGGGGTTTCTATCAGTTTTAGCCGCGGCGGCAGCGGGCTACGTATTTGGTGCGCTCTGGTACATGACGTTAGCTAAACCGTGGACCGAAGCGTCCGGTATAAAATGCGATGAAGATGGTCGCCCTGAAGGCAATTCACCGCTTCCGTTCATTTTGTCGGCAATCGCCATGGTTCTTGTCGCGGGTATGATGCGGCATACATTCGCTTTGTCAGGGATCGAAACCTTTGGAAAAGGGTTGCTGTCTGGAATGGGGATCGGGCTTTTCTTCATTAGCCCTTGGATCATGATTAACAATGCTTACGGAATGCGGCCGTTCAAACTAACGGTTATCGATAGCGGATACGCAGTCGTTGGCTGTGCGATCATGGGTGCAGTTACAGGGATGTTTTGAGCGCCAAAAAATGAAAGGGCCCGAGCACCCCGCCCAGACCCTTTCTCTCACCAACGTGCACTCCGAAAAGCCACCACACGTATCACTGAAACTGGTCCGGGCCATCCTGGCCGCAAAGGTTTGATAGCTTGTAAGGACCGAGTCTCGCAAACAAATAGCCCTTAAGATTTTCTACAAATGCAAACGCCCACCGCGATGGGTGGGCGTTGCATAGTCATATTAGCTGCTTTAGCCGTAGACGGATTCTTTACCGAAGTGCTTTGTCAGCATGTAGTAAATCACAGCACGGTACTTGCTGCGCTCGGATTTACCGTAAGTCTCGATGGCGGAGTTAATTCCGTCCATCAACTGCGGGCCATCTGCAAGGCCCAGCTTTTTCATGAGGAAATTTTTCTTCACTGTTTCCAGCTCAGACTCTTGTGAGCCTGCAACTGTTGACGCATCAGCATTATAAATGGACGGACCGCAGCCGATTGTTACCTTTGTCAAAAGGTCCATATCGGGCGTCATGCCACACTTGTTCTTCAGGTCATCTGCGTATTTCGCAATAAGGTCATCACGTTTGCTCATGGTATACTCCCACCAAAATTTCGGCCTGTTCTAACGGCGCTGCGGGAATGTTAGTCCCTGAATCCGTTTGAGCAAAGGAAAATTCTGCTTTGCTTTTCCCCCCAACCTAGCGGCAGGTCCCCCAGCCCCTTGCCTGTAGGTGAAAATGATCCGCGTGGAGGCTGTTGTAATCCGGACTTAGTGTCGTCGCGAACCATGTACAGGCGCTATCACGAACCGCGCGCAGAAACTGGCCTTCTTCCGTTCCGTCGTCCCAATCTGCAATTAGGCGAATACGCCGGCCATCCGAAAAATCAAAACCAGTAATGTCGATCGCATCGCCAGTGGAGTGTGTGCTCCATCGGGTGCTTGCACCCTGCGTTGTGCGAATGGGACGACAATTGTAACTTCCCACTTGGCGGAAAACCGTCGCTGTGGCTCCAAGGTATTCCTGTGCAGCTGGTTGCACGCCGTGGCGCTCCCACATAGCCATCCTAAGCGCTGTCGCGCAGGAGGTCTCTATTCGGTCAATTCGTGCATCCCCGACAGTCGAAATCGAAACTCGGTTGCGGATATGGCAGTGCTCTGTCGCTTCAAACGGATCCATCGAAGTGATTTGCGCGGCCACTGCGAGAACCGAGCGGCATTGGGCAGGGTCGTTTAGCGCCATCCGCAGCTTGGATGAAGTCAGCGGTGTAACAGGGTGCGCGACTGCTAAGGGAACGGTCGGATTCCACTGTGGTGGCAGAGGCGTATCGGGGTGAAGTACAGCCAATAACGAACCAACTACTCCCCCGATGAAAAGCAGCGTGAATAATGCACTTCCGACGGAGCGAAAAATCGCCCAGCGCCATTTTCTGGCCGTTGGTTTTTCGGGTTGATCTTCGTGTTCTGGTTCGTCGACCTGCACTCGTCACCCCATTTGCTGAGTTTAACCTAATGTGAAGTTTCGCTACCTCCAACGCAAAACGCCGACCCAAACGGGCCGGCGTTTTCGATTTTTGTATTCGCTTAGTTAGTAGCGGTAGTGCTCTGGCTTGAATGGACCATCAACGGACACACCGATGTAATCGGCTTGTTCCTTATCAAGCGAAGACAGCTTCACTCCGATACGATCAAGGTGCAGACGCGCAACTTTTTCGTCCAAGTGCTTTGGCAAGATGTAAACGCCAGGCTGATACTCATCCCCCTTTGTGAACAGTTCGATCTGCGCCAGAACTTGGTTTGTGAAGGACGCCGACATCACGAAGGATGGGTGTCCTGTCGCGTTACCAAGGTTCAACAAACGGCCCTCAGACAACAAGATCAAGCGGTTGCCATTCGGCATCTCGATCATGTCGACCTGTTCTTTGATATTCGTCCATTTATGGTTCTTCAACGCAGCGACTTGGATTTCGTTGTCGAAGTGACCGATGTTGCCAACAATCGCCATGTCTTTCATCGCACGCATGTGTTCGATGCGAATGACGTCTTTGTTGCCTGTTGTCGTTACGAAGATGTCAGCCATGCCTACGACTTCATCGAGAGTGGTAACCTGAAAGCCGTCCATTGCAGCCTGAAGCGCGCAGATAGGGTCAACTTCGGTTACGATTACACGTGCGCCAGCACCGGACAATGACGCGGCCGAACCTTTGCCCACGTCGCCGTAACCCATCACGACAGCGACCTTACCAGCCATCATTGTATCGGTCGCGCGGCGAATGCCGTCAACGAGCGATTCCTTACAACCGTATTTGTTGTCGAACTTCGACTTGGTCACGGAGTCGTTCACGTTGATCGCTGGGAATGGCAGTTGGCTGTTCTTGTGCAGATCGTAAAGACGGTGAACGCCTGTAGTTGTTTCTTCAGAAACACCTTGGATCGCTTCACGCGTTTTCGTGAACCAGCCAGGGCTTTCTTTCATGCGCTTGGCGATCTGCTTTTTGATCGCTTCTTCCTCTTCGGATTGCGGCACAGGGATAATCTCTTCACCAGCTTCTGCACGTGCACCCAAGAGGATGTACAATG
Organism: Octadecabacter temperatus; assembly: GCF_001187845.1. Lineage (NCBI taxonomy): Bacteria > Pseudomonadati > Pseudomonadota > Alphaproteobacteria > Rhodobacterales > Roseobacteraceae > Octadecabacter > Octadecabacter temperatus. Next base: position 3,168,272 of record NZ_CP012160.1, on the reverse strand, counting down.
TCGCGTCGCCACCATCATCGAGGATCATGTTCGCGCCTTCAGGGAACATGAAAGACTTGTCGAGGTAGTCCCAATGCTCTTCCAAAGACTGGCCTTTGATCGCAAACACCGGCGTGCCACCTTCAGCAATCGCTGCGGCAGCGTGATCTTGTGTGGAAAAGATGTTGCATGACGCCCAGCGTACATCGGCGCCCAGCTCAACAAGTGTTTCAATCAACACAGCCGTCTGAATGGTCATGTGCAACGATCCAACGATGCGTGCACCCTTCAGTGGCTTACTTTTACCAAATTCAGCGCGACAAGCCATCAGGCCCGGCATTTCAGTTTCAGCAATGTCCAGCTCTTTGCGGCCAAACGCCGCCAGTGCAATGTCTTTTACGATATAGTCATTGGCCATGGTGGCTCTCCTTACATACTTTGTTGACGCCCCCTTAACACCGCAAAGAGGTCTCGACAATCTAAGCAAGTGCGCCGTAGGGTCACCGTCTAATTCGGAGTGCTTTAGATGAAACAACCCCGTGCATGGCAACGCATGTTATCTGGTCGTCGACTAGACCTACTTGACCCGACCCCGATGGATATCGAAATCGAAGATATCGCCCATGGACTCGCCTTTGTTGCGCGTTGGAATGGTCAGACTGTTGGCGATTTCGCCTACTCGGTTGCTGAGCATTCTTTGTTGGTTGAACAAATTTTTGCGGCGATGAATCCGAACGCACCTGTCAGATGGCAGCTCGCTGCATTGCTGCACGATGCGCCTGAATATGTAATTGGCGACATGATCAGCCCCGTTAAGGCTGCGGTAGGTCCGGGTTACGAGACTCTTGATGAGCGCCTTATGGCAGCAATCCACATTCGGTTCGGACTGCCCGCACAAGTGCCTGCGGACGTGAAAAAGAAGATCAAGAAAGCCGACAAGATAAGTGCGTGGCTCGAGGCTGTTCAGATCGCGGGGTTTACGAAGGCTGAAGCAGACAAGCTTTTCGGAAAAATCGATTCTAACATTGCACAAACCGCGGAAATCCAGCTGCGCGCACCCCTCGCAGTTCGTCAAGATTTTACCCGTCGTCATGCCGAACTAATGGACTTACTATGACCTTCACCGTCCGCGCTATGCAAATGTATGATGTTCCAGACTGCGTCGTTATAATCAATCATACCATCTCTCTTGGTGGCAGTACCGCCCATGAAGAACCTTACAACGCATCCGATTTCGCGGCCCATTATTTTGAAGACGCTGAAGTCGCAAATGTTGTGCTTCACGGCGAACGGATCGTCGGTTTTCAAGGAGCGTTTGAGGTTGAATCCGGAGTCTATTCCATCGGCAGTTTCACCGACCAAATGAATCCCGTGCGCGGAGCTGGAAAAGCCATGTTCGAAAAAACACGGGTCGATTGTAAAAATCGTGGGGGTACGTCCATCATCGCCAAGATCACTGAAGATAATTCAGGCGGCCTCGCGTTTTACTCCAAAATGGGATTCCAGCCCGATCATGTGAAACCCGCTGACCACACGCGCCCGAATGGAACGCAAGTGGACCGGATCGTAAAACGGTTCGTGCTTTAAGTCCCTTGGGCGGCTGCAAGGAAACAGCCACCCTTTAGGTATTCTACCAAAGATCGCGGTACGGGCTGAACCCAAACTGCGCGTTCGAGCTTTGACGTTTGTTTTTGGGAACATATCGATCAGGGTGATCTTTAAGGCGTTCCGGAATGTCGTTTCCGCGATTAACAAGTGTTGCGGTGAACATGGCATCTGCAAGTAGGGTAAACATATCGACCTCCATTGGCATTGTTGATGCTCAATGAATAATGGATGTTATCAATTCACCCTAGTCAGGATGATTTCACATATGTTAGCCTATCTTTCAAATGAATTGGCATGACATTCCTTCCCTCTCTGCGCTTCGTGCATTCGAGGCCGCCGCGCGACATGGTAGCTTTTCCGCCGCAGCGCGAGATCTGAACGTAACGCATGCTGCCATAGGCCAGCATGTCCGCGCGCTCGAAGATCATTTTGGTCAGTCGTTGATGAAACGTGAAGGTCGAGGCATGACCGTGACTGAGATCGGCAGGAGACTCGCCGATCAACTGTCGGAAGCCTTCGGGATTATAGCCAGCGCCTCAAACGTCCTACTCGACAACGCCAAAAACCGAGCTATCCGCATCGCCGTAACGCCTTCATTCGCAGCCAATTGGTTAATGCCTCGCATCGGCGCGTTCTGGGACCAAAACCCAGATATCGAACTTGAGTTGTTGCCCGCTGGAAAACTCGTCGATCTGCGCCAAGACAATGTCGACGTTGCAATCCGTTACGGCAAAGGCGGTTGGACTGGTGCGAAAGTTAGCAAACTGATGTCCGCAGGGCATATGGCCGTTGCCGCTACTTCCTATATGGAAGGTCGCAAAATCGAGTGCTTTGACGATCTAAAAGGCGCGCGATGGCTGATGGCAAAAGCCCAATCCGAAGAACGCTACTGGGTGAAAACCGGCGGAATTGACCTCGATGGTGAAAATGTGACGGTCTTTCCAACCGCTCAACTAACGCGTGAGGCCGCATTGGCGGGACTCGGTGTCGCTATCATACCTGAGCCGATTGCGGATCCGCACGTCAAATCAGGAAAGCTTGTTGTGTTGTGCGTCGAAGAAAACAGCCCAGCCGCTTACCATGTCCTCACACGTCCGGAAATCATCTCGCCGTCACGGGATGTCTTTGTAAAATGGTTGAAAAACGAAGCCAACACCTGACAACGATTACCTCAACATATTGACTGTCGATCTGCCTTGCTAGCGCGGGCTGCGCTTCGCCAAAATCCGTTGCAGTGTTCGGCGATGCATGTTCAGCCGCCGCGCGGTTTCAGATACATTGCGATCACACAATTCATAAACCCGTTGGATATGTTCCCAACGGACCCGATCAGCGCTCATCGGGTTTTCTGGTGGAGGTGGCAATTCCGCACCGTTGGTCAACAGCGCATTCATAACGTCCGTCGCGTCTGCTGGTTTGGAAAGATAATCGGTCGCGCCAATCTTTACCGCTGCAACAGCTGTCGCAATCGCGCCATAACCAGTCAACACAACGATACGTGCTTCGGGTCGACTTTCGCGCAGCGTTTCAACCACATCAAGGCCGGTTCCGTCCTCAAGACGTAAGTCGACGACAGCATAAGCAGGTGGGCGCGCTGTCGCGATTGCCTTACCTGCTGCGACACTTTCTGCGGTTTCAACCGAGAACCCACGTTTCTCCATTGCCTTGGCTAGGCGACGCAAAAAAGGTTCGTCATCGTCCACCAACAACAGGGACGCATCTTCTCCGATAGGTTCCAGATCCATGTACCATCCCTTTTCTCTTCCCACCCAAGACTTATCGTTGGATGGGAGTACGGTCAAATGATCTGGTTAGCTTGCTGCATCAACGAAGCAACTAAGGCTCTCGGCCATTTGCTCTGGTGTGACATCACGACGATAGAATTCCTGAAACCCTTGCTCGGGGAAAACAAGGTAAGACATCGTTGTATGGTCAACGAGGTAAAACTCATCCTCAGCGTCTTGTTTGGCATAATACGTACGATACGCCTGCGATGCAGCCCTGACCTGTTCGAGTGATCCGGTAAGTCCGATCATCCGGTCGTGGAAGTTTTCTGTAAAGTCTCGCACGACGTCGACTGTATCACGTTCAGGGTCAATCGAGATAAACACAGGGGTCACATCCACGCCCTGTTCATCCAATATTTCAATCGCTTGAGCGTTTCTCATGTTGTCTAACGGACAAACATCCGGACAAAACGTATAGCCAAAGTAGATCAATGTCGGACCTGTTATGACGTCCTCATTGGTTACGGTCACGCCATTCTCATCAACCAATTCAAATGGACCCCCGATGGCGCCAGCAGCAGACTGACTGGCTCGGCACTCAGCAAACATATCGTCACTTCGGCCAAATTTAGTAGCGGCAAACGTTCCACCCAAAAGGGCAACAACAACAGCGCCGGCGGCAATTGCATAGGTCTTAGACATAATGAGCATCCACATATTTAGGTCGCGACTGCCACCTAAATATGTGCACCATACAAAAAGCGTAAGTAACAATCGAGATACCGGTCAATATGGCGCAGATAGAAAACGACGTTTTTCAGAATCAGAACCGCAGCAACTGGGTGCGCGTTCGAACACTAGCATCAATCCGGTGGATCGCTGTCTTGGGGCAAATTACCGCTGTATTTGCGGCTATCTTTGTTTTCCGCCTGAACCTAGAAACTGGACTGATCGCGGTCGTTATCGGCTTGTCGGTCCTTCTGAACGTCGTTTCGTACCTCATCTATCCAGAAAACCGCCGACTATCCGAAAATGAAGCGAACCTAATGATCGGATTTGATCTCGCGCAGCTTGGGTTGTTGCTGTTGTTAACGGGCGGGCTGAACAATCCGTTCGCTCTCCTTCTCCTCGCGCCAGTATCTGTCGCCTCGACACTTTTGCCGCTTCGCAGCACACTGATCATTGGCGCAACGACACTCACCATCGTGACGATACTGCGATTCGCTAGCCTTCCCATCATGACGGCATCCGGTTTTCCACTGATCCTTCCAGATCTATTTGTGTTCGGTTTTTGGATCGCGTTGGTAATCGGTGTGGTCTTTGTCGGAATTTATGCGCGCCAAGTTACGCAAGAAACCCTGTCCATGAGCGAAGCCCTTGTCGCCACACAAATGGCCTTGGCACGTGAGCAAAAACTAACTGATCTTGGCGGCGTTATTGCAGCGGCTGCGCATGAGCTTGGGACGCCGCTTGCTACAATCAAACTGGTCAGCAGTGAATTGTTGGACGAGCTGGGTGACAACGAAGAGTTGAAAGAAGATGCACGGCTCATACGTGAGCAAGCAGATAGATGTCGCGACATTTTACGCTCCATGGGTCGGGCCGGAAAAGAAGATCACTTACTGCGCCAAGCGCCAATCGAAACAGTCATTCGGGAAGCGAGTGAACCGCATCTACATCGTGGCAAGTTGGTGCAATTCAAAACGCAAGCACCTGCAGGAGACAATCAACGTCAGCCTGACATTTTTAGACGCCCAGAGATCATCCACGGCATCCGAAATTTCGTTCAGAACGCGGTAGATTTCTCGCAAAGCTCGGTCTTGGTTGCGATAAGCTGGACTGAAGATTTTATCACTGTCGACATCGGTGATGATGGTCCGGGTTTCCCCAGTTCAGTTCTCAATCGGATTGGCGAACCATTCGTGCGGCGACGTAAATCAGAAGAAGGAAGTGAACGCCGGCCCGGGTATGAGGGCATGGGCCTTGGTCTGTTTATCGCCAAGACCCTTTTGGAACGATCCGGTGCGACGTTAAGTTTTGTAAACGGCCCCTCTCAGGCAAAGCCAAAGATGGGTCGCGGCGCAATCGTAACTGTTAATTGGCCTCGGAGCAGCATCGAGCCTTCAACTGAAACGGCACGCGGCGCACTTGGTGACAACACACTGATTAGCTAACATTTAACGCCCGGTTAACTTAATTGGCTCATTTTTGGCTTCGCAGCGTCGGAGGTCTGAAATGAGTCAAATTGGTTTTCTCAGCGTATTTGGTGCCATTCTTACGGGTGCACTTTGTGCCTTTGGATTTCTTGCTTTTTGGATTCGAGCAAACAGAAGTTCTCTCGTGACCGCACGCACGCTTATGCTTGAGGCAGAGGCTGCCATTACCTTTCTCTTTGATGATGAAACCCTCGTTAACGCATCCAGCCCTGCCCGCGACCTCATGGAGCACCGACAAGCCGATCAATCGGACTGGGAAGCATTTCTTTCCATTCTTTCTGCACGTTTTCCAGATCTACGGTCCCAGCTCTCTGAGCTTGCGGTCACCGGGAGAAAGTCAATTAAACCCGTGGATGGCCATAGCAGCTGGATTGAAGCTGAGTATTGGAACGGATTGGCGCGAATTACACTGGTCCAACATAAAGACCACCCTGACGATACCATCGATCCGCTTACAGCAAACGCAATTGAACATGAGCTTGAGACACTGCGCAGCATCGGCGAAGATTCTCCGCAACTGATTTGGAAGCAAGACTCCCAAGGCGTTCTTACTTGGGCAAACAGGTCATACATCGAACTTTCTGAAGTGCTATTTCCTGCTGCGCCAGACGCAGCGCTTCCTTGGCCACCACGTGATGTTTTTAGCAATATCGCTAGGCCAGCAGGAAATGCCCCCATCGTTGAAATGCACCGCATCGACGTTGCGCAAAACGAGAAACCTATCTGGTTTGAAATCACTAGCTTGAAGCGCGGGCTCGACACGATCCATTTTGCAATCGACGCAACTGCTGTTGTATCAGCCAAAGAAGCCCAGCGTGACTTTGTGCAGACTCTTACAAAGACTTTCGCTCAGCTCTCCGTGGGCCTCGCGATTTTTGATGCAGACCGGCGCTTGGTTATATTTAACCCCGCACTTGGTGACCTAAGCCTGTTGCCACCCGATTTCTTAATCGCGCGACCAACGTTGTTTTCGTTTCTTGATCGTCTTCGCGACAACCGGATGATGCCAGAACCTAAAGACTACTCTTCTTGGCGCAATCAAATGGCTGCGCTGGAATCTGCTGCTGCAGAAGGAAGCTATCAAGAAACGTGGGCCATTCCGAACGGGCAAACATTTCGGGTAACCGGTAAGCCACACCCGAATGGCGCAATCGCGTTCCTGTTAGAAGACATAAGCGACGAAGTTTCCCTGACACGTAAGTTCCGCTCACAGATCGATGTTGGCAGCGCCGTTATCGACAACTTGGAGGCAGCAGTATGCGTATTTTCCTCGTCAGGAACGCTGGTCATGGCAAACACCGCCTATCAGTCGCTTTGGGGCACTCAGCTAGACGGGGCAATCAATAGTCGCGACTTTTCAGAGGAGTCCGCGAATTGGCAGGAAGCCACTGCACCGTCACCGATTTGGGTCAAACTTCACGAGGCAGTCAGTCTTGGAAAAACGGAGCCTTCTTGGAGCGGTCGTGTTTGGTTGGATAATCAAATTGAAATTAACTGCCAGTACCACCCTTTGCCGGACGGCAATCATCAGGTCACGTTCACCTTTTCCGAAAAAGAAAATGCGGGCTCTGGCTTTGTTGAATCGTCCGATTTCAAGCCGCAGCGCTCTGTGTCTGTCTGATTAACCTTGCAGGCAATTCGGGGCAGCTTAATGTTGGCATATGGTGCGAACGACAACAACTTTACGGCTTTCCTCTGAAGATGACACAGCCAAGCTCGGTGAAACCCTCGCGAAATATGCGCAGGCGGGTGACTGCTTTCTGTTGCGTGGACAAATAGGTGCGGGAAAGTCCGCGCTGGCGCGGGCGTTCATTCGGTCACTATTAGGTCCCGAAACCGAAGTTCCTTCCCCAACTTTCACGCTCGTTCAAACATATGAATTTGCTGAGCTAGAAATTTGGCACGCAGATCTTTATCGGCTTAGCGATACGCAAGAAGCAGTTGAGCTTGGCTTGGCCGATGCGATGAGTGATCAAATTTGCCTGATTGAATGGCCTGAATTGTTGGAAGACCTAACGCCAGAATCCGCATTGGATATAGAACTTACTGTTGCAGCTGACTGTCATCTCGCGACGCTTACCTATGGCGATAACTGGCGCAACAGACTGGCTGGGATTGACGCGCATGCGTAGCGCATTAGTTCAAGATTGGCTGGCCGCGACCGAATGGTCAAATTGGAAACGGACACCGCTCGCAGGCGATGCGTCGGCGCGTCGATATGAACGCCTATTTGGTCCCGAAAACCAGTCTGTGATCCTAATGGATGCGCCGTTGGAAACCTGTGGAAGTCAGTCTCGCTTCGTTGAAATCGCGGATCACCTCAATCAGCTCTCACTTGCCGCACCTACGGTTCTGGCGTGGAGCGAAGTTGACGGATTGGTCGTGTTGAGCGACCTTGGCGAAGTCGACTTCGCAAGGCATCTGGTCGCCGCGCCGCAAGATGAAAGCGCGCTGTATTCATCAACGGTCGAGGTCTTGAAAACACTTCAGGCCGCCCCGCCTCCTTCAGGCCTTTCTAAGATGACGCCAGATGTCGGCGCCGAAATGATCGGGCTTGCTTTTGAGTGGGCGGCGAAGGACCCAAGCGTTGACCTCGCTGCGGATATAACCGCGAAAATTCATGCGCTTTTGATCGAAGTAGACCCTAACCCATCGGTTCTATCGTTAAGGGACTTCCACGCAGAAAATCTAATCTGGCGACCTACCGAAAGTGGAGCGTCCCGTATCGGCCTTCTTGATTTTCAGGACGCTTTTGTCACGCACCCAACCTACGACCTGGCGTCATTACTTCGCGATGCACGTCGTGATGTGAATCCAAACTTATTGAACCCGCTAATTCGTCAGCTCGCCGGTGATGATCATGATTTCGACGACCTCAAACACGCGTTTCATGTCATGGCGATTCAGCGCAATTTGCGGATCTTGGGCATATTCAATCGCCTCGCAAAACTGGATGGCAAAATGTCATATCTAAAACTCGTCCCGCGTGTTTGGGGTCACCTGCAAACTGACTTGGCTGAATCTGGTTTGTCAGATCTTGCTCGGCTCGTTGAGAGGGCATTTGGCCCGACGGAGAATAACCTTGTCTGAACACCCAAACGCAATTCTCTTGTTCGCCGCGGGCCTTGGCACACGTATGGCACCACTGACGAACAAGCGCCCCAAACCTCTTGTCGAAGTTTCTGGGAAGCCACTGCTGGATCATGCGTTGGCGCAATGCTCAGGGTTGAAAGCGGTCGTGAATACCCACTACTTCGCAGAGCAAATCCATGCACATCTTGCCGGAACAGACGTCCTTGTTTCGGATGAATCTGACCAGTTGTTGGAAACGGGTGGCGGCCTAAAGCGTGCGTTACCGCTACTCGACAGTAATCCCGTTCTTACGATGAATACTGATGCCGTTTGGCGCGGCTCTAATCCTGTGGAGTGTTTGAAGGACGAATGGCGACCTAAAAAAATGGACGCTCTCTTGTTGATGATTCCAACTTCAAACGCTGTTGGACACAATGGCTCTGGCGACTTTGATATTGATAGCGAAGGCCGTTTGTCCCGTGGGAGCGAATACGTTTACTCGGGGGTTCAGGTTATCCGTACAGATGGCCTTGCATCGATATCTCTCGAAGCCTTTTCAATGTGGGCGCTTTGGGAGAGCATGCTTGCGAATGAGACAATGTTCGGTGTGGTCTATGACGGTCAATGGTGTGACGTAGGCCGGCCCGATAGCATACCGGTTGCCGAAGACATGCTTGCTGGTGATCCCAATGTTTGAACCCCACCAAGGCCCGCGCGTATTTGGCGTTCCTTTGGGGCAAGACTTTTCTACGTCACTGCATGATGGTCTTCGCCAGTACTTCAACACCATGTCACCAACTAATGTCGCTCGCGTAGAAATCTATGTGAATACTAGGCGGATGCAGAGGCGGCTTATCGAGCTTTTTCAGAAGGGGAATGCCCTGCTGTTGCCGCGTATTCGCCTTGTCACAGATTTAGCGAACGACAGCATCGAGCACGCACTTCCACCTGCCATTTCACCGCTTCGCAGACGGCTTGAAATGGCACAGTTGGTGAAAGGTTTGCTGGAATCTGACCCGACGCTCGCTTCGCAGGACTCAGCGATTGATCTTGCTGAAAGTCTTGTCGCGCTCATGAATGAAATGCAGGGCGAAGGGGTTCCGCCAGAAACGATCGCAAACCTCGACGTTTCAGATCAGTCAGGGCATTGGGAGCGTGCGTTGGAGTTCATCAAACTGGTTCAGCCATTCTTTGAGGATGGTCAGTTAGATGGTGAAGGTCGCCAGCGTAGTGTTGTTGAATCACTCATCGCTCGTTGGGTCGAAAATCCGCCGTCCCATCCGGTCATTGTAGCTGGATCGACGGGCTCGCGAGGGGCCACTTCGTTGTTCATGCAAGCCGTCGCAAAGTTGCCGCAAGGTGCGGTAATTCTACCCGGTTTTGATTACGACATGCCGTCGAACGTCTGGGATATGATGGAGCAAAAAACCGGTGCGGAAGACCATCCGCAATACCGGTTCAAAGCCTTCTGTGAGGCGCTTGACCTTCACCCGATCGATACTAAGGCTTGGGGTGTTTCTGCTGGTACTAATTCGGCGCGTACGCGATTGGTCTCCCTCTCTTTGCGCCCAGCGCCAGTAACCCATCAATGGATCAACGATGGGCCTGATCTTGGTAACCTCGCCCTCGCCACTGAAGGCATTACGATGATTGAGGCTGCGACTCCTCGCACTGAGGCGGATGCAATTGCCGTCCGATTACGTCAAGCGATTGAAGACAATCAAACCGCTGCGCTTATTTCACCCGACAGAGTGCTAACACGGCAAGTAACTGCCGCATTGGATCGATGGGGCATTACACCCGATGACAGTGCTGGGCTTCCGCTACAGCTAACCGCGCCTGGTCGTTTTTTACGTCACATCGCCGATTTGTTTTGCGAGCAACTTGATGCCGAACAGCTTCTGGTTCTGTTACGCCACCCGTTGAGTCATTCAGACCGACCCGATCGCGGCGATCATGCTTTTCGATCGAACGCGTTGGAACTACAACTTCGACGCTACGGTCCACCCTTTCCAACGTCCCAAAGTCTGACGGATTGGGCGAAAGAGAAACCTGATGAGCGGCAAGGCTGGGTTAATTGGATTAGCTCGGTTCTGATTGATCTGCAGGACGATACTCAAAGGCCGCTCGATGATCACGTTGCACGACATTTTAACGTGGCCGAACGCCTTGCTGGTGGCCCGGATACTGACGAGGCTGGCGGGCTTTGGAAGAAGGCGGCTGGTCGAGAAGCACTGCGTGTGATGTCTGAGTTGCGATCTCACGCAGATGCTGGTGGTGAAATGTCCGCACGGGAATATCGCCGGCTTGTGAACAGCATCCTTGCAGCTGCCGAAGTGCGAGACCGCGACGCGGGGCATCCTCAAGTGCTGATTTGGGGAACGTTGGAAGCCCGCGTTCAATCCGCTGAGTTGGTCATTCTGGCAGGCCTCAATGAAGGAACTTGGCCGGAAGCGCCCACACCGGACCCATGGCTAAACCGGCCCATGAGAAAGCAAGCCGGGTTGCTGTTGCCCGAACGCCGGATCGGGCTGAGTGCACATGACTACCAACAGGCAGTTTGCGCACGCGAAGTTGTTCTCAGCCGTTCGGTTCGGTCTGACGAAGCTGAAACCGTACCGAGCAGATGGGTCAACCGTCTGACCAACCTACTTGGCGGGCTGGGTGATCAGGGTGGGCCCGAGTGCCTCGACGCTATGCGAGAACGCGGACGGCATTGGCTTTCCTTGGCTGCAAACATCGCTGCACCAAAGATGCAGCTAGACCCCGCGCCGCGCCCATCGCCATGCCCACCTACGGACGCTCGTCCACAACAGCTCTCGGTGACGCAGATCAAGACGTTGATCCGCGATCCTTACACAATCTATGCGCGCAAGATCCTCGGCTTGAATGTGCTGGATTCATTATCTCACACGCCGGACGCGCCGCTGCGCGGCACGATCGTTCACAAGATCCTAGAGAGGTTTGTGAAGGAAAAGATCGATCCATCTAGCCCAGACGCTCAAACCTCTTTGCTTTCACTTGCAACCGAAGTTCTCGTTGAGCAATGCCCATGGCCTGCTGTTCGCGCGCTCTGGTATGCGCGCATCGCTTCATTTGCTCCTCACTTCTTGGAAGAGGAAGCAAAACGTCGTGCGTTTTCGACCAACATTGACACGGAAATGTATGGTGAACTTGCGCTCACCAACCTGTCCTTCAAGCTTACAGGGACGGCTGACCGAATTGATCTGTCTGACGATGGCGAAGCGCTTATCTATGACTACAAGACCGGCAAAGCACCAAGTCCCGCCCAGCAGAAACACTTCGACAAACAACTGTTACTTGAGGCCGCGATGGTTGAGCGCGGCGCGTTCAAAGCCGTCGGGCGTGTCCGCACACAAGCGGCCGTCTATATTGGCTTAGGAAGCGATTTACGCGATCAACCCGCCCCGCTGAAAGATGAACCGACCGAAGAAACATGGTCGCGGTTTGAAGGGTTGATCGCCAAATGGATGGACCCTGCGAAGGGCTACACCTCGCGCAGCGCTAACGAAACTTTGGCGTTTGAAGGTAACTACGACCACCTAGCGCGATATGGCGAGTGGGACGAAACAACCGACGCAACGCCGCAGGACTTATCATGAAGCCCAATGACGCAACCGCCCGTCAGATTGAAGCTGCTGATCCGAGCCAATCCACGTGGTTATCTGCCAACGCTGGTTCTGGTAAAACGCGCGTATTAACCGACCGCGTTGCGCGCTTGTTGCTTGCCGGTACGCGACCTGAAAATGTGCTTTGCCTAACCTACACCAAAGCCGCTGCATCAGAGATGCAAAACCGCTTGTTCCAGCGGTTGGGCGAATGGGCGATGATGCCGAAGGCCACACTACGCGATCAGCTGGTTGAGCTTGGGACGGACGCGGTGATTGACGATGACTATCTCAGCAATGCGCGTACCTTGTTTGCCAGCGCCATCGAGGCGCCTGGTGGACTAAAAATTCAGACGATCCACTCATTCTGCGCCGGAGTACTTCGGCGCTTCCCCTTGGAAGCCGAGGTAAGCCCGCAATTCAAGGAAATGGAGGATCGCGCTGCGCAGCTCCTCCGCGAAGAAGTGCTTGATGAGATGGCAACGGGAGAAAACGCTGACGTCGTCGCGGGATTGGCCCAACATTATACTGGATCAGAAATCGGCAGCTTTCTCGGGTCGATTACAGCGCGAAGAACCGCATTCTTGGCGAACCCCAACGCGAACGAACTCGCCAAGACATTCAACCTTTCCACAGATGCGTGCCGACAAGATGCCGTAAAAATCGCGTTTGTCGGAGGCGAAGACGGATTGGTCGATGATCTTGTCGACGCCTGTAAGGATGCCACCAAGAGCTACCAAACAGTGGCAGCAAAACTGAAGGCGATTGACCTGACATCGCCAAACCTCGACACGCTGTTCGCCGTTTCATCACTGCACCTTTATTCAGATAAGTCGAGCAAGTCGCGCAACTGGCCTCAGTCAAATCATAAGTCATCAGTTGAAGCAGTGGCCCATATCGTAGACGACGTTCATGCGTGGATGGACCGAACCGCAGCAGCATTCGACTATCTAAATTGCGTTACCGCATTTGAGAAAACGAAAGCGCTCTTCGCCTTCGCGACCCCGTTTGTTCAACAGTACGAAGCCAAGAAAGCGCAACGCGCAGCCCTCGATTTCGACGACTTGATTGGGAAAGCCAAAGCGCTTCTTGATGATACAAACGTGGCGCAATGGGTTTTGTTTCGCCTCGATGGTGGTGTCGATCATGTCCTTGTGGACGAAGCGCAGGACACATCGCCAGATCAGTGGGACATCGTCCGTCTGTTGACCCAAGAATTTTCGACCGGAATCGGCGCGAACCCTGACCGTGAACGCACTGTGTTTGTTGTCGGCGACAAGAAACAATCTATCTATTCGTTCCAAGGCGCGGACCCCGAAGGGTTTGACCGAATGCGCGACCATTTTGATGGTGAGTTGGCTAATGTTGGAAAGCCGCTGCAAGACCGCGAACTTCTTTATTCATTCCGGTCTTCATCTGCTGTTTTGGAGCTCGTTGATAGAACGTTCCAAGGCGAAATGGCCGAAGGGCTTGGCGATCACATTAAGCACCTTGCATTCAAAGACGACATGCCAGGGCGCGTGGATATCTGGCCCGTTGTCGAGCCATCCGATAAACCTGAAGAGCGGGAATGGGACGATCCAGTAGATCTGAAAGGCCGCACCAACCACAAGGTGGTTTTGGCGACGCAGATCGCAACCGAAATTAAACGGATGATCGCTACCGAGACGCTCCCGGTGAAAGAAAATGACGCGACAGAATGGTCCCGTCGAAAAATCACTCCGGGTGATTTTTTAATCCTCGTGCAGAGACGATCCGATCTGTTCAGTGAAATTATCTCGGCTTGCAAATCGGCTGGCCTCGAAATCGCTGGAGCGGATCGTTTGAAGCTCGGTGGTGAACTCGCCGTAAAAGACGTCTCAGCGTTATTGCAATTCATCTCGCTACAGGATGACGATCTATCGTTAGCGGCTGCGCTAAAGTCCCCATTGTTTGGGTGGACTGAGAAGCAGCTCTATGACCTCGCGCAACCGCGCCCCAAGGGACAAAGCCTTTGGGAAGCCCTGCGTAAAATCAACGAAGCAACTGGCGCGCACTCTAATACAATTGAGGTACTCAACGACCTGCGAAACAACGCTGACTTTTTGCGCCCATACGACCTAATCAATCGGTTACTGATCCGCCACCATGGGCGTCAAAACCTGATCGCGCGACTTGGCCATGAGGCGGAAGACGGGATCGATGCATTGTTGTCGCAGGCCCTTGGCTATGAATCTTCCGCCGTTCCCAGTCTCACTGGATTTCTTACATGGCTGCAAACAGAAGACGTAACCGTCAAGCGGCAGATGGATTCAGCAAGTGATAGAATTCGGGTCATGACGGTCCATGGAGCGAAGGGGCTTGAAGCGCCAATCGTAATTCTTCCCGATACGACTAAGCGTAAACGTGAAGTGCGTGGCGATTTACTCATGTCCGATGGCAGTGTTTTCTGGAAGCCGAAGGCAAATGTAATGCCAGAAGTGTTGCGTCACGTTCAGGATGAAATGTTAGACGCACAAGACCGCGAGCGCCGACGTCTTTTGTACGTTGCGCTAACCCGTGCAGAGAATTGGCTTATTGTTGCTGCGGCAGGGGATATTGGCAAAGAGACGCACGATAGTTGGCACAGCACCGTTTCTGACGCGTTTGAGCACTTGGATACCACTGATCATTTGACTGAACTTGGCGTGGGCAAACGGTTTAGCCGTGGGGTTTGGGATGCCGGACCTTTAATCGCTCCTACTAAATTGATGACTAACACACCTGCGAAAGCAGAGTTCAGCCCTGACTTACCGGGTATTCCTGAACAGGTATCTACGCTTTCACCGTCCAACCTCGGTGGTGCGAAGATCATGCCGGGCGAGACCTATACAGACGCATCTGAGCTGGCCTTGGCATGGGGGAACATTATCCACGTCTTACTTGAGCTTTTGCCACCGATGAAACCAGAGCATCGACGGGCGAGCGCGGAAGGTTTGATAAAAAACCACGCCGAAGTTGGTCTGATCCCGGATACCAAAGCGTTAATTGACGAAGCTCTTCGCACTATCGAAAATTCAGAACTCTCGTGGGTTTTCGATAGTGGCCTATCTGAGGTTCCTATCTCGGCGACGTTGCCCACACTGAACGGTGAGCGTGTGTTCGGGATCATTGATAGATTGATCGAAACGGAAAACGAAATTATCGCCATCGATTACAAGTCAAACAGGATGGTTCCTTCGTCGCCGCGAGAGACACCAGATGGCCTTAGACGCCAAATTGCTGCTTACCGTGATGCCCTGCGGCTCGTTTATCCAACCTACCGAATTCGCACACTTCTTTTGTGGACCAAAACAGGGACCGTCACAGAATTACCAGACGACATGCTTGATGCTGCTCTCGAAGCTGTGACCACGCCTTGACGATGCCCATGTGCGTCCATACGTTCCCGATGCAAATACATACCCCCAAGGAGTAGAGCCAATGGCCACCGTAGCAGTAACAGACGATACATTTGACGCAGAAGTTCGCCAGTCCGACATCCCAGTAGTGGTTGATTTCTGGGCAGAATGGTGCGGTCCTTGTAAGCAAATCGGCCCAGCGCTCGAAGAACTTTCCGCTGAACTGGACGGCAAAGTGAAAATCGTCAAAGTGAACGTTGACGAAAACCCGAATTCCCCTGCTCAAATGGGCGTACGCGGCATTCCGGCACTGTTTCTGTTCAAAGGTGGCGAAGTCGTTTCCAACAAAACCGGCGCGGCCCCAAAAGCGGCGCTTCAGGGTTGGATCGAAGAAAGCATCTAAGCGCTTCTATTTGAATTTAAGGGCGTCCCAATGGGGCGCCCTTTTTGCATGGAACCTTGTGCCGCGCCAATTGCGTTGCCATATAATTCATTAGCAACGTAAGGACACGACATGACAACAATTATCGGTGTACGCAAAGGTGACGAAGTGGTCATCGCGGGTGACGGGCAAGTTTCTGTCGGGCAGACGGTTATGAAAGGCACTGCTACAAAGGTGCGCCGTCTCACAGTCGGTGGCAGCGACGTAATTTGCGGTTTTGCCGGTTCCACCGCGGATGCATTCACGCTCCTTGAACGGCTTGAAAAGAAACTTGAGGCTACGCCAGGCCAATTGGCACGGGCGTCTGTCGAGCTTGCCAAAGATTGGCGCACCGACAAATACCTCCAGAAACTTGAGGCGATGTTGATCGTCACAGACGGCAAAGACCTATTCGTAATCACGGGCGCAGGCGATGTTCTGGAACCCGAACACGATGTGACGGCGATTGGTTCAGGCGGAAACTTCGCCCTCGCCGCTGGTCGAGCATTGATGGACCATGATCTTTCCGCCGAAGAGATTGCGCGCCGTTCCATGGCAATCGCCGCCGACATTTGCGTTTACACAAACGGTAATCTGACCGTGGAGACCATCAAGCATGACTGACCTGACACCCCGCGAAATCGTATCTGAATTAGACCGTCATATCATTGGCCAGAACGACGCCAAACGCGCTGTCGCCGTGGCGCTTCGCAATAGGTGGCGTCGTAAACATCTCGACGACGATCTGCGCGATGAAGTGTACCCAAAGAACATTCTTATGATTGGGCCCACTGGCGTCGGAAAAACTGAAATCTCGCGCCGCTTGGCCAAACTTGCCCGCGCGCCATTTATCAAAGTCGAAGCAACTAAATTCACGGAAGTTGGATATGTTGGTCGGGACGTTGAACAAATCATCCGTGATCTGGTCGAAGCTGCAATCGTTGAGACTCGCGATTACTTGCGCGACGACGTGAAACAAAAAGCGCATGAGGCTGCCGAAGCACGCGTAATTGACGCTATCGCCGGCGAAGACGCCCGCAGCGGCACGCGTGACATGTTCCGCAAAAAACTGAAAAGTGGTGAGCTGGACGATACAATCATCGAGATTGAGGTCACGGATAACTCTAGCCCACTGGGCGGTATGGAAATACCTGGTCAGCCTGGGCAGATGCCTGGCGGAATGGACCTCGGTGCGATGTTCGGCAAAGCCTTTGGTGGGCGCACCACCAAGAAACGCGTCACCGTTTCTGAAAGCTACGAGTTGCTGATCGCTGACGAGGCGGACAAATTGCTGGACGATGAAACCATCACCAAGATTGCGTTAGAGGCAGTTGAGCAAAACGGTATCGTCTTCCTCGATGAGATCGACAAAGTTTGCCGCAATTCTGATGCTCGTGGCGCAGACGTTTCGCGCGAAGGTGTGCAGCGCGATTTGCTACCGCTGATCGAAGGCACCACCGTTTCAACCAAGCACGGCTCGGTTAAAACCGACCACATTCTATTTATCGCATCCGGCGCTTTCCACATCGCCAAGCCGTCCGACCTTTTGCCAGAGCTTCAGGGCCGTCTTCCAATTCGTGTGGAACTGCGCGCACTTACTGAAGACGATTTTGTGCGTATTCTCACGGAAACAGACAACGCGCTGACCCGTCAGTACACCGCGCTCATGGGAACCGAGGACGTTAAAGTAACGTTTAGCGAAGACGGTATCAAAGCCCTCGCAGGTATTGCCGCCGAAGTGAACGAAAGCGTTGAAAACATAGGTGCGCGACGTTTGTACACCGTCATGGAGCGTGTTTTTGAAGACCTTTCTTTCAACGCGCCAGACCGTGGTGGCGACGCCATTGAAGTCAATGCCGCCTTTGTCGAAGAACACCTTGGTGAGCTAAGCCGCTCAACTGACATCAGCCGCTACGTTCTTTAGCGCTTCCCTGTCGCGGGCATCCGGCCAATAAAGCTGCATGACCCGCGATTCCGGCTACATCCATTTTATCCGTGAAAACGCGCCCTTCCTCGCGACGGGCGCGTTGCTGTCGTTTTTGTCCAGCTTTGGGCAGACCTATTTCATCTCAATCTTCGGTGGTGAGATCCGTGAACAATACGGGTTAAGCAACGGCGACTGGGGACTGATCTATATGATCGGCACGGGTGCGTCTGCTGCTATCATGGTCTTTGCTGGTGGGCTGGCCGACCGGTTCCGCGTTCGACAATTGGGAATTACAGTGATCCTACTACTCGGGCTGTCCTGCGTTTTGATGGCGCTGAACCCGATTGCTGCTTTGCTTCCTCTAGTAGTTTTTTTTCTGCGCTTCTTTGGTCAGGGAATGACAACCCAAGTTGCCACCGTTGCAATGGCCCGTTGGTTCGTCGCGACGCGCGGACGCGCCCTCGCTGTTGCCGCGATGGGGTATATGTTGGCCGAAGCGACCTTGCCGTTGTTAATGGTCTGGATGAAATCACGGGTAGATTGGCATTTCATTTGGCTCGGATGCGCATTGTTCTGCCTTGCCATGGCACCAGTGCTTTTTAGATTGCTGCGTTTGGAACGCACACCGCAATCAGTGTCTTCGAGTGAGCAGTCAACAGGATTGTACGGCAAGCACTGGACCAGAATGGACGCCTTGCGTCACCCGATGTTTTGGGCAATGGCCCCAGCCGTCATGTCATTCTCTGGTTTTGGAACCGCCTTCTGGTTTCACCAAGTGCATTTCGCTGAAATCAAGGGTTGGTCGCACCTCGCCCTTGTGGCGGTGTTCCCGTTGGGAACCGCTACGATATTCCTTTCGACAATTATCTACGGTTGGGCAGTAGATCGTGTTGGCGCTGTGCGCCTTCTGCCGTTCTACCTGATCCCCTACATCATCGCTTTCATCTTGCACTGGTATGCACCCAGCTTGGGGTGGACCGCTTTGGCATTGATCCTGATGGGAGCTGCGGGAGGCGGGCAAGCAACCCTTTTGAATGCATGTTGGGCAGAATTTTTTGGAACACAACACCTAGGATCCATCAAAGCCGCGGCAACCGCTCTTATGGTTCTCGGCTCCGCACTCGGTCCGGGGATAAGCGGCTGGCTAATCGATAATGGGGTTGGGTTTGAGGTGCAGATGCTCGGCTATTCCGCGTGCTTTGCGATTGCTGCCCTGCTTTTGCTGTATCCTGTCGCGCTCATGCGAAGATCAGCGCGCGCGACGTAGGTAAACGTAATACGCGCCCTGCCCGCCGTGGCGAATGTGGCTTTCACTAACTTGCATCACCAATCCACCTAATGGCGCCATAGACAACCATTGCGGAACTTGATGGCGCAAGACGCCGAACTTGGTGGGGATCGGGCCTCCATCGTCGCGATCTTTACCTTTGCCGGTGATCACCAAAACCAAACGATGCCCAGCGCTGGCTGACCGTAGAATAAAACCTGTAAGAGCTGGATGCGCTTGCGCCATTGTCATCCCGTGCAAATCGATCCGTGCGTCCGGTTTTAACTTTCCACGCCGCAATTTTCCAAACGCCTTTCGATCCATTTGAACAGGTGCGGCACGCATTTGTTGGCCAAGCGACGGGAGTAAGTCATGGTCTGATCGATGATCGACTGAATCACCGATATTGAACGAAGGTATTGGCCGAGGTTTTGACACGCTTGGCGACGGCTTTGGTGTCTTGGGTGCAGCGCGTATCAACTTTCCAACAGGTTTCTCAAGCGGCTCTGTCCGCTTTGTCACCGTTTCCCACAAAGCCTTTTCTTCAGCTGACAAATGTCGAGGCCGTTTCATTCGATCACATCTGGAAGCAACGCGTAGGCGCTTTGAATTGGCATCAGAACCACCATGCGCCCGCCATCTTTAATTCGTCCTGCCGCTCGTCCTGCTTCATCGCCGGTTCCAAAGAAAATGTCGGCACGTTGCGATCCACGAATTGCCGATCCAGTATCTTGTGCCACCATCAAACGGTTGAGCGGATTGGCACCTTGCATTTCAATCCAAACCGGTGCGCCGTAAGGGATATAGCTTGGGTCAATCGCCACGGTGCGCATCGTCGTAACTGACCTGTTCATCGCACCAAGCGGGCCCATATGGGCAGGCACTTCGTTGACCTCACGGAAGAAGACAAAACTGTCGTTCGCCCACAAAAGTTGTAGACCTTCTTGGCCGTTATTACGCACCCAGTTCCGGATGACATCGGCGGAAACCTGATGGGACTCGTAAATTCCTCGACGCACCAACTCTAGCCCGATTGATGAATACTCGTGACCGTTTGCACCACCGTAGCCGACACGAATGCCGCCTCCCGTATCCAACTTCACACGACCCGAACCTTGGACCTGCAAAAAGAACACATCAACGGGATCATCGATCCACGCTATTTCAAGTCCTTTACCGGAAAGCGCGCCGGTTTCTTCAATCTCTTGGCGCGTTAACCAAGGAGAGGAAACATCATCTGGCTGGCGATAAAGAGGGTACTGATAAGGACCACCACGGTTTAGTGAGCCGCGCAATTCGGGTTCAAAATACCCAGTGAACAACGCGTCTTTGCCGTCCTCAATAAGGACAGGGGTAAAGAAACGTTCGAAAAACCCGCGTGCTTCGTGGCCCTGACCAGCAACAGCGCAGATCGCTTCCCAAGCGGGGTCACGCATGTCGCCACACGTGGACAGGAACACATCGAAAGCGGCCTGATGGTCGTCTTCCGCCCAGCCTTCCAGCTCTTCAAATTGCAAAAGTTGGTACGTCGGATTGGCCATTGCCGCCTCTGTCGCAAAATATGATTGCAGGATCAGCGACAGCCCAACGGCAGCCGCCCGAACCTTCATTCGCCTGTGGCGACGAGGAACCAATTGGGATCGCCAGTGCCCATCTTGCGGCCAAACGTCCAGACGTCGCGTTGCTTCTTGATGTCGGTAGTAGATCCTTCCTTTAGATCGCCACCCTTATCATAAACTGCCGATGTGCTTTCACTCACGAACTTCACCGAAACTTCGCCTTCATTCGTCGCCTCGTCAAAATCAGCGCCAACAAGTGTGGTTTCCGAAATTCCAACAAACGTGAAATCGACGCTCAGCCCGTCTTTTTCGCGGGCTTCGACAACACCAGCAAAGGCTTCGTAAACATCATCCGACAAGAACGGTTTGATTTCGGCAAGGTCGCCCTTTTCAAAACCCGTCAGGATCATTTCATATGCGCCGCGCGCACCGCGAACGAATTCACGAACATTGAAAGACCGATCGGCTGCTTTCATCGCAGACAATGCCTTGCCTGTATCACTGTCGGCTTCAACATAGTCGGTAACATCTGGATCAGGCCCACCGTCAATTACTTCAAGTGTGGGACCAGTTCGCCGTTTAGGCGCTTGCTTTTGTGTCTTTGGTTTTTCAAACCCTTCCCGCGTTCCCAACACACTGCGCAGGCGAAGGATCAGGAATATCGCAATTGCTGCGAGAACCAGAAGCTGAAGAGCGGGCGAATTCATGTGCGTTTCTTTCAAGATAATTTCAAGACAAGTGGTAACATCGCGGTACCGACATTATGTAGGGCTGGTATAGGGCCAAGTCCACCTTAGCCCACATAATTCATTGGCTCATCGGAGGTCCCATGCTTTTGCTTTTGCTATTTATCGGCATCCCATTGCTTGAAATCACTCTCTTTATCCAAGTCGGTGGCGCAATCGGGCTCGGTTGGACGCTTGCGATTGTGATCGCAACGGCGATCTTGGGTGCATGGATGGTGCGCAGTCAGGGAAATCGCGCAATGTTAGACTTGCGCACGTCCTTTTCCAGCTTGCAGGACCCAACAGAACCACTCGCACATGGTGCGATGATCCTATTTTCAGGCGCTTTGCTACTTACACCGGGGTTTTTTACCGATTTTGTCGGGTTTGCTCTCTTGATTCCCGGCGTGCGTACTGGCCTTTACAAATACATGCGCAGTCGCGTGAACGTTCAGTCTTTTCAAATGGGGCCTGATAGCTCTCAATCAAATCGATCACACCCGAATGATCGCGTAATTGATGGTGAATTCGAAGAGATTGACCCTGACAATCGTCCCAATGACGGCCCATCAGGATGGACTAAACATTGAGGCTCGCACCTGCGCCTGATACACGGGCGTGAATTAATTGAAATCCGGAGGGCCAAATGGCCGAAGAAGAAACAACACCAACAAACGGCGCAGCAGATGCAGCAGCCGCAGCACCACAGATCAAACAACGTATTCTCGCCCAGTTTGTTCGCGACCTTTCGTTCGAAAACGTCATGGCGCAAAAAGGCGTCGACGGTGAAGTTAAGCCTGAGATCAAGGTCGAAGTGAACCTTGATGCACGCAAGCGCGGCGTTGAAAACCAGTATGAAGTAATCACCAAGTTGAAGGTATCTTCAACCAACGCTGGTTCGGATAAGAACTTGTTCATGCTTGAGCTTGAGTATTCCGGCGTGTTCGAAATCGAAGGCGTGCCAGAACAGCAAATGCACCCGTACCTGATGATCGAATGCCCTCGCATGACGTTCCCGTTCATCCGCCGCATCGTCAGTGACGTTACACGTGATGGTGGCTTCCCACCGCTGAACCTTGAGCAAATTGATTTTGTCGCAATCTACCGCCAGCAACTTGCACTACGTGCAGCGCAGCAGAAAACGGCAGACGCTTAGGTCTTTTTCCAAAGGGCATCATCGCCCAGCGTATCAATGAAAGCGGCGTGGGCATCGGCCTCCGCCGCTTTTATTTTTGACGCGAGCGGTGTTGGCCGTGGTTGTGGCCGCCAGTCCGATCCTGCCGACGTGGTCTTTGCTTCTGTCTGACCGCCCATCACAAGGTCCGGCTGACGTCCTCCAATCAGTTCAAGGTAAACTTCAGCAAGAATTTCACTATCGAGTAGCGCGCCGTGCAATGTCCGGTTTGAGTTATCGATTCCGAAACGACGACACAGCGCATCCAAAGACGCAGGCGAACCAGGGAACTTTTTGCGCGCGATCGCAAGCGTATCGAGCGACTGGTCCATGGGTAACAAAGCTCGGTTCAACCAACCAAGTTCGGCATTCAGAAACTTCATGTCAAAAGCGGCGTTGTGAATAACAAGTCTTGCGTCGCCGATGAAATCTACAAAGGCCTGCGCGATATCCGCAAAAACAGGTTTGTCGCGTAGAATTACTTGACCAGGGGTCGGGTCTTTTGGCGGTTCCAAAAGGTCTGGTCCAATTCCGTGAATTTCAAACGCGCCCGCGGGCATTGACCGCTTTGGGTTGATGTACTGATGATACGTCCGGCCCGTGGGCATATGGTTGAGCAATTCAATCGCACCAATTTCAACGATACGATCGCCTTCGCTTGGTTCAAAACCTGTTGTCTCAGTATCAAGAACGATCTCACGCATCGGGAAGTTCCTTGGCAATTTCCACTAAGATATCTTTCACAGATCTTCGCGCACCGTCCAGCGTTTGCGTCAAGATGACCCACCGCGCGCGCGCCCGTTTCTCTGCATCTGGCATTTGCCGCGATAGGATTAATTCAAAGTCGGCTTCTGACATTTCACCGCGCCCGAGAACCCGTTCGCGTTGCTCGACGGCGGTGGTAGAAACCACTGCTATTGCATCGCAAAAACTGTCCGTACCCGTTTCAAACAGCAGTGGAATATCAAGAACGACAATCGGAGCTACCGCGATTTCCAAGAACTCGGCACGATCTGCAGCGACCAGCGGATGAACGATTTTCTGAATGTGGTCTAAGATTGCAGGGTTCGCGGCAATCAAAGCGCGCAATTTCTCACGGGAAACTGCACCGTTTTCAATCGCTTCCGGATAGTGCTTTACCACGGCGTCGGCGGCTGATCCCCCTGCACCGTACAGCTTACGAACCACCGCATCGGCATCCCAAACCGGAACACCCGCATCCGCAAACATCTGTGCGGTCGTAGATTTGCCCATGCCGATAGACCCCGTAAGGCCGAGAACAAAACTCATGCGAGAACAGCTGCGCGTGTGTCGACGTCAACTTCAGGGCGCACGCCGAACCAGCGTTCAAACCCAGGGACAGCTTGATGAAGCAACATGCCCAAGCCATCCACGACGACACAGCCCGCCGCTTCTGCTTCCACCAACAGCCGCGTCTTAAGCGGGTTATATACTAAGTCAGTAACAACCGTGCCGCGCCGCAACCCATCAAGCGGAACGCGAAACTCTGGTTTGCCCGCCATGCCAAGCGATGTTGTGTTCACGACTGTCGCCGCATCCTCCAACATGTTTCCGGCCTGTACCCAATCTACAACTGTAACTTTGGTCCCAAACGCCGCCTTCAGCGCTTCAGCTTTGGGTCGGGTTCTGTTGCTCAGAAAAATTTCCTGAACACCAACGTCGATCAAAGACGCAATCACCGCACGCGCCGCGCCGCCCGCACCAAGAACGGCCGCCGGACCAATGGACGGAGCCCAGCCCGGTGCGCCTTGTTTCAGGTTCGCGATGAAACCATACCCATCCGTATTATCCGCGTGGATCTTTCCGTCTTTGCGGAAGATCAGAGTATTCGCGGCACCAATTAGCGTCGCACGATCTGTTGCGAGGTCCGCGATCTCAAGTACGTCAACTTTATGGGGCGCGGTTACATTACAGCCAACGAAACCCATTTTTGGCATTGTACGAATGACTTGCTCCAAATCGCCTTCAGTCACGTGAACAGGCACATAAAAACCCGGACGGTCATATGCCTTTAACCAGTGACGGAAAAGCTGTGGCGATCTGGATTGGGAAATCGGGTTTCCAAGAACGCCGGCGAGAGGGATTGTTCGATCAGTCATGTTGGCAGTGTTCCGCGCAGAGTGAGATAAGACAAGAGTTCCAGTAAAGGTATACCCTGAATGGTGAATGTATCGCCTTGTACCATACGGAATAAGCGAATGCCCTCTTCTTCTATTTTGTACCCACCGACGGACCAGCGAATGCTGTCCCAGTTTCGTTCTAAGTAGTCGTCTAAATACGCATCTGAAAAATCACGCATCGCAAGCCGTGCTACACCGACATGCCGCCAAACGGGTTTAAGGTCTTCGTAGATGACCGCCGCAGACAGTAATTGGTGCGGCTGTCCGCGCAACGCAACGAGTTGATCGTGTGCTTCTTGACGAGTTTTGGGCTTTGAAAGGATTGCTCCTTTAAACGACAACACTTGATCACAGCCTAGCACCAAGCCCCCGATCCCCTTTTCAGCCACTTTGCGGGCTTTCATTTCTGCAAGGGTATCTGCAATGTCACGCGGCGTGGCCTCTTCAGCTTCTAAAGCGCGCTTAATCGAATCTTCATCGATTCGTGCGGGAGTGATGGTATGATCTAACCCTGCGTTTCGCAGTAATTTGCTGCGAATTTCAGAAGTGGACGCCAAAATAATTGGTTCAGTCATGTGGATATCCCAGTGGGTTACTGCGTGTACACGTGATGGGGTGAATTAGGGCTAAGGGCAACAGGATCCCACGAACGTCAAAGTTATACGAGATGTCCCATTCTTAACGCCAGTTATCCACTTAGGATAAGGAAGAATCATTGCTGTGGATAAAACCGATCCTGAATCGCTAATTTTCTGGGATCAAGTCTTGGTTATCCTATTTAAACGTTATTTATCAATTATTTAAAATATCTTCGCCTACATTCACACAGTTTCTGCTCCGTGATAGTCGTGGATAACTGTGTGGAGATACCAACTTTTCCAATCCGTCCACATCATCACTACTACAACCACATTTTTATTCTTTTTTATTGGATAGAAAGAAAACACTCGAACTACTTGCCTAGTTTGCAACCGTCCTGAGTTAATTGACACATGGTCTTAGAACGCTTAGGCAAAGACACCTTTCGTCCGAAAGGCTTTTTCCTGATTAGATGACCAATGCTGTGAAAACAGCCGGAGACCTATCGATGTCCGATGACGTAGTGCTTGACGAAAACATGCCGACAGACCGTTTGAACCTTGCTGACCTTAAGGCGCAAAGTCCAAAAAACCTTCTCTCTCTTGCTGAAGAGCTTGAGATTGAGAACGCGTCGACGATGCGCAAGGGCGACATGATGTTTTCGATCCTTAAGGAACGTGCTGAGGATGATTGGGTAATTGGTGGTGACGGCGTTTTAGAAGTCGTTCAGGATGGTTTCGGATTTCTACGCTCTCCTGGTGCGAACTACCTGCCAGGTCCAGATGACATTTACGTTTCGCCGGAAATGATCCGCCTCCATGCGCTTCGTACAGGTGATACTGTTGAGGGCGTCATCAAAGCGCCTTTGGAAACCGAACGTTATTTTGCGCTGACTAAAGTTGAAAAAATCAACTTTGAAGAACCAGAACGCGCGCGCCACAAAGTCGCTTTCGAAAACTTGACGCCACTTTACCCAGAAGAACGTCTTCAGATGGAAACAGATGATCCCACGACCAAAGACCGGTCCGCGCGGATTATCGATTTGGTCGCGCCAATTGGTAAAGGTCAACGTTCCTTGATCGTTGCGCCACCTCGTACAGGTAAAACTGTGCTGCTTCAGAATATCGCGCACTCAATCGCTGCGAACCACCCTGAGTGCTATTTGATCGTTCTTTTGATCGATGAACGTCCTGAGGAAGTTACCGACATGCAGCGCTCAGTTAAGGGCGAAGTTGTTTCCTCAACATTTGATGAGCCTGCGTCGCGCCACGTTGCTGTGTCCGAAATGGTTATTGAGAAAGCCAAACGCCTCGTTGAACATAAGCGCGACGTTGTGATTCTGCTCGATTCAATCACGCGCCTGGGCCGTGCGTTTAACACGACTGTGCCGTCTTCTGGTAAGGTTCTGACTGGGGGTGTGGACGCCAACGCCTTGCAACGCCCTAAGCGCTTCTTTGGTGCTGCACGAAACATCGAAGAAGGTGGTTCTTTGACGATTATCGCGACAGCGTTGATCGATACAGGTAGCCGCATGGACGAAGTTATCTTTGAAGAATTCAAAGGTACGGGTAACTCTGAGATCGTTCTTGATCGTAAGATTGCTGATAAGCGCGTATTCCCTGCAATGGATATTCTGAAATCAGGCACACGTAAGGAAGACCTGTTGGTTGATAAAGTTGACCTGCAGAAAACCTACGTGTTGCGTCGTATTTTGAACCCGATGGGGACAACTGACGCGATTGAATTCCTGATTTCGAAGTTAAAACAGACCAAGACGAACTCGGACTTCTTCGACTCTATGAACACGTAACTATTGTTTTAATACAATGGGTTAACGAATATGGATACGATTTACGCACTTGCATCGGCAGCTGGTAAAGCAGGTGTTTCGATTATCCGAATTTCTGGGCCTGACTCATTGCGAAGTTGTGCGGAAATGGGTGCCGAAATTGGTGAGCATGATCGCAAGCTTGTGAAGTTAATAGCGCAAGACGGAAGCCTTATTGATCAGGCTTTTGCGATCAGCTTTGGTAATGGCCGAAGTTTTACCGGCGAGCAGGTTGTTGAGCTCCAGACACACGGTTCTCCGGCAATTGTTTCCGCGGTTCTCGGTAGGCTTAAGAGCATCGGTCTTCGATTGGCCGAAGCTGGCGAGTTTACGCGTCGCGCGATGGACAATGGAATGCTTGATCTAGCTCAGGTTGAAGGCCTTGCCGACCTAATTGACGCCGAAACAGAAAGCCAAAGGCGCCAAGCAGTGCGTGTATTCAACGGCGCGCTAGGTGAACTGGCTGATGGATGGCGCGTTAAGTTGGTACGGGCCGCAGCGCTTTTGGAAGCGACCATTGATTTCGTTGATGAGGACGTACCAGTTGACGTTTATCCCGAGGTGAATGAGCTCGTCGGTGTTGTTTACGAACAAGTTTCCCATGAGGCCGCAGGCGTGCGTGTACGTGAACGTGTAAGAGATGGTTTTGAAGTGGCGCTGGTAGGGCCGCCAAATTCCGGAAAATCTACGCTATTGAATAGGCTAGCTGGCCGCGAGGCAGCTATTACGTCTGATATAGCTGGGACTACCCGCGACGTGATAGAAGTCCGGATGGATCTTGATGGGTTGCCGGTTACTGTTCTTGATACCGCTGGACTAAGGGATTCCGATGACGTTCTAGAAGGTATCGGTATCGAACGCGGTATTGCACGCGCCCAAGCTGCCGACGTTCGAGTGCATTTGCTTGTTGGAGAGCTCAATCAGGCCCCCGCGAGTGACGAGGGATTGGATATCTATTTGAAATCAAAAGCAGACTTGTCAGAGTCTGAGTTTGAGAACGCAATTTCAGGTGTGACAGGTTTGGGTGTTGATCGGCTTTTGAATCAAGTGTCCGCCTATCTGCAGGATCAAGTGGCTGGTGCAGGTGTAGCGACGCGTACGCGGCATCAAATTGCATTAGAAACGGCTGCTTCTGCGTTGCAGGCTGTAATGACGGGCCTTGAAGATGGCCATTTTCCCGTCGATTTGTTGGCCGAGGACTTACGTACTTCTATTCGTGCTTTGGATAGCCTGATCGGTCGCGTTGATGTAGAGAACGTGTTAGGTGAGATCTTCTCAAGTTTTTGCATCGGCAAGTAAGGATTGTTTCACGTGAAACATACGTATGATGTTGTCATTGTCGGTGGAGGGCATGCAGGTTGCGAGGCAGCCCACGCGTCGACACGTTTTGGAGCTAAAACGTTACTTGTTACGTTAAGGAAGGCTGATCTGGGCGTAATGTCCTGCAACCCGGCTATTGGTGGGCTAGGAAAGGGTCATTTGGTTCGGGAAATCGATGCTCTAGACGGCATTATGGGAAAAGCCGCCGATTATGCAGGTATCCAATATCGACTACTGAACCGTAAAAAAGGCCCAGCAGTTCAAGGACCACGTACGCAAGCTGACCGCGTGTTGTATCGGAACGGGGTTCAGGAACTTACCGAGAAACGGTCGAATCTTGATGTTCTAGAAGGTGAGGTCGTTGATCTCTCTTTAGAAGCCGGAAAAGTAAATGGGGTTAAGCTAGCAGACGGTTCTAACGTTTTCGCAAAGGCCGTCGTTTTAACCTCCGGTACATTTTTGCGCGGGGTCATACATATAGGCGACGTTTCTCATTCTGGAGGTCGAATGGGAGACGCTCCGTCGATCGCTCTCGCTGAACGACTGGCAACTTACGATTTACCAATGGGTCGCCTTAAAACTGGGACTCCACCAAGATTGGATGGTCGGACCATTGCTTGGGAGGGACTCGAAACTCAGGATGCCGATGAAAAGCCCGAGCTTTTTTCGTTCATGCACAGTGCTCCATTCGCAAAACAAATTGCCTGTGGCATTACGCACACTAATTTACAAACCCATGACATTATTGAGAAAAACCTCTCTCGCTCGGCCATGTACGGCGGTCACATCGATGGAGTAGGTCCACGGTACTGCCCCTCAATTGAAGATAAGGTTGTCAGATTTGCGGACAAAGACGCGCATCAGATTTTCCTTGAGCCGGAAAGCCTGACTGGACACACAATTTATCCTAACGGTATTTCGACGTCCTTGCCTATGGACGTTCAAGAAGACTATGTTCACTCAATCGTTGGGCTCGAAAACGCTAAGATTTTGCAACCAGGTTATGCAATTGAGTATGACTATATCGACCCGCGAAGCCTTAGTTCCCAGTTAGAGCTGAAAACCCTACCGGGCCTTTTCTTAGCGGGGCAGATAAATGGAACAACCGGTTATGAAGAGGCGGCTGGACAGGGTTTGGTTGCCGGTTTGAATGCGGCGGCCAAAGCGATGGATACGGCGCCGGTTTTGTTTGACCGATCCACTTCTTACATCGGCGTGATGGTGGACGACCTGACAGTTCGTGGTGTAACAGAGCCATATCGAATGTTTACCTCACGCGCTGAGTTTCGACTTTCACTTCGAGCAGACAATGCGGACCAACGGTTAACCGAGTTCGGTCATACTGGTGGTTTTGTTGAAGAAGAACGGTGGGCCAGCTTTAGCGAGAAGAATGAAGCACTTGAGGCAGGTCGTAATCTTCTGGGCTCGATTTCCTCGTCGTCTCGATCCTTGAACGAGGCGGGAGTTAAGGTAGGAGTTGATGGACCGAAGCGTACCTTGTTGGATGCTTTAAGTATTGCCGGAACAACTGTTGGAGGTTTGGTCTCAATTGAAGGCCAACTTACTGAAATAGAACCGGAAATAGCAACCCAACTTGAAAGAGATGCTCTCTACTCGCACTATGTTGAACGGCAAGTACGAGACATTGAGGCATTGAATCGAGACCGTGAAAAACTGATTCCAAATGATCTAGATTACTCTGCTATCCCCGGGCTTTCTAATGAGTTGAAGGCGAAATTAGTCGCGGCGTTACCTGATAACCTGGCCCAAGCGTCGAGAATTGATGGCATTACCCCTGCCGCACTGATGCTAGTTGCCGCCGAAATCAAGAAACGCCAACTAAAGACGGTAGCATCATGAGTAGTGAGAATATCCTAGTTGGCGGAAAGAGTGTTTCACGTGAAACATTCCAAAGGCTTGAGCAATTGAGCGCTTTGATAACCAAGTGGACAAAGTCCATCAATCTTATTTCTCCAAGTAGCATTCCCGAAATTTGGGAACGACATATAGTTGATAGTGCACAGATCTATCAAATCGCACGTTCAGACTGGAAGAATTGGGTTGATCTGGGAAGCGGCGGGGGTCTCCCCGCACTAGTCGTTGCTGTTCTTGATCAGGAAAGACGGCCGATCACGCTTGTAGAAAGCGATCAGCGTAAGTGCTTGTTCTTAAACACAGCGAAGCGCGAGCTTGATTTGAACTTGGTGGTGGTCAATAAGCGAATCGAAAAGACTGATCTAAGCAATTTTGACGTAATGAGTGCCCGTGCGCTCGCGGCATTGCCTGAACTATTAACGTATGCTGTGAAGTACCTGAAACCAGAAGGGCAAGCGATCTTGCCTAAGGGTGCGCGTTTTCAGCAAGATCTGGACCAAGCGAGCCAAGGTTGGCAGTTTGATGTAATGACCCATGCAAGCCTAACCAGTCCAGAATCACGAATTCTCGAAGTCTCAAGGATATACCGCCGTGAATCTTAGTCGCACTACGAACCCCAAGATTATTTCGATCGCGAACCAAAAGGGCGGTGTTGGAAAAACCACAACGACCATTAACCTAGGTGCCGCCCTTGCCCGTTCTGGGCGCCGCGTTCTATTGATCGATCTTGATCCACAAGGAAATGCCTCGACCGGTCTTGGAATTGAACTCGCGGATCGCATTGAAACTACATATGAGCTTTTGACAGGAGATGCGCTTCCAACAGAAGCAGCGATGCCTACTACCGTTGAGAACCTGTCAATCATCCCGGCGACGACTGACTTGAGCTCGGCCGATATCAATCTGATGGCGAATGAAAAACGAAGCTACATGCTGCACGATGCTCTTCATCAGCCCGATATTGATGCGCTGAATCTAGACTATATATTGATAGATTGCCCTCCTTCTCTCAATATATTGACGGTAAACGCGATGATTGCCTCTGATTCAGTCGTGGTCCCTTTGCAAAGCGAGTTCTTTGCTTTGGAGGGGCTTTCGCAACTTATGTTGACCATTCGAGATATCCGGCAAACGGCAAATTCAGCGCTACGTATTGAAGGGATCGCCCTCACAATGTACGACAAACGCAATAATCTTTGCCAACAGGTAGAGGCCGATGCACGGGATAATCTTGGCGAACTGGTATTTAGGACTGTAATTCCACGGAACGTTAGGTTGAGCGAGGCGCCATCTTTTGCGCTTCCAATTATCGATTACGATCCAACGTCTAAGGGGTCACATGCCTATCTCGCACTAGCCGAAGAAATCATATCACGAGAAAGTAACCCTAAAACTCGGAGAGCATCATGAGCACACCCAAAACACCGAACCGCGGACTTGGGCGCGGCTTGTCCGCGTTGATGTCCGACGTAAACGGGCCGACAGCAGGCGTGAAAGAAGTGCCGTCCCATACCGAACGTACATTGCCTGTTGATCAAATTTATCCAAACCCTGACCAACCCCGGCGTACGTTTGACGACCAAGCGATGAGTGATCTCACAGCATCGATTGCAGAAAAGGGGATAATTCAGCCGCTAATCGTTCGGAGAAAAGCGAGCAAGAATGGCGAATATGAAATTGTCGCCGGTGAACGTCGTTGGCGGGCGGCACAGCGTGCTAAACTGCACGAAGTTCCTGTAATCATAAGGGACTTCACCGATGTTGAAGTGCTCGAAGTTGCTATCATCGAGAATATCCAACGTTCAGATCTGAACGCAATTGATGAAGCAGCTGGATATAAGCAGCTCATGGAGAAGTTTGGGCGTACCCAAGAAGAAATGGGAAAAGCGCTCAGTAAAAGTAGAAGCCATATCGCAAACTCAGTTCGCCTTTTGACACTTCCCGACACAGTTCAAACGCTCCTTCAGGACGGAATGCTTTCCGCCGGCCACGCACGGACACTTGTCGGCCATCCAGATGCGGACAGTCTTGCGGTTCAAATCGTTAAGAATAGACTCTCGGTTCGAGATGCAGAGAAACTCTCGAAAGCATCAAAAGCGACGCCGAAAAGGGCGATTCGCGCAAAAACAGTCTCGAAAGATGCGGACACAGTCCAGATTGAGAAGGATCTAGCTGCTCAACTCGGGATGAAGGTCAGCATTAACCACACTGAAGGCAAAGAAACCGGTCAGGTGACCCTGAGTTATCGTGATCTCGAACAGTTGGACGATTTGCTGAAGCTGCTTTCCGGGGGCTAGGACCCCAATAGGTGGGCAATTAGAGCATTCAAAACCGGTCGCCCGCTTTGCGTAACCGTGAGGTGGGCGCCTTCGATCTCCAGGTGCCCGATTTCTACTAAGTAATTGATTTTTAAACTATTTTCGGAAATCCAACTTGATGGAAGTTCAATTCCTTCCGCCATTCTGAGACCCATAAGAACACGCTCTTCAATTACGTCCGAGTTATTGAGCGACGAGGTAAAATTCCTGCTAATCGTGCCGGTTTCAACGTGTTCGATCCAGATACCGGGACTTTTTGCACAAACCGTTTCATAGCGTACACCGTCCAAGGTCAATCTTCCGTGCGCACCGGGCCCAATCCCCGCCCAATCGCCAGACCGCCAGTAGATCAAGTTGTGCCTACTCTCTTGATCCCTTTTGGCATGGTTAGACACTTCGTAGGCGGGTAATCCGGCATTTTCGCAGGTCGTTTGAGTGATATCCCACATGTCAGCGCCGACGTCTTCATTTGGTAAGCCCTTTAACAAACCTCGTTTTAAGCGATCACCGAACGCAGTGCCGTCTTCAATTGTTAACTGGTAGAGCGATAGATGGTCGGGATCGAAGGAGAGTGCACGATCAAGCTCGGCCTGCCATTGTTCTGCTGTTTGGTTTTGGCGGGCATAGATAAGATCGAAGCTAACGCGCTCAAAGGTTGAGCGGGCGATATCAACCGCCTCCAAAGCCTCAGTCGCGGAATGAAGTCGGCCAAGCGACTTTAAATCCCGATCATTCAGAGCCTGCACGCCAACTGAAACGCGGTTAACGCCAGCCTTTTGATAGCCAGCAAATCGGCCCGCCTCGATGGAAGTTGGGTTTGCTTCAAGCGTAACCTCAATATCATTCGCTAAGCGCCAAGAGTTGCGAACCCTGTTCAAAATTCGATCGATGGTTTCGACGTCCATTAGGCTCGGGGTTCCGCCGCCAAAAAACACCGAGTTTAGAACGCGGTCTGGCGTCATTGCGGCGAGGCGGTCGATCTCACTCTCAAAAGCGGCCGCCCATCGGGATTGGTCAATCGACGCGACTACATGCGAATTAAAATCGCAATATGGGCACTTAGCTTGGCAAAAGGGCCAGTGCACATAAAGGCCAAAGCCACCATCGCGCCATGCTTCAGGCAAAACAACCATCGATCAATTTTGCAAAGGCATCTGCACGGTGGCTGATTTTGTTCTTTTCCCAACGATCCATTTCACCAAACGTCTGAGTATAACCTTCCGGTTGGAAAATCGGATCGTAACCATGCCCTTGGTCGCCGCGCATTGGCCAAACCAAACGGCCAGCCATAACGCCTTCAAAAACTTCATCGTGGCCGTCGGGCCAAGCAAGAACCAAACAACATCGGAACTGCGCCAAACGTGGTTCCGGAGCATTGCGTGTTTCCAACTCATCCCACGTGCGCGTCATTGCCTTAATGAAATCGCGACCATTCGGAGTTTCCGCCCAATCAGCCGTGTAAACACCAGGCGCGCCGTCTAATCCGTCAACCGTAATTCCGCTGTCATCTGACAGAGCGGGTAAGCCGGTAGCCTTTACAGCGGCGTGCGCTTTAATGCGGGCATTTCCAACGAATGTCGTTTCTGTTTCTTCTGGTTCCGGCAATCCGTGGTCAGCGTTCGACGAAACAGCGACGCCGAATGGAGACAGTAAATCTGCCATCTCTTCGAGCTTACCATGATTATGGGTCGCGATCAGAAGCTCTGTTCCTTCGAACTTTCTCATTACCCAACCGCCGCGAGCTGAGCGGCAGTAAGTTCTGCGATGCCCTTGTCAGCCAAGTCCATCATGGCGTTCATCTGATCCCGTGTGAACGTCGAACCTTCTGCAGACATTTGAATTTCAATAAGCTTGTCGCCGGTCAGCACGAAGTTTCCATCGACACCCGCTTCGGAGTCTTCAGGGTAGTCGAGATCAAGAACAGACTGGCCAGCATAAACACCACACGAAACAGCAGCGACTGGAACAAGAAGTGGGTCTGATACAACGTCGCCGGCCTTCATCAATTTCTGAACAGCTAACTTCAACGCAACCCATCCACCCGTGATGGATGCACAGCGCGTACCACCGTCCGCCTGAATGACATCACAGTCGACTACAATCTGGCGTTCGCCCAGTGCGACGCGGTCAACACCTGCGCGTAAAGAACGACCAATCAACCGCTGAATTTCTTGTGTTCGACCGCTCTGCCCGTTCTTCGCTTCACGGCGCATCCGCGTGTTTGTGGCGCGTGGCAGCATTCCGTACTCTGCAGTCACCCAACCAAGACCAGAGTTCTTAAGAAAAGGTGGAACGCGTTCGTCGATAGATGCGGTACAAAGCACATGCGTATCGCCACACTTGATCAGACAAGACCCTTCGGCATGACGGGTTACCCCTGTCTCAATCGAAATTGTCCGCATTTCATCAATCTGTCGTCCAGAGGGGCGCATCGCATGTCCTTTCAGAAGTTTCCCAAGGGTTACGCGCCCCCTCACAAAATTCCAACCCCGATTGACCTTTCGCGAGGCTCGTTCATAACTGTCGACGCTTAGCGGTATGGATGAATGACTGATCAAACTCCAAAACTTGATGAAATGAATGCTCGCTCGCGTGAGGTGTTTCGTCGTGTCGTAGAGGGATATCTGGAAACGGGTTCGCCCGTCGGTTCACGAACGCTAACGCGCAACTTAACCGAACAAGTAAGCGCTGCGACAATTCGAAACGTTATGGCCGGCTTAGAGGATCTGGGCCTTATCGGAAGCCCGCACATCAGTGCTGGCCGGATTCCAACGCAGCAAGGTCTGCGGATGTTTGTCGATGGCATCCTCGAAGTCGGCGATCTGAATGGCACGGATCGTGCCAAGATTGATCAAACGATGGGTGACAACGATGATGATGTCGGCACCCTTCTCGACCGGGTTGGGTCTGCTCTGTCAGGTGTTACGCATGGCGCGAGCCTCGTTCTTACGCCAAAACACGAAGAAGCGCCTATCAAACATGTCGAGTTTGTAAGCCTTGCAGCTGATCGCGCTCTTGTTGTTTTGGTGTTCGCTGATGGACATGTTGAAAACCGCGTGTTTACGCCGCCACCTGGCCAAACCCCCTCCTCGATGCGCGAAGCTACAAATTTTATTAACGCCGTGGCAGAGGGCCGTTCACTTTCAGAGCTTGGCGCTGCAATTACCCGCGAAGTGAACGCACGGCGTCAGGAAATCGATGTGCTTGCGCGTGAGCTCATCGATTCAGGTGCCGCTATGTGGGAAAACAAAGGCGAATCAACTGAACGATTGATCGTGCGCGGTCGTGGGAACCTGATTTCTGACGAAGATACCGAAGACCTCGACCGCATCCGCACGTTGTTTGACGACCTCGAACGCAAGCGTGACATCGCTGATTTCCTTGAATTGACGGATACTGGCGAAGGCGTGCGCATTTTCATTGGGTCTGAGAATAAACTTTTCTCACTTTCGGGTTCCTCTTTGGTGGTTTCTCCCTATATGAACGCTGATCGTAAGATTGTGGGCGCGGTCGGGGTCATTGGACCCACGCGCCTAAACTACGGGCGCATTGTGCCCATCGTGGATTACACCGCGCAGTTGGTCGGGAAACTGATCTCTGATCTCTGATCGCGGATAAGGGACGTAAGATATGGCTGAGAACGACAACGAAAACCAATTCCTCGACGACATCATGGCGGACCCGCTTGGTGGCCCTGAAGACGAAATGACATTGGATGAAATGGCTGAGGAAGACGACAACATCGTCGCCCTGAAGTCAGAGATTTCAGAACTCAAAGACGCCTACATGCGCGCCCTTGCCGATGTTGAAAACTCCCGTAAGCGCTCGGATCGTGATCGGCGCGAAGCTGAGAACTATGGCGGCTCGCGCTTGGCGCGTGATCTGCTTCCGGTTTACGACAACTTGGAACGTGCACTTCAAATGGCCAAAGAAGACGGCAAAGAGGGCGACAAAGCACTTCTGGAAGGTGTTGAACTCACAATGCGCGCGTTGATTGGCGTGTTCAAAAAGCACGGTATCGACCCAATCGTCGCGGAAGTTGGCGAAAAATTCGATGCACATATCCATGAGGCAATGTTCGAAGCACCCCTGCCCGGCACGCAAGCTGGCGATATTATCCAGGTCGCATCGACTGGCTTCATGCTGCATGATCGCCTTTTGCGCCCTGCTCAGGTTGGCGTTTCTTCTACTCCGAAGTCTTAACCAAACCACGCAGCTCATAGATCAGATCAAGCGCCTCTTTTGGCGACAGATCATCGGGCAGAATATCCTTTAACCGCGCCTCCACTTCGGACGGCGCGGTTTTTTGTGGCGCGGGTGCAGGTGTTGCGTTGAACAGCGGTAGATCGTCGATCACGGCCTTCTGCTTTCCCTCGCGCTCACCCTTCTCCAAGGCTTCAAGAACAACCTTTGCCCGCGCGACGACCTTCGCTGGAAGCCCAGCAAGGCGCGCGACCTGAACACCATACGAACGATCCGCTGTTCCACGTTTCACTTCGTGGAGGAAAATCACGTCCCCGTCCCATTCTTTGACGGTCACGGTCGCATTCGCCACAGTGTCCAACTTGTCTGATAGACTTGTCATCTCGTGATAATGGGTCGCAAACAAAGCGCGGCACCGATTAACGTCGTGTAAATGTTCCAAAGTTGCCCAAGCAATCGACAAGCCATCATAGGTCGCAGTCCCGCGACCGATTTCATCCAGAATAACCAATGCACGGTCATCCGCTTGGTTCAGGATTGCAGCGGTCTCCACCATCTCCACCATAAACGTGGATTGTCCCTTACTCAGATCATCAGACGCCCCAACGCGGCTGAAAATTTGGCTTACGACGCCAATCGTCGCGCTTTTCGCCGGAACAAACGCTCCTATCTGTGCAAGTACCGCAACCAATGCGTTTTGCCTTAGGTAGGTCGACTTACCTGCCATGTTCGGCCCCGTCAGAAGCCAAATGGATTCTTCGCTCAGATTACAATCATTCGCGACAAATTGCGTTCCAGACGGTTTTAGCGCGGCTTCAACAACAGGGTGGCGACCACCTGTGATTAGAAACTCGCGCTCCGACGTCATGCTTGGTCGTGTCCACCCTTCCTCCCGTGCCAATCGCGCCAAAGCAGCGTTAAGATCAAATTCCGAGAGCGCGCGCGCCAAGACAAACAAGTTCGGCGCTTGGTCAATAATTGACGCACTTAGGCGCGAATAGTGACGCTTTTCGATTTCTAAGCACCGCCCGCCAGCGTTCAAAATGCGCGTCTCCAGCTCAGAAAGCTCAACAGTTGTAAATCGAACTTGGTTCGCAGTCGTTTGGCGATGAATGAATGTCTCAGACAAAGGCGCGGCAAGCATCTTGGCAGAATGGGTCGCTGTGACTTCAACAAAATAGCCAAGCACGTTGTTGTGTTTAACTTTCAGGCCGGAAATTTCAGTTTGCTCAGCGTAACGGCTTTGCAAGGCCGCAATAACCGAACGGCCTTCATCCCGCAGCGCACGGAACTCATCCAATTCAGCATCGTATCCAGTCGCAATGAAACCACCGTCACGGGACAGCAATGGTGGCTCGGCAATCAATGCGTCATCCAGCAGTTCTAAAAGCGGTTCTTGTCCTATCAGGTCTTGCGCTGCCTTTGCCAAAGCCTCAGGCATGTCCATTGGCAGCGCATCAGCGATCAATCTAGCCTGTGAGATTGCACTTCTGATTGCAGTCATGTCACGCGGGCCACCACGTTCAAGTGAAAGTCGCGATAATGCACGGTCCAAATCAGGAACCTCACGCAACTTGTCCTCAAGCAGCGCAGCAACGTCGCCCTTTTCCAAGCAGAACGCGACAGCATCTTGCCGCGCATTGATTTCAGACAGATCGCGAGAGGGCGAAGACAATCGTCGTTCCAAAAGGCGCGCCCCACCCGCAGTCTGCGTTTTATCAATCACAGACAAAAGCGATCCAGCGCGACCACCGTTCATACCGTGCGTCAATTCCAACGATTT
Source organism: Octadecabacter temperatus (assembly GCF_001187845.1). Lineage (NCBI taxonomy): Bacteria > Pseudomonadati > Pseudomonadota > Alphaproteobacteria > Rhodobacterales > Roseobacteraceae > Octadecabacter > Octadecabacter temperatus. The sequence continues at coordinate 3,129,562 of NZ_CP012160.1, read as the reverse complement.
ACGCGTAGACGCATCGATCTGCATCGCCGCTTCACGTTTTTCACGCATGGGCGGACGAAGCAGCGGCAGCTTTCCCTTTTGCGTAATATCGAGGTACTCAACCACCGCGGCCATTGCCGCAACTTCTGCGCGTTCAAAGGTGCCAAAGCCTTCCAAGGACTTGACCGAATAGAGACTATTCAGGCGCTTTTCTCCATTTGTGCTGTCAAACGCTGCATTACCCAAAACAGTCACCGCAGCACCTGCGTCTGCGATAATTGTTGTGAAATCACCCTCGCTAGCTTCCGAAATCAGAACTTCCTTCGGGCTCAACCGCGCCAATTCAGGCCCGAGCTTAGCTTCGTCGCACATCAATACTGAAAACGCCCCGGTTGAAATATCGACCCACGCCAACGCCCCTGCCCCACGCACATTTGCATAAGCCGCAAGAAAATTGTGACGCCGCGCATCAAGAAGTGAATCCTCGGTCAGCGTTCCAGGCGTCACAACACGCGTAACTCCCCGTTTCACGACTGCCTTATACCCACGCTTTTTCGCCTCTGCTGGGCTTTCCAACTGTTCGCAAACTGCAACACGATGCCCCTTGCGAATAAGTGTCAGAAAATACCCCTCAGCCGCGTGATGCGGAACGCCACACATGGCGATGTCCTCACCGAGGTGTTTGCCGCGTTTGGTTAGCGTGATATCCAACGCACCGGCTGCCACAACAGCGTCGTCAAAGAACAGCTCATAGAAATCGCCCATCCGATAAAACAGCAATGCGTCCGGATGGTCCGCCTTGATTTCTAGAAACTGCGCCATCATTGGCGTGACTGTGCCGCTCATAAATCCCCCCGGATCTGCTTTGTGCAACTTACTGGTCCAATGTTAGCGACGAAAGTGCTAAAACGGACCATTGCTTGGTCAATGCCCCACCCTTATCAAGACCTGACTTAAGGGAGAGAAACATGGCAGACAATCGGATCACACGCGAAGACGCATTGGCATTCCACTTAGACCCGACTCCGGGGAAGTGGGAAATTCAAGCGACGGTGCCGATGACAACGCAGCGCGACCTGTCTCTTGCTTATTCTCCTGGTGTTGCGGTGCCGTGCGAAGAAATCGCAGAGAACCCAGAGCTTGCCTATGATTACACCAACAAGGGTAACCTCGTCGCTGTAATTTCAAACGGTACAGCGGTCCTTGGCCTTGGCAATCTGGGAGCATTGGGTTCCAAGCCGGTGATGGAAGGTAAGGCGGTTCTGTTCAAACGTTTTGCTGACGTGAACTCGATCGACATTGAACTTGATACCGAAGACCCAGACGCGTTCTGCGCGGCCGTTAAACTGATGGGTCCGACCTTTGGTGGCATCAATCTTGAGGACATCAAAGCGCCCGAATGTTTCATCATCGAACAGCGCCTCAAGGAAGAAATGGACATACCAGTCTTTCATGATGACCAGCACGGCACAGCCGTTATCTGTGCTGCGGGTTTGATTAACGCTCTGCACATTTCCGGTAAAAAAATCGAAGACGTGAAAATCGTTCTGAATGGGGCAGGGGCCGCAGGGATCGCTTGTATTGAGCTGCTGAAATCCATGGGTGCCAAGCACGAACATTGTGTCGTGTGTGATACTAAAGGTGTGATCTACCAAGGTCGTACCGATGGGATGAACCAGTGGAAATCAGCACATGCAATTAAGACTGATCTTCGTACCCTCGAAGACGCAATGAAAGGCGCTGATGTCTTTCTAGGTGTTTCAGCAAAAGGTGCCGTTACTCCAGAAATGGTTGAGGACATGGCAGATAATCCTGTGATCTTCGCGATGGCAAACCCTGATCCAGAAATCACGCCGGAAGAAGCGCACGCTGTTCGTGTTGATGCTATCGTTGCAACGGGTCGTAGTGACTATCCAAACCAAGTGAACAACGTCCTTGGGTTCCCCTATTTGTTCCGTGGAGCACTCGACATTCATGCGCGTGCCATCAATGACGAAATGAAAATCGCTTGTGCGCGTGCCCTTGCCCAGCTTGCCCGTGAAGACGTACCCGATGAGGTCGCCGTTGCCTATGGTCGCAAGCTTACGTTTGGTCGTGACTACATTATTCCGACACCGTTCGACCCACGTCTTATCCATGTCATCCCACCGGCTGTTGCGCGTGCGGGTATGGACACAGGCGTTGCCCGTCGTCCGATTGTTGATGTTGAAGGTTACGAAGAATCCCTAAAAACACGCATGGATCCAACGGCCTCAATCCTTCGCGGGATCAACGCGCGCGCGCGGGCCAACCAACATACAATCGTCTTTGCCGAAGGGGATGACCCGCGAATCTTGCGTGCCGCTGTGCAGTATCAGCGCTCCGGCTTTGGGCGTGCGCTCGTGGTCGGGCGTGAGGATGATGTGAAGGCAAAACTCACCGCCGCTGGTCTTGGCGATGCGGTGCGTGAATTGCGTGTTGTGAACGCGGCCAACACATCGCACCTCGAGAACTATAAAGAATTTTTATACGAACGCCTCCAACGCAAAGGCCATGACCGGAGTGATATTCACCGCATGGCCTCGCGCGATCGCCACGTGTTTGCGGCGCTCATGCTGGCCCACGGTCATGCCGACGGCATGGTGACTGGCGCGACCAGAAAGTCGGCGCATGTTCTTGAACAAATCAACCATGTATTCGATGCGAGCCCCCATGATGGCGTCGCAGGTGTCACCGCGGTACTTAGCAAGGGCCGCATCGTTCTCATCGCCGATACATTGGTGCACGAATGGCCTGACGAAAATGATCTGGCAGACATCGCAGAACAGGGCGCCTACGTTGCACGTCGTCTTGGATTGGAACCCCGAGTTGCGTTTATCTCATTCTCGACATTCGGTTATCCGGTCTCCGAGCGTGCGGAAAAGATGCACATGGCTCCTGCGGTTCTAGATAAACGCGGCGTGGATTTCGAATACGAGGGTGAGATGACAGTCGACGTCGCTTTGAACACCAAAGCACAAGAGGCTTATCCATTCTCACGCTTAACCGGGCCTGCAAATATTCTCGTAGTTCCAGCGCGCCACTCTGCATCCATTTCCGTAAAGTTGATGCAGGAAATGGCGGGTGCAACGGTGATCGGTCCGATCCTCGCGGGCATTGATAAGCCGATCCAGATTTGCTCAACCGGGGCTACCGTCAATGACATTCTGAACATGGCAGTCCTTGCCTCAAGTACATCGAAGTAGCCGATGACGATCTGGAACCTAGGGGGTATCAACGCAGACTTTGTTTATTCGGTCCCGCATATCCCTGCGCCAGGGGAAACGCTTGATGCGTCTTCGCGAGATTTTTTCTTAGGAGGCAAGGGCGCGAATATGTCAGTTGCCGCCGCACGAGCCGGATCGCATGTCTGCCACATCGGTGCGGTTGGTGGGGATGGGCGCTGGGCGATCGACCGGCTTACCGAATACGGTGTAGACACACGGACCATCTCGACAGTTGAAACAGAAACGGCACATGCGATGATATTCGTTGCCGAGGACGGTGAAAACGGCATTGTCGTCTATCCTGGCGCCAATCGCGCGATCCCTGAAAAGACTCTACTTCAGTCTCTAACAAATGCTAAAACAGGTGACTGGTTCTTCACGCAGAACGAAGTGAACTTGCAAATTGAGGGCGCGAAGTTTGCTAAAGAAACGGGCCTCAACGTGGCATACGCAGCTGCGCCTTTCGATGCAGACGTAACATCACAGATGCTCCGTTACCTTGATTTTCTGATCTTGAACGAAGTCGAAGCAGAGCAATTGAAAGCGGCAACGGGCCAAGGTCCTGCAGATCTTCCTGTTAAGGACGTTATCGTTACACTCGGCTCGAAGGGCGCAACATGGTTCGGGGCTCGGGGTGAGACCCATGTTCCGTCTCATAAAGTTACGCCCGTTGATACGACAGGTGCGGGCGACACGTTCACCGGTTACGTGATCGCTGGGCTAGATCGCGGCCAGCCCATACTGCAGGCGATGCAAACCGCTGCCAAAGCAGCCGCGATCATGGTTACGCGTCACGGTACCGCCGATGTCATTCCATCACTCGCGGACGTTCGCGCGTTTAGTGGTTGATAAACGGCGCGTTACTGCCCCAAAGCTGCTCAACACGGGCATCGCGCCCACAAGCTTCGCGATAAAATGCATATGCTTCGGCTTCGGTCTTAATACCTCCGCGCGTAACTACGCGGCTTTGGCCCTTGTAGTAATCCTGATGATATTCTTCTGCATCGTAAAACGTAGATGCTGCGAGAATTGGCGTTACAATTTGTCGCCCTAGTTCTGATTGTGCTGCCGCCAAAGCTGCTTGAGCTGCCTGCTGTTGCCCAGTGTTAGAGACGAAAATGGCCGTACGGTAACTATCCCCACGGTCGCAAAATTGTCCTCCCGCATCGGTTGGATCGACAGATCGGAAGAACAGATCATAAATCTGACGTTCCGAAACCTGGTCAGCATCAAAACGAATTTCAACAGCTTCGTAATGGCCTGTTCCGCCACCTGTAACCTGACGATAGGTCGGGTTCGCAGTCGTGCCACCTGTGTAGCCGGACGTTACCTCACTCACGCCGCGTACTTTCTCGAAATCACTTTCCACACACCAAAAACAACCACCAGCTACGGTAATCGTCTGCATGTCGCGCGCTTCAACTTTGCCTGCTTGCATCAAAGTCGCCACTGCAATTGTCGCGCCAAGTGCGATTGTCTTTATTTTCCGCTGTACCGTCGCCATGAAAATTCTCCTTTTCACAACCATCGCGTCCAGAACCGTTACGCGCAATTCACCGGACCGTGTGCTCACGCGTTGTTTACCGTGTGGAACATTTCGCTTTTGTTGGCGCGCAGGGGTGTTCCCAAAAATAGAAAGGGCGGCTGCCGATTTGCTCGGCGCCGCCCTTCCGAATTACTGAGATCAATGAGATCTTTATTTTAAACGTTTGTCGCGTGCCGCCAGAAGTTTCAAACGAAGCGCATTCAGCTGAATGAAACCTGCCGCATCCTTCTGGTCATAAGCACCGGCATCATCCTCGAACGTCACGTGCGCTTCTGAATAAAGTGAGTGATCTGACCAACGGCCAACAGTACGTGCGGAGCCTTTGTAAAGTTTCAGCTTCACAGTTCCTGTCACGTGTTCCTGCGATTTATCGATTGCTGCTTGCAACATTTCACGTTCAGGCGAGTACCAGAAACCGTTGTAAATAAGTTCAGCGTAACGTGGCATCAGCTCGTCTTTCAGGTGCGCTGCACCGCGATCAAGCGTGATGGATTCGATACCGCGGTGTGCTTCGAGCAACAGTGTACCGCCCGGTGTTTCGTAAATGCCGCGGGACTTCATGCCTACGAAGCGACCTTCAACAAGGTCAAGGCGACCACACCCGTGCATGCCACCTAACTCATTAAGCTTTGTGAGAATTTCAGCTGGCGACATAGCCACGCCATCAATGGAAACCGCGTCGCCGCGTTCAAAACCAATATCAACGTATTGCGCTTCATTTGGCGCATCTTCAGGTGCAACGGTCCGCTGGTAAACGTAATCAGGTGCCATTTCAGCTGGGTCTTCGAGAACCTTACCTTCAGACGATGTGTGCAACAGGTTTGCATCAACTGAGAATGGCGCTTCGCCACGTTTGTCTTTCGCAACTTGAATTTGATGTGCTTCAGCGAATTCCAAAAGCTTCGTACGGGACGACAAATCCCATTCACGCCAAGGCGCGATAACTTTAATGTCAGGGTTCAGCGCGTAGGCCGCCAGTTCGAATCGCACTTGGTCATTGCCTTTGCCAGTCGCACCGTGTGCCACAGCATCCGCGCCGACTTCTTCGGCAATCTCAACCAAACGCTTTGAAATAAGGGGGCGCGCGATGGACGTGCCCAATAGGTACAGCCCTTCGTAGACGGCGTTTGCACGGAACATCGGGAAAACGAAATCGCGTACAAACTCTTCGCGTACGTCTTCGATGTAGATGTTCTTTTCGGGAATACCCATGTCGATTGCTTTGCGGCGCGCGGGCTCAAGTTCTTCGCCTTGACCTAAGTCAGCGGTAAACGTGACGACTTCGCAGCCATACTCTGTTTGCAGCCACTTCAAAATAATTGAGGTGTCCAATCCGCCGGAATAGGCAAGGACGACTTTTTTTGGTGCAGACATGGAACGCTCCTGAAGTTGAATTATTGGCGAATTAACGCGATTTGGGTGTTAGAGCAAGCTAGCCACGAACGCCGCATCACCTTCGTTTGAAAGTAGAGCAGGGGCGTCGTTCATCGGAACCCAAACTGGCATGTGCAGTTCTTCGGTTGGGAGACCCAAACAACGAACGGGCCTAGACCAGTAAATTGTGCAAACTTTTTCGGCCCACATGTCGTAATCGGGCATAAAGACAAAGCGCCTAAAAGCGCCGATGCGCACGGGACGGTCCATCGTCCAACCGGTTTCCTCCATCACTTCGCGGTGCAACGCGGGCAAAACCTGTTCGCCAGCATCTATTCCGCCACCGGGAAGTTGCATTTCAGGGTGTTCTAAACGGTCGCCGTCCTGCTCGGTTAGCAACAGATTCCGTCCTCTTTGAAGGATTACATATGCCCCAGGCCGCAGCGTGTAACGCATAGCTGGGTCAACTCGTTCGCCGTATCGTCTCATTTCGCCCCTTTTCCCATGGCTTGTGGCACCTATATGGACGCGGTATGCCCATCCTCGACTTGTTAGGAAAGCCCAATGACTAAAGCCAATACAAATGCGTCTAAGATTGCTTGGGATGATACCGTCCTGCCGTTCCAGCTCGACCGTTCCGATATTAGGGGTCGCGTTGCCCGTCTTGATGGCGTCTTGGACCAAGTATTGTCGCAGCACGACTATCCGCCAGTTGTTGAAGCTTTGGTGGCCGAAATGGCATTGCTGACCGCATTGATCGGGCAAACAATCAAACTGCGTTGGAAATTGTCGTTGCAAGTACGCGGTGACGGACCCGCGCGGCTGATCGCTACGGATTACTACGGCCCGACGGCGGACGGTAAGCCAGCACGAATCCGTGCCTACGCAAGCTATGATAAAGACGAGATCGACCCGACTGGCGATGGTTTTTCGCAGATTGGTAAAGGTTACTTTGCGATTTTGATCGATCAGGGTGAAGGGAACACGCCGTATCAGGGAATCACGCCAATCGCTGGCGGATCTTTGGCAGCCTGCGCCGAAGCCTATTTCGCGCAGTCTGAACAGCTGCCAACTGCGTTCCAGTTGACCTACGGCAAGGCGCAAGTTCCAGGCGGAGCAGAATCGTGGCGCGCTGGTGGTATCATGCTGCAGGCAATGCCTAAGGCGTCTCCACTGGCCAATCCAGATGGCGGTTCGGATGATGGCTTAACCGCAGTTGAAGACCTGATGAACGATGATGAAGGTGAAAACTGGAACCGAGCGACTATGCTGATGCGAACAGCTGAAGAATTGGAATTGATAGGGCCGACTGTTCAACCAACCGAGTTGTTGGTGCGTTTGTTCCACGAAGAAGAGCCGCGCGTATTTGACCCGCAGCCAGTTAGCTTTGGTTGTTCATGCTCGCCCGACAAAGTTCGCCAATCGTTGTCGATCTATTCGGCCAAGGACATCGCTCATATGACGACCGTTGAGGGCACTGTTACAGCAGACTGCCAGTTCTGTGGTGCGCACTATGTGTTCCAGCCGAACACGCTGGGGTTCGAGGCGACTGAAGGACCAGATGCAAAACCATAAACCCTGTAATGACGATCTGAAGAATACTCTCTGCCGCACGATAGAAAACGTGCGACAGGAGTCTTCTGATTTTGATTTGAATTCTGGAGTCGTGTTGCCAAAAGGCAGAGTGCTTAAGCCCGCTGCTGTATTGATCGCAATCACCGAGGCAGGTGAAATGATCCTCACCAAACGAGCGGCCCATCTAAAACACCATGCAGGGCAAATAGCGTTTGCAGGTGGTCGCATGGATGAAACAGACCGTGATCTGACACACACCGCGTTGCGTGAGGCGCAAGAAGAGATTGGGCTCGATCCGTCGGTGGTCAACGTTCTCGGCTCGCTTCCAACACATGAAACGGTGACCAGCTACTCGATTACGCCGATTGTCGCGATGGTTCCTTCAGGGCTTAAGTTCACTCCAGAACCCGGCGAGGTGGAGGAGGCGTTCACCGTGCCCTTGTCGCATGTTCTATCACCCATGAATTACCGGATCGAAGGTCGCGTTTGGCAGGGTCAAAAGCGCTACTATTACTCGGCACCTTACGGTCCGTATTACATTTGGGGCGCGACAGCGCGTATCCTGCGCGGAATGGCGGAGGCGGCTCAATGACAGGCAAAGCACGATCCCTTTGGCGGACCGACGGAACCCTGCGCCATGTTGGAGAGCCACAATGGCTAACGAACGAAATTCTACAATCACTCATGGCGGCATTTGAAGACGCGGGCTTTCAGATTTACGCCGTGGGTGGTTGTGTGCGGGATACCATCCTGAACCGTCCCGTAAGCGATGTTGATTTGAGTACAGACGCTTTGCCTGGTGACACCGTTAAAATTATCGAAAGCCTGCAGTTCAGAAACGACGTCTGGAAGGCCATCCCGACCGGAGCAGAACACGGGACGATAACTGCATTGGCGCCATCTGTCGGCGGAACGTACGAGATTACGACGTTCCGGACAGATGCTGAAACAGATGGCCGGCACGCCATTGTCGCGTTCTCTAAGAACCTTGAAGACGATGCGATGCGGCGCGACTTCACGATCAATGCGTTTTATGCAGACCGTGAAGGTTGTGTGCGTGATCTCGTTGGCGGCTCCGCTGATCTCGCGGCGCGAAAGGTGCGGTTCATCGGTGACCCAATTGAACGGATTCAAGAAGACTACCTTCGCATTCTACGGTTCTTCCGCTTCATCGCGACACTTGGAACCTACAAGAATGGAATTGACCAAGACGGACTCGCAGCCTGCGCAATGCTTGCAGACGGTTTGGAAAAAGTTTCACGCGAACGCATCGGCGCTGAGATGACCCGCTTGATTGCCGACTTTGATGCGGCTCCCGTTATCGGTGCGATGGAGCAATCAGGCGTTCTGCTTCAGATTCTTCCGGGTGCCAGCGCATTAACCCTCGCACGGTTGATCGACCTTGAAGAACAGTATCCAATTGAAGGCCGCATGCTGCGCCCTAAAGATGTTCCTACACGGCTTGCCGCGTTGGGATGTGATGACGTGGAAGAACGTCTGCGACTTTCTAAGGCGGACGCAAAGAAAGTAGCGCTCGTAAAACAAGAAGCAGGGAAGACGACACCGTCACACGAGCTTGGGTACAGACATGGATACTTGCCTGCAGTGCATTGTCTGCTGTTGCGCTGGGCGTCTTTACTTCAACCGTTTGATGAAAGCGCCCTTGAAGATATTTGGTTGGGCGCAGAGGCGAGTTTTCCGATCAATGCAGCGGACTTAATGCCAACCTATTCAGGCAAAGCGCTCGGTGATCGGTTAAATCAACTCGAAGACGTGTGGCTAAAGTCGAAGTTTTCGGCCACCAAAGATGAGTTGCTGAGATTGCCATGATGGCGCTGTTGGGTTTCGTTTTCTTAGGCCTGTTTTCTCCTGGCCCGAACGTCATTCTTCTAACATCTTCCGGAGCACGTTTCGGGTTTAGTGCGACCTTGCCGCATCTATTGGGCGTTGCCCTTGGGGTCGGCATTATTGCTTTTGTGACTGGACTAGGACTGGGCACATTGATCACCGCTTTTCCAATGTTGCGGATCATACTGATGGTCATCGCGTCAGCATGGATTTTGTGGATGGCGTGGAAATTGTGGAACGTAAAGCCTGCGCAAGCACGCGACACAGACCGCCCTTTCACGTTTGTCCAAGCAGTGCTTTTCCAATGGGTAAATCCGAAAATCTGGGCGGTCGCGACATCTGCATCTGCTTTGTTGACCGAGCTCGCGCCATTTGAGCAAGCCATGATGCTTGGGTTGGCATTCTCATGCATTAACCTTGGGGTGTGCCTGTTCTGGACCTACGCAGGCAGCTTGCTGAAATCGCTTTTAGCGGACCCAGCCAAATGGCAAATTTTCATGCGTACAATGGCGGTCGCCCTAGCGTTCTTTTCGGGTCTGGTTTTCTTGTGAACTAAAGCGGACTATGAATGCGATGTAAGGAGACTGCGCGTGTTCCGTTTCTTCGAAAACCTTGTCGATCCATATCAAGACTACGTTGAGGACGACACTCCTCCAACGCGCCTCTGGCCGTTCCTGATGACCTATGCGCGCCCGTTCAAACGGGTTTTCTGGGCGGCAGGATTTATGTCAGTGATCGTAGCTGTTATCGAGATCGGATTGATTTCCTATATGGGCCGTTTGGTCGATCTGATCGCACCGGGAAACGAAGTTACATTCTGGGCTGACTATGGTTGGGAATTCATTGCGATGGGCGTGTTCTTGTTAACGCTGCGCCCATTGATGCAGGTGATCGATGTCGCGCTGCTGAATCAATCAATCATACCCAACTTCGCGGCAATTGTTCGCTGGCGTTCCCATCGGCACGTTTTACGCCAGTCGGTTGGTTGGTTCGAAAATGATTTTGCAGGCCGCATTGCGAACCGCATTATGCAGACCCCTCCAGCCGCGTCCGAAGCAGCATTTCAGGTGTTTGATGCCGTGACGTTTTCTTTGGCCTATATCATCGGAGCGGGCGTGCTTTTGCTGGGTGCTGATCCTCGACTTTTGCTGCCCTTGCTGGTTTGGTTTGTTCTGTATGGTGCGCTGATGCGCTGGACAATCCTGCGGGTGGGTCCCGCGTCCAAGGCGTCTTCAGATGCGCGTTCAGAAGTTACAGGTCGCGTGGTCGACAGTTATACAAACATCCATTCCGTTAAAATATTCGCGCACCACGATCACGAAATTGACTACGCCTATGACGCGATTGAGGCGACCCGTGCGGCATTTCAAAAAGAGATGCGGCTTTATACGATCATGGACGTGACCTTGGTGCTGTTGAATGGCCTCTTGATCGTTACAGTCGTTGGATGGGCGCTGTGGTTGTGGTCCGGCGGATTTGCGACGGCAGGCATTGTTGCTGCGGCAGCGGCGCTGACATTGCGACTGAATTCTATGACAGGCTGGATCATGTGGGCGGTAACAAATCTGTTCCAAAACCTTGGAGTGATTTCCGAGGGCATGGAGACGATCGCGCAACCAATCACTTTGACGGACTCCGATGCCGCAATTGAACTTGAGATCTCCGGCGGCAGCTTACAGATTGAGAGCTTGAGCCACCATTATGGACGGTCTTCGGGTGGCATCGATGTGCTTTCGTTGAATATTAAGGCGGGGGAAAAGGTCGGGCTAATCGGTCGGTCTGGTGCGGGAAAATCAACGCTCGTGAAACTACTTTTGCGGTTTTATGACGCGGAAGCGGGTCGGGTCCTAATCGATGGGCAAGATGTTTCAATGGTTAGCCAAGACTCGCTGCGCCATGCGATCGGTATGGTGCAACAAGACAGCGCGCTGTTGCATCGTTCTGTACGCGACAACATTTTGTACGGGGATCCAACCGCGTCGGAAGACGAAATGATTGCGGCCGCTAAGAAAGCGGAAGCTCATGACTTCATCCTCGACCTAGAAGATGGCGAAGGCCGCAAAGGGTACGATGCACAGGTCGGTGAGCGCGGTGTTAAGTTGTCAGGCGGGCAGCGTCAGCGCGTTACGTTGGCACGCGTAATCCTGAAAGACGCTCCAATCCTGTTGTTGGACGAAGCGACATCCGCTTTGGACTCTGAGGTTGAGGCGACGATTCAGGCGACATTGGCCGATTTGATGGATGGAAAGACCGTTATCGCAATCGCGCACCGTCTTTCGACAATTGCGAAGATGGATCGGATTGTTGTGATGGACGCGGGCAAAATCATAGAAGACGGAACCCACCAAGAACTTCTCGCTCTAGGGGGCCAGTACGCTGGTTTCTGGGAACGTCAATCTGGTGGCTTTATCGGGACCGAATTTAAGGGCGCTTTATGATCAAAACTAGATACCAAAGTGCAGTACAAACGCTGGGCGGTTTGATTGATAGCCGGATGGAGGCCGACGGCCCACCGCCTGCGACGCTCGCGCGGTTTTACGCTTGGGCGCTTTCAGGTGCTTGGCGCATAATTGGATTGGCCGCGCTGGTATCGGCGCTCGCAGGGGCGTCAGAAGTTTTGGCAATGTTTCTGCTTGGGCAAGTCGTTGACATAGCCGTTTCGGGGCACCCATTAGCTGATAATGTTGGGGTCCTCATCTTTGCTGTTCTCCTATTGATAATCATGCGCCCAGCGCTGTTTGGGCTATCGGCGTCATTTCAATCGGTTGTCATGGGGCCGAACTTGTTCACATTGGTTGTTGGTCGATTGCACCGATGGACGCTTGGGCAAGCGGTGACGTTCTTTGACAATGATTTCGCGGGGCGAATTGCGCAAAAGCAAATGCAGGTCGGGCGCTCGATTACCGAAACCGTGATTGAAACGGTGAACGCGATCTTGTTCGCGCTGGCGACCGTGTTCGGAACTGCGATTTTGATTTCAACAATCGACGTGCGCCTTTTGGCCGTCATGCTTTTATGGCTATTAAGCTACGTCTTATTCCTGCGCTTCTTTTTGCCGCGCATCCGCTTACGATCTAAAGCCCGCGCTGAGGCTGCCGCAACGTTGACGGGGCAAGTGGTCGACACGATTACAAATATCAAAACCGTTAAACTGTTTGCTGGAACGGGGCATGAGTCTGATGCTGCGCAACACGCAATGCAGGACCTACGAAGTCGCGCACTCGACTTCGGCGAGCTGGCGACACTATTTCGTTTTGGCCTCATTACGCTTGCCGGAATCCTACCACTCGCGATGGTTGGTTTTGGGCTGTTCTGGCGTGAAAGCGGCGTTAGTCCTGGTGACCTCGCGGCGATTGGGGCTGTGTCCATTCGGCTGAGCCAGATGACTGGTTGGGTAAGCTTCGTCCTTATGGGAATCTTTAGCCACCTCGGTGAAGTCGAAAACGGGATGAAGACATTGACCCCGCCGCATCAGTTGACGGACGAGGCAAGCGCGGTTCCCTTGTCCGTTTCCCAAGCGGAAGTAGAATTTCGCGACGTGTCATTTCAATACGGAGGTGAAACGGGTGGCATTGGTGGCATCAATCTGACGATTAAGGCGGGTGAGAAGCTCGGTATTGTCGGGGCGTCCGGTGCTGGTAAGTCGACGCTCGTCGCGCTTTTGCTGCGTCTTTATGATCCTGAAGAAGGCGACGTTTTGATCGACGGGCAGGTCGTTCGTGACGTCACACAGGATAGCCTTCGGAAAAACATCGGAATGGTCACGCAGGAAACGGCGATGTTCAATCGATCAGCGCGCGACAACATTACTTATGGCCGCCCAAACGCGACAGAGGACGAATTGATCGCGGCTGCGCGAAAGGCCGAAGCGCACGATTTCATTGCGGACCTGCGAGATAACGCCGGCCGTACTGGATACGATGCTCATCTCGGCGAACGCGGTGTTAAGCTGTCAGGTGGGCAACGCCAACGCATTGCCTTGGCGCGTGCGATGCTGAAAGACGCTCCGATTTTGGTCTTGGACGAGGCAACCTCAGCGCTCGATTCTGAAGTGGAATCCTCAATCCAAATTGCGTTAGGTCGCGTGATGGAAGGCAAGACAGTTGTTGCAATTGCCCACCGCCTTTCGACGATTTCTGACATGGATCGCATAATTGTGCTGGAAGAAGGGCGCATTGTGGAAGAAGGAACACATGAGGACTTGCTGGAACGGGCAGGGACCTATGCAAAATATTGGAACCGTCAGTCTGGCGGGTTCGACGACAAAACAGATGCGGCGGAATAGATGACACAAATAGTAGAACGGTTGACGCAAGCAGGGCTTGGGCAATTGGCGGATGGTACGCTTTTGGAACGGGTATTGCCTGGCGAAGAAGTAGAGCCACAGCCCGATGGCACTGCGCGGATAATTACGCCTGTCGCAGATCGCGTTAAACCACCTTGCCGCCATTTCAAAAGCTGCGGTGGCTGCGCCATGCAACACGCGTCGGATGACTTTGTTTCTGATTGGAAGAAGACGATTGTTGAACGGGCAATGACCGCACGCGACCTGCCGTTTCCGTTTCGTAACCTTCACACATCACCTGCGCAAAGCCGTCGCCGTGCACGCCTATCTGGGAAGAGAACCAAGAAGGGCGCGATGGTTGGGTTTCATGCAAAAGGATCCGATGCGCTGATTGAGGTTCCTGATTGCCAGCTATTGCTTCCGTCGATCCTTGCAGGGTTTCCGGCACTTGAGGCGCTTACGGTTATCGCAGCCTCACGGAAGTCCGAGATCAACTTGACTGTCACGGACACGCTCGGTGGCTTGGATGTATTCGTTGAAACTGAACGCGAGCTGACGGGTCAATTGCGCGTTGAACTCGCCGGGCTGGCCGAGGCGCATAACCTCGCGCGGTTGGCATGGAACGATGATGTCGTTGTGACACGCAAATCGCCTGATCAAGTGTTTGGAAAGGCCAATGTCGCACCGCCTGCGGGTGCGTTTCTTCAATCAACCCGCGAAGGGGAGCACGCGTTGGTTTCTGCCGTTATGGACACTGTGACAGGTTCGAAACGTATTATTGACCTGTTTTCTGGAGCGGGGACGTTTTCAATATCTTTGGCGGAACACTGCGAAGTACATGCTGTTGAGAACAGCGATGAGATGCTTGAAACGCTGGATCGCGGATGGCGTCATGCCAAAGGCCTGAAGACAATTACCACCGAGACCCGTGATCTATACCGTCGACCGCTTGAGCCAGACGAACTAAATCGCTTTGATTTGGCCGTGCTTGACCCCCCCCGCGCAGGCGCTGACGCACAAGTAGCAACGCTCTGCGCTTCAGATTTAGGCGCGGTAACAATGGTTTCTTGTAATCCGATTACATTTGCAAGGGACGCAGCTGCGTTGATCGCCGCCGGATTCACATTGCAGTGGCTCGATATCGTTGATCAGTTCCGATGGTCACCCCATGTGGAACTCGTCGGTAGTTTCACACGCAAGTGATTAGTGGCCTCTTATAAATTCTAGGTATTTTGGCGGAAATGCGCTAATCATCCCCAAAAAAGAATGAGTAGGGCAGTATGATGATGAATCGCAGGATGTTTACCAGTGCGGCAGCGCTTTTTGCGCTGACAGCATGTTCAAATAAGTTTCGCGTTTATACCGGCCCCCCAGTGACCAGCGTTGTTGTCCAAAAATCGAGACGTCAGATGTTCTTGATGAACGGAAACGACGTTCTTGAGGCTTACGATTTTGAGTTGGGTTTTACGCCAGAAGGCCACAAACAGACCGAAGGTGATGGGAAAACTCCGGAAGGCGCATATTTTATCGACCGTAAGAACCCAAACAGCAGTTTCTATCTTTCCATCGGTATATCATATCCGAACGCCGCTGATCGCGCGCGCGCCCGTGAACTTGGGCGCCGGCCAGGGGGTGACATCTTTATCCACGGCACTCCGCGTGAAAAACGCAGCACTGCGGATTGGACGGCAGGCTGCATCGCTGTTCGGGATCGCGAGATGGAAGACATCTACGCAATGGTAAACGTCGGGACGCCGATTTTTCTGAATAGTTAAGCGTTATTGAAGCGGAACAGCGTTCTGTTGAGCGATAATTGGGCTTTGGTTGCTGTTGGCCAAGACCAATGTCCACCAGATCTTACCGTTACTTTCTTGAAACCAAGAGATGCCCATTTCCGTCGCCTCGGAATCAAGCAGAACCGCACGGGTGCTAGGTTCGCGCATCCAAGCACCAAGCGTTTCGAGCTCAGTTTCATAGGTTTCGGAAATCGTTTCACCGGTTAAAGCACCGCCGTAGCCAACGCGACGCAGGCGATCAATTGGTGAAGATCCGTCTGAGCCAAAGTGCCAAGGACGGTTCTGAACAGACATGTCGCGTGAATGGGTTGCAGCCGCCGCGTTTAACTGGGCGTTTAATCGGACTGTTTGCACGCCAGCAGATTGGCGCAACGCATTCAGCCCGTCCAATACACGAAATTGAATATTATCAGTGTCTTGTGCGCTTATTCTATAGATCTGCGCAACTGGAAGGCCATCTGGTCCAATTGCGGCCTGCGTGCCACCACAAGAAGCCAAACCAAAAGCCATAGAACCAAGAATGAATGAACGGCGGAGCATATAAGTACCTTTATCGATTTCATTTGCCATACCCGTTCGGGCCTTACGTTTCAAACCCACATCGGCGTGATACAGCGTAAACTAGGCAACTTTGGTATAAGAACGCGGCAAATTCGCCATAAATTCGCAACTGATATACCTAATCCAACCTTGTCTATGTCGCTAAGAATTGAATAATGACCAGATTTTGTGGCGCTTTCTGGAATAATGCGTGTCAGAGCTCAAGTGTTGCCGATTTGACGACACTTTGCTTGACGCAAGGCGCGAAAACCAAAATTGGCTTTGCATTCAGGGTTGTTTCGTGATTTGGCAAGTGAAGAGGGAAGTCTTGGGTGCCCATGGCTTAAACCTCAACAAATTTGCCGTGGGCAATAACTTGGAGAAATAAAATGAAAAAATTCGCACTCGCAGCCGTACTTGCAACAGCAGCATCCACATCTTTCGCGGGCAACATGGCCGCTCCAGTAATGGAAATGGCACCAGTTGTCGTTATGGAAGAAACAGCTGGATCTTCTTCTTCTGCTGGCCTGATCATTCCACTGATCTTGGTTGCTCTGATTGCTGCTGCTTTGGCTGACTAAGCCTTTCAGTACTTTCTATGTTTAAGGCCGCTCCTTTCGGGGCGGCCTTTTCATTTGTGGGATCTGATTTCTGGATCGCCCAGTTTACTCGAGCCAGCCCTGCAGGTTTCGCTGCACGATTCCTGACAGCGCATCGATATGTGCCGCATCGTCATTGAGGCACGGAATATAGGTGAAGTGTTCACCTCCAGCGTGCTCAAAGCTCTCTTTGATTTCTTCGTTAATCTCTTCCAACGTCTCAATGCAGTCTGCTGAAAACGCGGGCGCGCAAACTGCGATGTTGGTTTTCCCTTTTTCAGCAAGCCGCGCGACCTCTTCGACTGTGTAAGGCTGCAACCATTCTTCAGGTCCAAATTTACTTTGGAACGTTGTAATGATCTGAGTGTCACCCCACCCAAGCCGTTCTTTCAGCAAGCGCGTCGTTTTCTGGCATTGGCAATGGTACGGATCACCTTCCATCAAATAGCGCTGCGGAACTCCGTGGTACGAACACACGAGGATTTCGGGCTTCTTATCGGCTCTCGCATAGGCAGCCTCGATGGATTGCGCGAGGGCATCGATATAGGCGGCGTCTTCGAAATAAGGTTCAACGGTACGGGCAATCGGCTGCCACTTTTCTTTCATCAATGCGCGAAAGAATTGGTCATTGGCAGTTGCGGATGTTGCGCCAGCGTAGTGTGGATAGAGCGGGAAAAAGAGGATTTTTTGGCAGCCTGCCGCAATCATCTCCTTAACTTTGGATTCCGTTGACGGATTTCCGTAGCGCATACAGAAATCCACCACAACGTCGTCACCATACACCTTCGCAAGATTGGCTTTCATTGCTTCGGTTTGTTGCTTGGTGATCGTCAAAAGCGGGGATTCATTTGCTTTTTCGTTCCAGATGCTTTTGTAAGCGGCGCCGCTAGAGAACGGGCGCTTTGATAGGATGATAAGCTGAAGTATTGGCTGCCATTTCCAAGACGGATAATCGACCACGCGTTTGTCGCTTAGGAACTCGCTGAGGTACCGACGCATTGGCCAATAGTCTGTACTGTCTGGTGTCCCGAGGTTTGCCAAAAGCACACCGACCTTGGCCGGCTTCATTTTGGGATGGTCAACCGGAGCATGAACAGGGCATTTCGCGGTATCATTCGGGCTTGCGTCAGACATTGGCATCCTCGTTTTCAAACTCATTTATCGAACTTAGTTATCTTTTCTTAGGCAACGGTCAATCATCTGAACGATCTAAGGGCAACTCATCGGTGCCAAGTGCGTCTGAAAGCCGCGTCATTGCTGAACCGGGCCGTAGCGGTTTTTGCTGGCTTTCAGAGGGCGCCCATCCGGTGAGCGTCGCGATCTCAAATGTTGCTGGAATGCGGCCATCATCCATCACGAACGTGTCGACATAGCGCGACATTGCTTGTGCGAATATCTTGCGGCCAGTAGGTGTGCGTTGACGTTGATCCATCGCATTGCCTTCCCCCATTGCACGTAAGTCACGCATCAAATGGATCGGTGTGTCGTAAGTCACCGTCAGCGGCATCATATCTGCAACCGGCAACGCGAGTCCTGCACGTTGTAAAAGCCCACCCAAATCGCGGACCTCACCCATTGGTAAAATACGCGGGGATAAACCGCCGGTTTGCGCAACCTCAGCCTCAGCTAAAACGCTGCGCAACTCATGCAAAGTTTGGCCGGCAAAAAGCGTCGCGATGAGAAGTCCATCGGACTTCAGCGCATGACGGCATTGGACCAACTGCCCTATCGGGTCGTCAGCCCAATGTAGGGATAGTGCGTGAATGATAAGGTCATGCGCGCCCTCTTCTAGATCAAGTGTTTCCCGATCTTCGACGATCTTCGCGCTTGGCATCCATTCTGCCCAAGCCTCCGGAAATCCTGTGACAACAGCAGGCGCTGTAAAGGTTCTGTTAACCTCGATCAGTCTTTCATGCACATCATCCGCAGAAGCGGCTTGTAGAAAAAGAACATCGGCACGCGCACGATTGCGGGCCAGTGCGGTTCGGTCGGTAAGGCGAGGGGGCATATCCATCCCTGCCATTTAGGAGAAACTGAAGACGATGCAAAGGTTGATCCAAGTTCTTTACCCACCTCAGTGCGCCATGTGTGAAGCGAGAACGGAGTCCGATTTTGGTTTGTGCGGGGCGTGTTGGGCCAAGACCCCTTTTATTGAAGGGCTATGTTGCGATGGTTGTGGAACCCCTTTGCCCGGGGATGATGCTCCTGATGATAGGCTACTTTGCGATGATTGCATGGTTATCGCGCGACCTTGGTCGAAGGGATGCGCAGCGCTGGTCTACAAAGACCAAGCACGGAGGATCGTTCTATCCTTGAAACATGGTGACAGAACGGATCTTGTCTGCGCAGTCGGTCCATGGTTGTTGAAATCAGCCGAACCGTTGATGTCGCCGGAAACGCTGGTGGTGCCGATACCGTTACATCGCTTCCGGTTACTTAGGCGAAAGTTCAATCAAGCGGCTCTTCTTGCCGGACAGCTCGCGCAACTTGCGGGCGTCGATTGCTGTTCCGATGGGCTTGTTCGCACCAAACGAACGGCCCCCTTAGATGGACATAACCGCGCCCAGCGGTTTGAATCGTTAAGTGATGCAATTGCTGCGAATCAGAAGCGGGTATTAAAGCTAAAGGGGCGTAAAATTCTTCTCGTTGATGATGTAATGACGTCCGGAGCAACGTTCGCGGCGGCTACGGAGGCTTGTTTCTCAGCCGGCGCAGATGACGTTTGCGTGCTTTCACTGGCCCGCGTCGTGAAGGATGCCTAAATAGGGGTAACTCAATTTAAGGATACCCCAATGGCAACCGTTGAAATCTATACCACCCCAATTTGTGGCTTTTGCCATCGCGCGAAAGGATTGCTGTCCTCCAAAGGCGTGAGCTACACCGAAATTGATGTCATGAGCGACCCGTCTCGCCGTGCCGAAATGATGCAACGCGCGAACGGTGGCCGCACGGTCCCGCAGATTTTCGTCGATGGTCGGCATATCGGCGGTAGCGATGAAATGGCAGCGCTTGATAGAGCAGGCAAGCTTGACCCACTTTTGAACGGGTGAAGGCCGCCGTCCTTCAGATTACGTCGTCCGACAATCCAGCTGAAAACTTGGAGCTGGTGGAACGAATGATTGCGGATGCAGCGGCGCAAGGGGCGACGTTGGTTTGTACGCCTGAAGTGACGAATTGCGTCAGTATGAATCGAGCCCACCAATCCAAAGTTTTGAACCATCAAGACGAGGACCCGACGCTAAAAGGGTTAAGGGAGTCGGCACGTGAACATGGTGTTTGGCTTTCGATCGGATCCCTTGCGCTGCAGGGTGGCGCAGACGGGCGATTTGTTAATCGGTCGTTCCTAATCAATCCTTCTGGTGAAATTGCCGCGACCTACGACAAGATCCATATGTTCGACGTTCAGGTAAGCGAAACTGAAACCTACGCAGAATCTTCCGGCTATGCCCCAGGAAGTCGGGCAGTTTTGGCAGATATGGGCGATGCGAAGATCGGTCTTACAATCTGCTATGATCTGCGTTTCCCGCATTTGCACCGTACCTTAGCCAAAGCAGGGGCAGACATAATACTGGCTCCTTCAGCTTTTTCGGCCGTTACAGGTGCCGCCCATTGGGAAACCCTATTGCGCGCCCGAGCAATTGAGACGGGGTGTTTCGTGATCGCGGCAGCCCAAACGGGAACTCATTCAACGCAGTCAGGCAAGTCCCGCCAAACATATGGGCATTCTCTAGTGGTGTCGCCTTGGGGAGAGGTTTTGGCCGACGCAGGGTCAGCCAGTGGCATCACGCTCGTTGATTTTGACTTCAATGAAGTGTCTAAAGCGCGCAAACGAATTCCTGCGCTGACGCATGATAGAGTAATTAGTGGTCCCTAAGGTCGATGAACCAAGAAACAGATAGCCTCGCCGTTGCGCTATTCAGTGAGATCCTCACTGTCGATCAGCTTGCGCGCAACAGTGTCGCGAAAGCGCTGCCTAAGGGCATGGTACTGTCCCACTTTTCAGTTCTGAACCATTTGGCACGCACGCAAAGCGAAAAGACACCGGCCCAAATTGCGAAGACCTTTCATTTGACCCGCGGCGCAATGACAAACACGCTGCGCAAACTTGAAGCTGCGGGATATATCCATATTCGCCCCGATTGGGACGATGCGCGCCGCAAGCTTGTTACAGTAAGTAGATCTGGCCTTGCCGCACGGGATACTGCGATGGCGGCCATTGCGCCAATCATCGCGCATGCTGTTGATCAGGTTGGGGCGGATCAGGTGCGTTCGATTTTACCTGCGTTGCGCGAATTACGCCTACGGTTGAGCGACGAAGAGTAAACGTTAGTTAAGCTGTTTTCAGGGACGCAGTAACATAGTTCACGGACAGATCGCTTTCGGAGATTGACCAGCTCCACCCTAGAAAATCAAACTTGAAGCCCTTTCGATCGACTGGGTTCAGTCCTGCGTTTTTTAGCAGCTCAAATAGTTCGTCTGGTGTGATGAACTTGTTCCATTCATGCGTGCCTTTTGGCAACCAGCGCATAATGAATTCGGCACCAACAATCGCCATAGCGAAACTCTTTGGGTTTCGGTTGATAGTCGAACAGATCTGAAGCCCGCCGGGTTTCAAAAGCTGTTGGCACGCAGTGAGAAATGAAAGTGGGTCAACGACGTGTTCGACGACTTCCATATTTAGAACGACGTCAAATTGCTCGCCTGCGGCGGCCATGTCTTCTGCGGTTGTGAAGCGATAATCGACGTTTAGACCAGATTGTTCTGCGTGAACTTGCGCTACAGGAATATTTCCCTCGGCAGCATCGGCACCGACAATATCTGCACCAAGCCGCGCCATCGGTTCGCAAAGCAAACCACCGCCACAACCAATGTCAAGAATGCGCAGCCCCCCAAAAGGCTTGTCCGCCTTCAAGTCACGATCAAATTCTGACGCGATTTGCTGTGTAATATAATCTAGTCGCGTCGGGTTGAGCATGTGGAGTGGCTTGAACTTACCTTCTAGGTCCCACCATTCAGCGGCCATGGCTTCAAACTTGGCAATTTCTGCCGGATCAACGGTTGTTTGTGCGGTTTTCATGCGGACTCCGAAACTTTTGGGCGCTCATGCACCATCTGGGCATCGTCTGTTACCCACTATATAGATTGGATATGGACAAGGCCTCAGGACAAAAAAGCGCGGTTGCGTATCTCTATCCTCCAATCGACCCATTTGAACAGCAGATGCTGGATGCGGGCGACGGACATAAGATCTATGTCGAGCAATGCGGTAATCCCGATGGGCTGCCCGTTGTTGTTTTGCATGGCGGTCCTGGTGGTGGATGCAGTCCGATGATGCGGCGCTTTTTTGATCCTGAAATCTATCGGATTATCCTGTTTGATCAGCGCGGTTGTGGCCGTTCAAGGCCGCACGCAAGTGTTGAGAACAACACCACCTGGCACCTCGTTTCTGACATTGAACTTATCAGAGAGAAACTGGGAGTTTCCGATTGGATTGTCTTTGGCGGTAGCTGGGGCGCAACCCTTTCGTTGATTTATGCTCAGGCGCACCCGACTTCTGTTTTGCATCTTGTATTGCGCGGCGTGTTTCTAAGTACCCAACGAGAGCTTGACTGGTTTTACCAAGGTGGCGCGGGCGCGTTTTGGCCTGAGGTTTGGAAAAGTTTCGAAGACCTGATCCCTGAAATGGAACGGCATGACATGATTGCAGCGTACCACAACCGCTTGTTTTCTGGCGATGCGATGATCGAAACCAAATACGCACGCGCGTGGGCAGGATGGGAGAACGCGCTGGCGTCAATTGACAGCCAAGGTGTCGGTGGAACCAGCCCAGCAGAATACGCACGTGCTTTCGCACGCTTAGAAAACCACTATTTCACCAACAAATGCTTCCTGAATGCCGAGCAACAAATTCTGACCAATGTCGCGAAGATCGCCCATATTCCGGCAATCATTGTGCAAGGCCGCTTTGACATGATTTGTCCGCCTCTGTCTGCACATACGCTCGCATCGAATTGGCCAAAGTGCCGTTTGGTTATGGTCGCGAAAGCGGGGCACGCCCTGTCCGAGCCGGGAATAACTGCGGAACTTGTTCGCGCAATGGATGTACTTGGTGCCTCAAAAGTAGCCGAAAAATAACGACTTGTATGATTTTACATTCTCGTTACGCTACCCTTAACCAAGGGGGACTATAGGCTTGCGATCAATATTGAAGATTGTTCTTCAACGACTTGGACTAGGGATCTTAACCCTCTTTGTTGTTTCCATAGTCATCTTCGTGGCGGTCAACTCGCTACCAGGGGATTTCGCCGAAGCCATTTTGGGGCAGGGCGCCACACCGGAATCGATTGCAACTATCCGCCGGGATTTGGGTTTGGACCAACCCCTCGTCTTTCGGTATGTCGATTGGCTGAAGGGCATGTTGACCTTCGATCTCGGGACGAGTTTTGCGCAATTGAATTTCGCGAACTTTGGCGGCGCTGGAACGACAACAGTCGCGGAACAGATCGCACCACGTCTTTCCAACACCATGTTTCTTGCGACAGTGACGGCCTGCATTGCGGTGCCATTGGCTGTGACGCTTGGTATTCTTGCAGCACTGTATCGCAACACCGCATTTGACAAAGCGGCGAACTTGTTCACGCTTAGCTCAATCTCGAGCCCTGAATTCTTCATGGCCTATGTGCTGATCCTGTTCCTTGCGGTTCTGAACCCGATTTTCCCGAGCCTCAGCAATATATTTGAAGGCATGGCGTTCTCGGAACGGCTTGAAAAATCTATGCTTCCGGCCCTGACGCTGACCTTGGTTGTTACCGCGCACATGATGCGGATGACGCGCGCTGCGATTATCAGCCTTTTGGCGTCGCCCTATATCGAAATGGCGCGGCTTAAGGGCCTCAGCCCGATGCGGGTGATCGTGAAACATGCGTTGCCAAACGCGCTTGCGCCAATCATCAACGTGATCGCGCTGAACCTTGCTTACCTAATCACTGGCGTCGTCGTGGTTGAGGTGGTGTTCGTTTATCCGGGCATCGGCCAGCTGTTCGTCGATTCCGTGAAAATTCGCGACATCCCTGTGGTTCAAGCCTGCTGCCTTATCTTCGCGGCGGCCTATATCCTCCTGAACCTGACTGCGGATATTCTTTCTATTATCTCCAACCCACGTCTGAGGCATCCAAAATGAGCGGTTTGATGTGGGTGGCGGCCCTTCTCGCTGTGCTTTTGGTCGGTGGATATGTGTTCCGTTTAGTGGGGCAGAAGATCACTAAGAATGCACCTATGTTCCGAGACATGAGTTTCGGCGTTGCATTCGGCTACGTTCTTGCAGTGGCTTTGTTTCTTTGGGCCATTTATTATTACTTTCAACCAGCGGTGACAGAAGCTGGAACGCCGAACGCGGGCGTCGTGTTCTTTAAGTGGGCCGTTCACGGCTTCATCATAGCGTCGATCGCAGCGTATTTGTTCCGTTTTCTGGGACGCGTTGTTGGTACTGAAGGCAGCAAGAAACTGTTCCGTTCCATGCCGCTAACAGCATCATTCGGTATTCTCGTTATTATCCTTTACGCAATCACCGCGATCTTCGCGGGTTCGATTGCACCTTATGGCGAATCTGAAATTCTCGGCGCGGCGAACGTGTTGGCTGGTGGCGATTTGGCGGCTGGTGGTGATCCCGCTTATCCGCTGGGAACGGACCAAATTGGTCGCGATATTCTAAGCCGCCTGATCTACGGTGCGCGTAACACAGTTGGTATCGCATTCATTACAACTTGCTTGGCGTTTTTCATCGGCGGAAGCCTTGGGTTTTTGGCGGCGACGTTGCAGGGCTGGCTTGACCAGCTTCTTTCACGTTCCGTCGACGTTTTGATGGCTATCCCGTCGCTGATTTTCGCGCTACTGCTGATGACAATCGCCAGCGTGTGGTCCGTGAAGCTCGGCGTCCCGTTAACCATTTTCATGGTCGTCATCATCGCCGTGATCGACAGCACACGCGTCTACCGTTTGGCACGCGCCGTTGGTTTGAATATTGTTGTTATGGACTACATCGAAGCGGCTAAACTTCGCGGCGAGGGTTTAGGATATCTCGTATTCAAGGAAATCCTACCCAACGCCTTGGCACCACTACTCGCTGAATTTGGTCTGCGCTTCTGCTTTGTGTTCCTGACAATCGCAGCGCTTTCATTCCTCGGTGTCGGTATCCAGCCACCATTGGCGGATTGGGGCACAATGGTACGTGACCTTGGCCCGTTCATCAACTTCGCGGCCTTCATTCCAACAGCAGCTGTAACGCCTCTATTGGCAGCGGGTGCGATTGCGTTGCTCACCGTCGCGGTGAACTTCGTTGTTGACTGGATGCTGCACAAGACATCGGGGCTGAAAGAATGAGCAATCTTCTAACGATCAAGGGCCTCAAGATTGAAGGCCGCTCCGATGAGACATGGAATCCGATCATCAACGGCGTCGATCTGACGCTGAAGAAGGGTGAAGTCCTCGGTCTGATCGGTGAATCCGGAGCGGGGAAATCCACGATCGGCCTTGCCGCGATGGGCTACACCCGTGACGGTGTACGCATTTCTGAAGGTTCCGTCGAATTCGACGGGATTGATCTGGTCAAAGCATCCGCAGCAGTCAAACGTGACCTGTTGGGCAAACGCATTGCCTACGTCGCGCAGTCCGCCGCCGCGTCGTTCAACCCTGCGCACAAGTTGATGGACCAGCACACAGAGGGTCCGGTTCAACACGGCGTCGATAGTCGTGCTTCTAGCACGGATGACGGCATTGAGCTTTACCGTAAGCTTCGCCTTCCAAACCCTGAGAAGATCGGATTCCGCTATCCGCACCAAGTGTCCGGCGGTCAGTTGCAACGCGCAATGACGGCAATGGCCATGTCCTGCCGTCCTGACCTGATCATTTTTGATGAACCGACGACTGCGCTTGATGTGACCACCCAGATCGAAGTCCTCGCGTCCATTCGTGAGATCGTTGAAGAATTCGATACGGCTGCGATCTACATTACCCACGACCTCGCGGTTGTGGCGCAAATGGCCGACAACATCAAAGTTCTGCTGCGCGGTGATGAGGTCGAACAAGCCGATACTCGCACGATGCTGTCTGCCCCAAAAGAGGACTATACCAAGTCACTTTGGGCTGTTCGCGAATTTGCGAGACCGAAAAAACTTCCCGTTCCAGAAGGTTCTGTTCCTGTCGTTTCGGTACGCGGTATTACCGCGGCCTATGGCAAAACAGATGTGCTGCACGATGTTAGCTTTGACATTCACGCAGGCCGCACAGTTGCCGTTGTTGGTGAATCGGGATCAGGTAAATCGACTGCAGCGCGCTGCATTACGGGCTTGTTACCGCCACGTATGGGTGAAATTTCCTTTGATGGTGAAGTCTTGCCTTCTGACTATCGCAAGCGGAGCAAGGATCAGTTGCGTCAGGCGCAAATGATTTACCAGATGGCTGATACGGCCCTGAACCCGCGCAAGACAATTGGCCAGATCATTGGACGTCCTGTTCAGTTCTATGGCGGTCTTAAGGGTGCGAAACGTCGTGAGCGCGTGAATGAACTCCTTGATCAGATCGAATTAGAGCCGTCGCAGTACTATAACCGTTTGCCGTCTGAGCTTTCTGGCGGGCAAAAACAACGTATCGGGATTGCGCGTGCACTGGCAGCAGAACCGAAGTTCATCATTTGTGACGAAGTTACATCTGCATTGGATCAATTGGTTGCTGAAGGCATTTTGCGGCTTCTTGCAGATTTGCAGGACAACCTAGGCCTTTCATATATGTTCATCACACATGATCTCGCGACTGTGAAATCGATCGCGGATGAAGTTGTGGTAATGAAAGAAGGCAAGGTGATTGAGCAAGGCGAGAAGACAAGTATGTTTACTCCGCCGCATCACGCATACACAGATTTGCTGCTGAGTTCGGTTCCAGAAATGGATCCAGATTGGCTGACGAATTTGCTGGAAGAACGAGGCGTCGACAACATTGGCGACGCAGCGGTTAACAAAATGTGACCGAATCAGCTTAGAGTAAGCGCTGAGAATAATAAAAACCTAAGGGAGACTATAAATATGTATGGAATTAGCAGACGTGGATTGCTGCAATCTGGTGTAGCGGCGGGTGTACTCGCAGCGACTGGCTTGCCGCTTAAGGCACAAACACGCGGCGGCAAATTGACTGCAGGTCTGGGTGGCGCAAACACGTCCGATAGTTGGGACAGCCGCACACACTCTGATATCTTCATGATTGCATCTGCGCAGGGGGCTGTTTTTGATTCCCTAACAGAAGTTGCTGCCGACGGTTCCCTTGTGGGTGAGTTGGCTGAGAATTGGGAAGCCTCTGCGGACGCTAAAACCTGGACATTCAACCTGCGCCAAGGCGTGACGTTCCACAACGGAAAGTCCTTTGGTGCTGACGATGTAATTGCATCCTTGCAAATGCACCTAGGCGAAGAGTCCAAGTCTGCAGCCAAGCCAATCGTTGAAGCGATTGAGACCATGACCAAGGTTACTGATCATCAGGTTCAGTTCGTACTTGCCTCAGGTAATGCTGACTTCCCATACCTGATGTCTGACTACCACATCCTGATGTACCCAGCGGGCCAGATCGAAGAAGCGATCGCCAGCGGCATCGGTACGGGTCTTTATCAGGTTACGTCATTTGACCCTGGTGTACGAATGACGGCCAGCCGTTATGCAGATCACTACAAGGGTGACAGCGCGGGCTTCTTTGATGAGATCGAATACATCGCCATCAACGACAACACAGCGCGTATGAACGCTTTGATGACGGGTCAGGTCGACACGATTAACCGGATCGATTTCAAGACCGAAGCATTGCTTAAGGCGAACCCGGCACTGCGCATTCAAGAAGTGACAGGCAACCAGCAGTACACAATGCCGATGCTGACAGATGTTGCGCCGTTCAACGACGTCAACGTTCGTAAGGCGCTGAAGTACGGCATCAACCGTCAGGAAATGGTCGACAAGATCCTTCTTGGTCACGGTGCTGTTGGTAACGACACGCCAATCGGCCCTGCTAACCAATACTACAATGCCGAGATGGAACAGCTTTCCTACGATCCGGATCAGGCAAAATACTACCTGCAGCAAGCTGGTCTCGATTCCATCGACATCGATTTCTCTGCGTCCAACGCAGCATTTGAAGGTGCCGTTGATGCGGGCCAGTTGTTCCAGGCGTCTGCTGCGGAAGCCGGGATCAACATTAACGTGGTCCAAGAACCGTCGGATGGTTACTGGTCAAACGTTTGGAATGTTAAGCCGTTCTGTGCATGCTACTGGTCTGGTCGCGCGACAGAAGACTGGATGTTCGCAACTGCATACGAAGCTGGCGTGCCTTGGAATGATAGCCAATGGGATGGCGATGATAGCGCCCGCTTCCAAGAGTTGTTGTTGACTGCACGGGCTGAACTGGACAGCGACAAGCGTCGTGAGCAGTACTATGAAATGCAGCAGATTCTGCGTGACGAAGGTGGTGTTCTGATCCCAATGTTCGCGAACTATGTTCAGGCTGTGAACAACCGGATCTCCTCACCTGACACAGTGGGTAACCTTTGGCAGATGGACAACGGTCGCATGGCTGAACGTTGGTCAGTGGCGTAATTTACGCCCCTTAGAAAACAGAAAGCCCCGCCAGTTTTGGCGGGGCTTTTTGCGTTTTAGGAAGGCATTGCGCCTTCGGCGATGCGCTTTTTCATTGTGCGCATCATAACCAAATACATCAGCGCAACGCCGCATAAGAACGAAGAACCGCCAACGGCGATCAAAAGTGTCGTGTCCATATTCATCTCCTCAAGGTTTGAATGACGGCTTGGTTAATGGCCTAATTTGGCGGATTTACGGCACAAATGCGTTGCCCCTTGCAGACTCACCTCAACATACGTATATCCATCTCAACAGCGGCGCTTCGGCCTCCACCCCCGAAGCCCACCGAAATTCCAACGGGCCGCGCGCCCGTTTTTTTGTGCCTAATCGAAAGAGACTATGTCTGAACTTATCGCCCGCGCGGCAATGGATCGCCGCATCACAGAAATCATTACCCCAACCGTTGAGGATTTGGGGTATGAAGTCGTGCGTGTGCGATTGATGACAGGTAAAGAATCTATCCTTCAGATCATGGCACAAAAACCTGATGGCTCGATTGAGGTCGATGATTGCGGCGTTATCAGTACAGCAGTTTCCGCTCTGCTCGACGTAGAAGACCCGATTGCGGACGTTTACACGCTCGAAGTTTCAAGTCCGGGTATTGATCGCCCGCTCACACGGTTGAAGGATTTTGACCAGTGGGAAGGCAATGAAGCCAAGATTGAAACGGAAGAGCTGATCGATGGTCGCCGCCGTTTCAAAGGCATGTTGCGCGGCACCGAGGGCGATGAGGTCCTTATTGAGATCGAAGATCAGGGGCAGTCGGTCACAATCGGTTTGAAATTCGAATGGCTTACGGATGCCAAACTTGTCCTCACGGACGAGCTGATCCGCGATGTTTTGAAAGGCCGTAAAGACGCTGGCCAGATCGATGAGACACAATTTGACGAAGTTGAGACCGTGCTAGGCGGCTCTGACGAGGAGAAGAACTAATGGCGATTACATCAGCCAACCAGCTGGAACTTTTGCAAACCGCTGAGGCCGTGGCCCGCGAAAAGCAGATCGACCCGATTTTGGTCGTCGAAGCGATGGAAGAATCCCTCGCGCGCGCGGCGAAGTCCCGTTACGGGTCTGAAATGGACATCCGTGTTCACATCGACCGCAAGACTGGCAAGGCAACGTTCACACGCGTTCGTACGGTTGTGGCTGAAGAAGAGCTTGAAAACTACCAGGCTGAATTCACCGTTGAGCAAGCTTCTGAATACATGGACGCGCCAGAAATCGGCCAAGAGTTCATCGAAGAAGTTCCTCCGGTTGAAATGGGCCGTATCGCTGCGCAATCCGCCAAGCAGGTGATTTTGCAAAAGGTTCGCGAAGCCGAGCGCGACAAGCAGTACGAAGACTTCAAAGACCGCGCCGGCACAATCATCAACGCGCAGGTTAAGCGCGAAGAGTACGGCAACGTTATTGTTGATGTTGGCACAGGCGAAGCAATCCTGCGCCGCAACGAAAAGATCGGCCGCGAAAGCTACCGCCCGAACGATCGTATCCGTTGCTTCATCAAAGAAGTTCGTCGTGAGCAGCGCGGCCCTCAGATTTTCCTGAGCCGCACAGATCCTCAGTTCATGGCTGAATTGTTCAAGATGGAAGTTCCAGAAATCTACGAGAACATCATCGAAATCAAAGCCGTTGCTCGTGACCCAGGTTCACGCGCAAAGATTGCCGTGATTTCCTACGATGGTTCCATTGATCCAGTTGGTGCTTGTGTTGGTATGCGTGGCTCACGCGTTCAGGCCGTTGTGAATGAGCTTCAAGGCGAAAAGATCGACATCATTCCTTGGAACGAAGACATGCCAACGTTCCTCGTGAACGCGCTTCAGCCAGCTGAAGTGTCCAAGGTTGTGTTTGACGAAGAAGCCGAACGTATCGAAGTTGTTGTTCCTGAAGAGCAGCTTTCACTTGCGATTGGTCGTCGTGGCCAGAACGTGCGTTTGGCGTCCCAGTTGACTGGCCTTGATATCGATATCCTGACTGAGGAAGAAGAATCCAAGCGTCGTCAAGCGGAATTCGAACTGCGTACTGGTCTGTTTATCGAAGCACTCGATCTCGACGAATTCTTTGCTCAGCTGTTGGTCTCTGAGGGTTTCACTACGCTCGAAGAAGTTGCCTACGTTGAAGTTGAAGAACTGCTCGTCATCGACGGTGTTGATGCTGATACAGCCAGCGAGCTTCAGGCCCGTGCCCGTGACGTGATTGAGGCTAAGAACGCTAAGGCAATGGAAAACGCCCGTGCTTTGGGTGTCGAAGACAGCCTTGTTGCATTTGAAGGCCTCACACCCCAGATGATTGAAGCACTGGCGAACGATGGCGTGAAAACGCTGGAAGACTTCGCAACATGTGCTGACTGGGAATTGGCCGGTGGCTGGACTGTTGTTGACGGCGAACGTTCCAAAGACGACGGTTCGCTTGAGCCATTCGAAGTAACACTTGAGGACGCGCAAGACATGATCATGACGGCACGCGTAATGCTTGGTTGGGTTGATCCTGACGATTTGGTTTCCGAAGCTGATGAGGTCGAAGAGACCGAGGAGCAGGAGGCCTGATCGCAGGCCTCCGGGTTTGCGCATGGGACGGGGTGGCCGTACCAAAGACCGTGATGTCTCAGAACGCCGGTGCATTGTCACCGGTGAAACTGCGCCGAAGGCGGGGTTGATCCGTTTTGTCGTGGGACCAGAAAATGAAGTGTTCCCTGACGTTCTGGAAAAGCTGCCGGGTCGGGGCATGTGGGTAACTGCAACCCGTGACGCGTTGGATAAGGCGGGTAAGGGACAGTTTTCCAAATCGGCTAAGGCACCCGTAAAGGTGCGTGACGATTTGGCAGACGAAGTTGATCGCCAGTTGGCGCGCCGTGTGGTTGATTTGATCGCTCTGGCTCGTAAAGCCGGATCAGCGGTGACCGGTTTCGAAAAGGTCAAAGGTTGGCTGGCAGGTGGCGAAAACGTCCGCGCCTTGTTCCAAGCCTCTGACGGGTCGGAACGCGGCAAGACGAAATTATGGACCCCAGAAGGCGCCCGTTATTTTGGGTGCCTGACAGGACAAGAGTTAGGTTTGGCCTTCGGGCGCCAAACTGCAGTACACGCTGCCCTCGCCTCTGGCGGAATGAGCAACCGTGTAGTAGAGGAAGCGGCAAAGCTGAAAGGCTTGCGCGAGATAGATGGCGGTGAAGGCACCGTCACGGAAGGAATAGAAACGACATGAGCGATTCAGACGGCAAAAAGCCCCTTGGTGTTACTCCACGTCCCGGTAGCGTGAAGCAAAGCTTCAGCCACGGGCGCACCAAGAACGTGGTCGTTGAGACGAAGCGCAAACGCGTTGTCGTCCCCAAGCCTGGTGCGGCAAAGCCAACCGGTTCTTCTGCACCGCTTGGTGGTGACCCCTCCAAGCGCCCAGCTGGTATTTCCGATGTGGAAATGGATCGCCGTATGAAGGCGCTTCAGGCTGCGAAAGCACGCGAAGCTGAAGACGCTGCAAAGCGCGAAGCAGATGAGAAAGCCCGTGCGGCTGAGCGCGAGCGTCGTCTTGCCGAGATCGCTGAGAAAGAGCGCGCAGACAAAGAGCGTGATGAGGCTGTAAAAGCCAAGCAGGACGAGGAAGAGCGCAAGAAGCGTGACGCTGAAGCTGCTGCACAAGCTGCCGCTGCTCCAGCAGCTGTCGACCCTGAGCTTGCACCGGCCCAGCGCCGCGCACCCCCAAGCGGTGGCGCCCCGGCTGCGACGCCACGCAAGAAAGAAGACGATCGCGATTCTCGCAAAAACAAAAACCAAGGCGACGCCCGCAAGGGTGGTAAGCTGACGTTGAACCAAGCGCTGCGTGGCGGCGAAGGTGGCCGTCATCGTTCAATGGCGCAGATGAAGCGTAAGCAAGACCGCGCCCGTCAAAAGGCGATGGGTCAGAGCGTTGAGCGCGAGAAGGTTATGCGTGACGTGCAGTTGCCAGAAGCGATTGTTGTGTCCGAGTTGGCGAACCGTATGTCCGAAAAAGTATCAGACGTCGTAAAAGCGCTGATGACCAACGGCATTATGGCGACACAAAACCAGACGATCGATGCGGATACTGCGGAACTTATCGTTGAAGAATTCGGCCACAAAGTTGTGCGCGTTTCCGACGCTGATGTTGAAGACGTTATCAACATCATCGAGGACGACGAAAAAGACCTGAAGGGTCGCCCACCTGTCATTACGATCATGGGTCACGTTGATCACGGTAAAACATCCTTGCTGGATGCGATCCGCAACGCGAAAGTCGTCGCTGGTGAAGCTGGCGGCATCACGCAGCACATCGGTGCGTATCAGGTCACGACTGATAACGGCGCGGTTTTGTCGTTCCTTGATACACCAGGCCACGCGGCGTTTACGTCCATGCGTGCCCGCGGCGCACAGGTTACGGATATTGTTGTACTGGTTGTTGCGGCAGATGACGCCGTCATGCCACAGACCATCGAAGCGATTGCCCACGCGAAAGCAGCAAACGTTCCGATGATCGTTGCAATTAACAAATGCGACCGTCCGGCTGCAAACCCTGACAAGGTGCGCACGGACTTGCTTCAGCACGAAGTCATCGTTGAAAAAATGTCCGGTGAAGTACAGGATGTTGAAGTGTCCGCGATCACTGGCCAAGGCCTTGATGAATTGCTCGAAGCGATTGCGTTGCAGTCTGAATTGCTTGAACTGAAAGCCAATCCTGATCGCGCTGCCCAAGGTGCTGTTATTGAAGCGCAGCTTGATGTGGGTCGCGGTCCCGTTGCGACTGTTCTGGTTGAGACCGGCACATTGCGCCGTGGCGATATCTTCGTTGTGGGTGAACAGTGGGGTAAAGTCCGCGCGTTGATCGACGACAAAGGTGAGCGCGTTAACGAAGCTGGCCCTTCTGTTCCTGTTGAGGTTCTTGGCCTGAACGGTACGCCAGAAGCGGGCGACGTTTTGAACGTTACAGAAACTGAAGCGCAAGCCCGTGAAATCGCGGAATACCGTGCGAACGCAGCGAAAGAAAAACGCGCGGCTGCGGGTGCTGCGGTTACGCTTGATCAGCTGATGGCGAATGCTAAGGCCGACGAAAATGTTTCCGAATTGCCGATCCTTGTTAAAGGTGACGTGCAAGGTTCAACTGAAGCGATCGTTCAGGCGATGGCGAAAATCGGTAACGACGAAGTTCGCGTTCGCGTTCTGCACTCAGGTGTTGGTGCGATTACGGAAAGTGACATCGGTCTCGCTGAAGCGTCCGGCGCGCCGGTTATTGGTTTTAACGTGCGTGCGAACGCATCGGCCCGCAACTCTGCGAACCAGAAGGGCGTTGAGATCCGCTACTACTCCATCATCTACGATCTTGTGGATGACGTAAAAGCGGCTGCGTCTGGTCTGTTGTCTGCTGAGGTTCGCGAGAACTTTATCGGTTACGCCAAGATCCAAGAGGTCTTTAAGGTGTCCAATGTCGGTAAGATTGCCGGTTGTCTGGTCACTGAAGGTGTTGCGCGTCGTTCTGCTGGCGTTCGCTTGCTGCGTGACGATGTGGTTATCCACGAAGGCACGCTTAAGACGCTCAAGCGCTTCAAGGACGAGGTCAAAGAGGTCCAGTCTGGTCAGGAATGCGGTATGGCATTTGAGAACTACGAAGACATCCGCGCCGATGATGTGATCGAAATCTTCGAACGCGAAGAGGTTGAGCGGAATCTGTAATCCGCCACCAAATGAGAAACGAAAAAGGGGACGCTGCAACAGCGTCCCCTTTTACATTTGTTAGTCGTGTAACTCAGTTCAGGCGTGTAACAGGTGCGCCTTCGAATTCACGATCACCTACGGAAACGACAAGGCGTCCGTTCGCGAGTGTTTTTACCAAAATCCCTTGGACTTGAACGTGTGTCCCCACGGTAATTGTACGAAGCATCAGAATCCCCCATTTGACGCGATTGGTATATTCGCCCAGCAGCTTCAGGCGGATATAAACAATATATCATAATCCTGCCACATTTGCCTAAATTTTGCCACAGTTAATCGACTCCAGGTCAATTCGCCTTCAAAGCCAGTCGCGAAGGATCGGAATTAGGGGTATATCAGCGGCAGGCATGGGGTAATCACGCAGCTCGTTGGCCCTTGCCCACTTAAGCGTTTGCCCCTCTCGCGGTTTTGGCGTTCCTTCCCATTTGCGGCACGCAAATAGAGGCATGATGAGGTGAAAATCATCATAGCTGTGGCTCGCGAAGGTCAGAGGCGCGAGGCAGGACTGCCAAGTATTGATACCCAGTTCCTCTTCAAGCTCACGAATCAAAGCGATTTCAGGTGTTTCACCTTGCTCGACTTTGCCGCCTGGAAATTCCCATAGGCCCGCCATGGATTTCCCTTCTGGGCGCTGAGCCAAAAGAACGCGACCGTCGACATCAATAAGCGCGACCGCACTGACAAGAACTGTTTTCACGACCGATAGTCCGCGTTGATAGTAATGTAGCCGTGGGTCAGATCGCAGGTCCAAACAGTACCGATACCACCACCAATTCCAAGATCGACGGAAATGAGGATATCTTGTTGCTTCATATGTTCAGCGCCAGCCTCCTCGGAATAGCCCGGTGAAACCCATCCATTCTCCGCCACAAGGACATCGCCGAACTTGATCGAAAGAAGGTCGCGATCCGCCTGCGCACCGGACTTACCGATTGCCATAACGACACGACCCCAGTTTGGATCCTCGCCAGCGATAGCTGTCTTTACGAGTGGGGAATTGGCGATCGAAAGGCCAACTTGGCGGGCTTCTGCGTCAGACGCGGCACCTGTAACTTTCACCTCAACGAATTTAGTTGCACCTTCGCCATCGCGAACAACTTGGTGCGCAAGATCCAACATCACACCGTGCAACGCCTGTGTGAAACCTGCGCTATCTGTAACGTCGACACCTGATGCTCCCGTCGCAGCCACCATAAGACTGTCAGAAGTGGAGGTGTCACTGTCGACAGTAATGCAGTTGAAAGTCTGATCCGTAAGCGCGCCTAGAAGGGCCTGCAGTGCGGGTTGTTCAATCTTCGCATCAGTGAAGATGTACACGAGCATCGTCGCCATATCCGGCGCGATCATTCCTGACCCCTTAGCGATCCCCGCGATCTTTACCGTTTTTCCGTCTATGAGAACCTCAGCGCTAGAACCCTTCGCAAAGGTGTCGGTCGTCATGATGGCGTTCGCTGCGTCTTCAATGCCGGAAGAACTTAGACTTGCGGCGAGTCCCGCAACATTTTCAGTAATCTTTTCGTGGGGAAGACGTTCACCGATCACGCCAGTCGAAGCGGTAAAAATGCGAGCCTTTGGAACTTCGGTCGATTCCGCAACTGTGTTACAAATTGCGTCAACTGACTTTTCGCCTGCGGAACCCGTAAACGCGTTGGAGTTTCCGGAGTTCACGAGAATAGCGGCACGATCAACGGAAGAACCACCAAGCTTGGCCTGACAATCCAACACTGGAGCTGAGCGTGTTGAGGAGCGTGTGAACACGCCCGCAATCGCGGTACCGGCGGCCAATTCGGCAAGCATAACATCCTTGCGGTCTTGGTATTTGACCCCCGTCGCACCAGACGCAAACCGAACGCCTTCAATCTCGGGCAATTGCGGGAACGAGTCAGGTGCGAGGGGGGAAATAGTCATTCTTAGTCCTCTAGGAGCTCAAGGTTCTGAATGAGCGAGAAATCAAACTGGCCTTCTTCGGGCAATGTGACCTCGGCAGCTTCAGTCAAACCAGTGATGAGCGTGTTTAGAGTTTCTTGTTGAATCTCGGACGCTAACTCGCTGCGCAGGTCTTCGACTGTTGGCAATTCAGTTTCGCGTGTTTCGTTCAACTGTACGACGTGCCAGCCAAACTGCGTTTGAACAGGCACGGAAACTTCGCCGACTTCCAGTGTCATAACGGCCGCTTCAAATTCTGGAACCATCATGCCAACACCGAACCAACCCAGTTCACCACCAGAAGGACCGGATGGGCCAGTGGAGCGTTCGACCGCAGTTTCAGCGAAGTCAGCGCCATCGTCGATCAATGTTTTGACTTCGTTTGCTTCTTCTTCGGTCTCAACCAAAATATGCGACGCGTTGAATTCTGAGTCGGGCTCTACTCCTTCAAAACGTGCATCATAAGCAGTTTGAATTTCTTCGTCGCTGACTGGCGCACTGGTGATCGAGTTTACGACTTCACCAGCCCGAAGAGAGCGGGTTTCATTGGCGAGGGCGATACCTACGCGCTTTGGCTCAACCTCAAGAGAGTCGGCGAGAAGCTGCTGATTTACCAACTGCTCAACCAAGCCGTTGAAGACCACATCATCTGGCAGCTGCTGATACTGTTCTGGCAGTTGTGACCGCAGCATGACGAGCTGGCCCAAAGTGATCTCTGACCCATTTACAGACGCCACGACCGTTTCAGCGGACATGCCCGCATGTGAATCTGCGTAAGCAAACGTAGTTGTGAAGGAGAAAAGTGCTGCAGAAGCCAGCAATTTGGTGCGAAATAGCATGTTAACAGTTCCTTGATGAGCCGCAGCTTGGCCGCGGCGTTGACACCTCAATGACGGCCCCTTACATCCCCATAAGGTCCTTTGGAGGCCGGTCTTGGCCCTGTTTCTATGGGGCGTGCGCGACAGGCACAACCAACCTCCTCACACATTGATGTTAGAGACGCCCAAAATGGCGCGCCCGGAGAGAATATGCTCGGTCTTGGAACGATTGCGAAGAAGATTTTTGGTACGCCGAACGACCGCTTAGTGAAGGCGACGCTTCCGCAGATTGAGAAGATCAACGCGCTAGAAGCTGAATGCGAGGCGCTAAGCGACGAGGGCATCAAAGCCAAAACAGAAGAACTGGCAAAACGCGCGATCGGTGGTGAAAGCCTTGATGCGCTGCTGCCGGAAGCATTTGCGAACTGTCGCGAAGCTGCGAAACGCGCGCTGGGCTTGAGGGCATTTGATACCCAGTTGATGGGCGGGATCTTCCTGCACCAAGGCAATATCTCCGAGATGAAGACAGGTGAAGGTAAGACACTTGTTGCGACGTTCCCTGCATATCTGAATGCTCTCACGGGTAAGGGTGTGCATGTTGTTACAGTGAACGACTACCTCGCCAAACGTGACGCCGAATGGATGAGCCAAGTGTTTACGTTCTTAGGGCTTACCACTGGTGTTATTTACCCACAGCAGCCAGAAGCCGAAAAGAATGCCGCGTATCGCTGCGATGTGACTTACGCAACGAACAACGAACTTGGGTTTGACTATCTGCGAGACAACATGAAGTCCGAGCTGTCCCAGATGAACCAGCGCGAGCACAACTTTGCGATCGTGGATGAGGTCGATTCCATCCTCGTTGATGAAGCCCGCACTCCGCTGATTATTTCTGGTCCAGCAGAAGATCGGTCCGAAATGTATGTGACCATCGACAAGCTGATCCCTGAAATTCAGGATGATCACTTCACGTTGGACGAAAAGACTCGCAACGTGAACTACACGGATGAGGGCAACGAATTCCTTGAAGAGCGTTTGGTGTCTGCCGGAATCCTACCTGAAGACCAATCGCTTTACGCGCCTGAAAGCACGTCGATTGTTCACCACGTCAACCAAGGCCTGCGTGCGCATAAACTGTTCACACGCGATAAAGACTACATCGTTCGTGATGACGAAGTTGTTTTGATCGACGAATTCACGGGCCGAATGATGACGGGCCGTCGTTTGTCTGAAGGTTTGCATCAGGCAATTGAGGCGAAAGAAGATTGCAAAATCATGCCTGAGAACGTCACGCTCGCGTCTGTGACATTCCAGAACTACTTCCGTCTGTACGAAAAGCTGGGCGGCATGACGGGTACGGCATTGACTGAGGCCGAAGAATTCAATGAAATCTACGGGCTCGGCGTCGTTGAAGTTCCAACAAACCGCCCCATCGCCCGGATCGACGAGCACGACCAAGTGTACCGCACCGCGAAAGAGAAGTTCGATGGTGTTGTAAAGGCGATCAAAGAAGCAAACGCCAAGGGCCAGCCGACATTGGTGGGTACGACATCCATCGAAAAGTCCGAATTTCTAAGCCAGCTTTTGGATGCCGAAGGTATTCCCCACAACGTTCTGAACGCGCGTCAGCACGAGCAGGAAGCGCAGATTGTTGCGGACGCAGGTAAACTGGGTGCCGTCACAATTGCGACCAACATGGCTGGCCGTGGTACGGATATTAAGCTTGGCGGGAACATCGAATTCAAAATCATGGAAGCGATTGCCGCGACACCAGATGATGTAAATGAAGAAGTGCGCGCGCAGATTGAAGAAGCGCACAAAGCGGATGAACAAGCGGTTAAAGACGCTGGTGGTTTGTTCGTGCTCGCAACGGAACGCCATGAAAGCCGTCGCATTGATAACCAACTTCGTGGGCGTTCTGGCCGTCAGGGTGATCCGGGTAAGTCGTCCTTCTTCCTGTCCTTGGAAGATGACCTGATGCGCATCTTCGGCTCTGAACGTTTGGACAAAGTACTGTCGTCGCTTGGCATGAAAGACGGCGAAGCGATCGTGCACCCTTGGGTGAACAAATCCCTTGAGCGCGCGCAAGCGAAGGTCGAGGGTCGTAACTTCGACATCCGTAAGCAGCTCTTGAAATTTGATGATGTGATGAACGATCAGCGTAAGGTAATCTTCAGTCAGCGTCGTGAGATTATGGAAGCAGAAGACATCTCTGAAATTGCTGCCGACATGCGAAGCCAAGTGATCGACGATCTTGTCGATACGCATATCCCTGCCAAAAGCTATGCGGATCAATGGGACACTGAAGGCCTTTATGCGCAAGTAATCGCGCAACTTGGCCTCGATGTTCCGGTGATCGAATGGGCAAACGAAGAGGGCGTCGATGACGACGATATTCGTGAGCGTCTTGAAGAAGCTGCAGATGAACACATGGCGGAGAAGACTGCCGCGTTCGGTCCAGAGGTTATGCGCAACATCGAAAAGCAAATTTTGCTGCAAACGATTGATGCGAAATGGCGCGAGCATCTGCTGACCTTAGAACACCTGCGTTCTGTCGTTGGCTTCCGTGGATACGCTCAACGTGATCCGCTGAACGAATACAAAACTGAATCGTTCCAGCTGTTCGAAGGGCTGCTCGATGGGTTGCGTGCTGACGTTACACAAAAGCTCGCTCAGATTCGCCCTATGACCAAAGAAGAGCAAGAAGCGATGGTTGCTCAGGCGATGGAACAACAGCGTCAGGCACAGGGTGGAGAAGCCCCTGCACCCGCACCGAAAGCGGCAGCGCTGCCCGGTTTTGACGAGGCAGACGAGTCCACTTGGGGCAACCCAGGACGTAATGATGCATGCCCATGTGGATCCGGCAAGAAGTTCAAACACTGCCACGGTCAGTTAAGCTAAAGGTCGAACATAAGGCCTAGATCTCGCCGTAATCCTGACGGAAAGAATCCCCATGACCGCCCAGCTAAGGTCATGGGAGTAAAGCAATCTGCATCCTGACCCATTGTGGGAAGGAGTGATCAGATGTCTAGAATCAGACAAATTGGTATGGCTGCCGGCACATTTAGTGTGGCGTTGGGAATCGGTTTTGTGATGCAAAACGGCGACGCATTGGCGAGTCGATTTGGAAACGAAGAGGCCGCTACACAGCCTGTGCCTTTTTCTGATCCCGTCGAACAGCAAGTCGCAATTTCGCCGGATGCCGCTATTGAATCGCCGCTGGTCGAAGATGACGCGGTTGCGTTCCCTGTTGCGCAGGGCGGTGTCCTGATGACTGAAACGCCTGGGATTTCAAAGCCGGTACCGACTGTATCTGCATCTGTCATTTTGCCAGAAACAGCAAAAGTTCCTTCCGCTCAGGAAGCGCCCGTACAACTGGCGGCGCTCGAAACGGAAGAAATTCCAGCTGTAGAGAATGACCTAACCGAGACGGTTGAAGTCGATTGCGTCCCAACGATGGACTCCGCTGCCGGATCAGTTGCGAGCGTTACGCTTTCAGTAAATGCTCCGTGCCATGTGTCTTCTGCGTTTACGATTCATCAT
This sequence comes from Octadecabacter temperatus, assembly GCF_001187845.1. Lineage (NCBI taxonomy): Bacteria > Pseudomonadati > Pseudomonadota > Alphaproteobacteria > Rhodobacterales > Roseobacteraceae > Octadecabacter > Octadecabacter temperatus. The sequence goes on along the minus strand of NZ_CP012160.1, from coordinate 3,089,108 downwards.
CAAGGCATGATGTTTACTGCAATGACCGATGATACTGGCGAGGCTGAAATCACCGTGCCTGCATTGGCAGAAGTAGCCGTTATGATCGCAGCATTCGAAAATGGCGATGGCGCAGTTGCGACAACGACGGTCCCAGATTTCGCCGACTACGATCGGGCAGTGCTGCAATGGCAGGGCGATTCGTCGGTAATGCTGAGCGCCTATGAGGGCGACGCAGAATTTGGCGATGAAAGCCACATTTACGCAAGCAATCCAGGAGATGTCAGCCGAATTGAAGCAGGGACGGGTGGATACCTTGTTCGTCTCGGTGTGAAGACAATTGATAGCGCATTGATGGCCGAAATTTACACTTTCCCTACTGGTATGATGGCATCTGACTTCGAAGTCATGCTCGTCGCTGAGGCGGAGATCACGACCGGTAACTGTGGACAGGAACTCAATGCTCAGAGCTTGCAGTTTTCTCCTACAGGACAAACGTCTGCATTGGACCTGACGATGATAATGCCGGAATGTAACGCAGTTGGCGACTTTCTGATCTTGCAAAACATGTTTGAGGACCTAACAATCGCGTCTAAATGACGAGTACATGGTTCAAGAAGATACATCCATTTTTGAAATGTGCGGCGGTTTTCGTCGCACATTTTGTTTTCGTGGGAAGTTCTGCTGCGCAGGATGTTATTTACCGAAGCGAAAATGACGCTGTGACGGTGGCCGGCCGGTTTGTCGCATTTGATGGTGAAAACGTATCGGTTGCCTCTGATGCTGGCTTTGTCACTTTCCGGGCCGACGCGATGACATGCGATGGGGCGAGTTGCCCTGATTTAGAAAATTACGTTGCCAGTCTGCGACTAACCGGTGCTGCGCGTATGGGCGATTTACTTTTGCCCGCGTTGATTGACGCCTACGCGCGGGACAATGGGTGGAATGCGCGTGAAAGTGTTCAAGGTTTTCAACTTTCTGGCTCCGACGGGACAATTGCGCTTGAGATCTCCATTGAGATTGAACCCCAAGATCAAGCCTTCGCGAAATTCGCAAACCATGACGCAGATGCGCTTATGTCGATGCGCGAACTGCGAGACAGTGAACTGGGCATTGCAGCGGACGCTGGTCTTGGGCCACTTAACCTTGCTCGGCACGCTCGCATTCTAGCCTTAGATGCACTTGTGCCTGTTGTTCCCGCAAACTCGGATGTGCGGTCAATATCGATGGCAGATTTGACTGACGAGCTGTCAGGGTCAGGCGGGCAGTTCAATGTGCATTTGAAGGAAGATACTGACGGTCAGATTCAAGGGTTTGAAGATAGATTTATGCGCCCGTTTGGGTTGCAGTTGGGGGCGCCAGATTTTTCTCACGAGGATTTGGACACACTTCTTGACGCAGTTTCTAGCGGGGCCAACGAGCTGTCACTTGTTCCGTATGGTGCGACGCAGAACACTCAGCCCCTGACATTAAATGGGGCTTGTGGATTGTTATCAGAGGCTCGGTTTTTAACCATGAAGACTGAAGATTACCCACTGACGTTTCCAATGTTCATCTATTTGCCACAACGCAAGCAGCACCCACAGATTGTCGAATTTCTCGATTGGTTAAGGTCACCGTCTGCACAGTTGGTAATTCGTCGTGCAGGATTCGTGGATCTTGCCGCTGTGCCGATACCGTTGGCGGATCAAGGAGATCGACTCGCGAATGCAATTTCGAATGCGGGAACCGAAGTCCCGCTCACAGAATTGCAACGTATGATTCGTTTGTTGTCACCGCGTGTTCGCATGTCTAGCACCTTCCGATTTGAACCCGGGTCGACAAGGCTGGACGGTCAATCTCGCTCTAACGTGATGCAGTTGGCACAGGCTATTCGAGACGGCCGGTTCGGCGGGCAAGAGTTGATGTTGGTCGGGTTCAGCGACGGTCGTGGGCCTGCTACGGCGAACCGCGATCTTTCATCTGCGCGGGCCGAAGCTGTCATGCGTGATCTAAATCGCGCGTTGGGCGGGTCGTTTCCGTCAAATGTCCAAGTTGAAACTGAGGCGTTCGGAGAAGCCCTGCCAATGGCTTGCGATGATACGATTTGGGGTCAACAGACCAATCGTCGCGTAGAGCTTTGGGTGCGTGGCGCGCCCTAGATTAGCCCTTGTGACTTAAAGCTAAGCTCACGGGAACGTCCGATAATCAAATGGTCATGGAGAGAGATACTGAGCGCCCCGGCCGCGTCTGAAATCTGTCTTGTCATGGCGATGTCTTCATTTGATGGGGTCGGATCACCTGACGGGTGATTGTGAACAAGAATCAACGCGGATGCATTGAGTTCGAGTGCACGTTTAACGACTTCGCGTGGATAGACGGGGACATGGTCAACAGTACCAGCACCCTGCGCTTCGTCCGCGATCAGGACGTTTTTGCGATCGAGAAAGAGCACACGAAACTGTTCGGTGTCCCGATGTGCCATGACTGTGTGGCAGTAGTCGAGAACCGCGTCCCACGAGCTTATCACATGCCGTTGCATAACCTTTGCACGGGCCATTCGATGGGTCACAGTTTCCATGACCTTGAGCTCAAGAGCGACAGCAGGACCAACCCCATGCACCCTTTCAAGCCGAGCGATCGGGGCAGAGAGAACGCCGTTTAGGTCACCAAAAGTTTCGATCAAAAGACGAGCGAGTGGTTTGACATCTTGCCTTGGGATCGCGCGAAACAATGTGAGTTCAAGAATTTCATAGTCCGGCATCGCTGCAGCGCCGCCGGTTAAAAAACGATGACGGAGGCGTTTACGATGATCAGCTAGATAGGAAGGATGCCTGCCACTTTTGGATGTGGAAACGGCCGGAACGATCTCGACTTCATCTCGATCAATTGTGACCGGCGATGCTTGGCCAAGAGGTAAAAGCGGGGCTTCGGCGAAGGCGGAGGCATGTTTCATCCTCCGACTTTGCCGTGATTCTAATTACCGCATGGTTAACGGCTTAACCCTTCATCGATTCCCAGAAAGATTTGACCGATTTGAAGAACGTTGACGTTTGCGGGTTGTTGTCGCTCGCCAGTTCGTCAAATTCGCGCAGCAGTTCTTTCTGCTTAGTGGTCAGGTTAACAGGGGTTTCAACCGCCATTTCGATGAACATATCACCAGGGCCGCCGCCACGAAGGGCGGGCATGCCCTTGGCACGTAAACGCATCTGACGACCTGACTGTGAGCCCGCTGGAATTTTTACACGCGAACGACCACCATCGATGGTCGGCACTTCAATATCACCACCAAGCGCAGCTTTCGCCATTGAGACAGGCACCCGACAGAACAGGTGGTTTGCTTCACGTTCAAACAGATCGTGATCACGTACTTCAATGAAGATGTAGAGATCACCTGTTGGACCGCCACGCATACCCGCTTCGCCTTCGCCAGCGAGACGAATGCGCGTTCCGGTTTCGACACCCGCTGGGATGTTGACGGAAAGTGATTTCTCTTTCTCAACGCGTCCTTGGCCATGGCATTCATGGCAAGGGTTTTTGATCGTCTGGCCCATGCCATTACAAGTCGGGCACGTGCGTTCGACAGTGAAGAAGCCTTGCTGTGCGCGGACTTTGCCCATGCCGGAACATGTCGGGCAGGTTTGAGGTTCTGAACCGCCTTCGGCGCCAGTTCCGTTACAGGAACCACAGCTAGATGCGGTTGGCACTGTGATGGTCTTTTGCAGGCCGGCGAACGCTTCTTCCAATGTGACGCGCAAGTTATAGCGCAAATCATTGCCGCGAGCGGCGCGGGATTGCCCACCACCGCCACGTCCACCACCCATGTTTCCAAACAGGTCATCAAAAATATCAGAGAATGCAGAGCCAAAATCACCTTGGCCGCCCATACCACCGGGCCGCCCACCGCCGCCCATGCCGCCTTCGAACGCAGCGTGACCGTAGCGATCGTAGGCTGCTTTTTTCTCAGCGTCCTTCAGGACTTCATAAGCCTCGCCAGCTTCTTTGAACTGGCTTTCCGCATCTGGGTTGTCGGTGTTGCGGTCTGGGTGAAGTTCTTTCGCCTTTTGGCGATAGCCCTTCTTAATCTCATCGGCGCTCGCGCCTTTTGAGATGCCTAGAACGTCATAATAGTCGCGTTTTGCCATGACAGAATTTCCCCCTTGGGAAGCAGAGGACCGGCCCGATTAGGACCGGTCCTGCAAAGTTCACCAGAGTTTATCCGCGCTGGTCGTCGTCGAGGTCTTCGAAGTCTGCGTCGACGATATCTTCGTCGGCCGCAGCTGCTTCAGGCTCGGCTTCGCCAGCTTCTTCCTGAGCAGACTTATAGATCGCCTCACCCAGTTTCATCGCAGATTCAGTAACGTTCTGGATACCGGACTTGATCTTGCCAGCGTCTTCACCTTCCAAATCGTCCTTGAGCGCAGCAATTGCCAGCTCAATGGCTTCGATTGTGGTTGGGTCAACTTTGTCGGCATGCTCTTCCATGGACTTCTCAGTCGAGTGGACCAGGCTTTCCGCTTGGTTTTTGGCTTCGACCAGTTCCTTACGGTCTTTATCCGCTTCAGCGTTGTCTTCCGCGTCGCGAACCATTTGTTCGATGTCTTCATCGGACAGACCACCAGAAGCTTGGATCGTGATCTTCTGCTCTTTGCCGGTGCCCTTATCGGATGCCGCAACAGATACGATGCCGTTGGCGTCGATATCAAATGTCACTTCGATCTGTGGCATGCCACGTGGTGCTGGTGGGATGCTCTCGAGGTTGAACTGACCGAGCATCTTGTTGTCGGCAGCCATCTCGCGTTCACCTTGGAACACACGGATCGTCACAGCATTTTGGTTGTCTTCGGCAGTAGAGAACACCTGAGACTTCTTTGTTGGGATCGTCGTGTTACGGTCGATCAAGCGTGTGAACACGCCGCCGAGTGTTTCGATGCCCAAGGACAGCGGTGTCACGTCGAGAAGAACAACGTCTTTAACGTCACCTTGAAGAACACCAGCCTGAATAGCAGCACCCATCGCAACAACCTCATCAGGGTTCACACCCTTATGTGGTTCCTTACCGAAGAACTTCGTTACTTCTTCGATGACCTTTGGCATGCGTGTCATACCACCAACCAGAACAACTTCGTCGATGTCGTTTGTTGTCAGGCCTGCATCTTTCAACGCAGCAGCACATGGTTTCATGGAAGACTTGATCAGATCACCAACAAGGGATTCCAACTTCGCACGGGTCAGTTTCATGACCATGTGCAATGGGGAACCGTCTGGACCCATGGAAATAAATGGCTGGTTGATTTCAGTCTGGGATGCAGAGGAAAGTTCGATCTTCGCCTTTTCCGCAGCTTCCTTCAGGCGCTGAAGCGCCATCTTGTCTTTCTTGAGGTCAACGCCGTTAGACTTTTTGAACTCTTCGGCAAGGTAATTGACGATGCGCATGTCAAAGTCTTCACCACCAAGGAACGTGTCACCGTTGGTTGATTTTACTTCGAACAAGCCGTCGTCGATTTCGAGGATCGTTACATCGAATGTACCACCACCAAGGTCATAAACCGCGATTGTCTGTGTTTCTTTTTTGTCGAGGCCGTACGCCAAAGCAGCCGCTGTCGGCTCGTTGATGATGCGCAGCACTTCGAGGCCAGCAATCTTACCGGCGTCTTTAGTCGCCTGACGCTGGGCGTCGTTGAAGTAAGCAGGAACCGTGATGACGGCCTGGGTTACTTCTTCGCTAAGGTAAGACTCAGCAGTTTCTTTCATTTTTTGTAGGATCACAGCAGAGATCTGCGCAGGGGAGTACTTCTCACCCTTGGCTTCGACCCATGCGTCACCGTTGCCGCCATCAATGACGTTAAACGGAAGGTTCTTTTTGTCTTTGGCAAGGTGCTTGTCGTCGTTGCGACGACCAACGAGGCGCTTGATGCCGAAGATTGTGTTTTCTGGGTTCGTAACAGCCTGACGTTTCGCCGGCTGACCGACGAGGCGTTCGTCGTCGGTGAATGCTACGATAGATGGAGTAGTACGCGCGCCTTCGGCGTTTTCGATAACGCGTGGCTGCGAGCCGTCCATGATTGCGACACAGGAGTTTGTAGTCCCGAGGTCAATACCAATTACTTTTGCCATGTTTCAAATCCCTTTCAGGCGATTGGAGCGATGCAGGCCCGTTTTGGCACCGGCATCTATGGTTGTAGGTTGAATGGGGAGGCCCATTCGGATCGCAGTGTATATAGGTGTGGCAAATACAGCCTGCAAGCTATGTAACACTGGGTAATGCGCAAAAATGGTGAACAGATGAATAATTCTCGTCCAACTGCGGTTTTAAGGGGTGTTCAGGTCTGGCAGGGGCTGCTTGATCGCCCTGCACAAGAGAAAATTTTGCAAGATATTCGCGCGATTGTCGTCGCCGCGCCGCTGTTTTCGCCCATGACGCCCTATGGCAAGCCAATGTCTGTGCAAATGACGAGCGCCGGGCGGTTTGGTTGGGTGTCGGATCGTTCCGGATACCGATACTCTGAGACCCACCCAAACGGGAAGGTATGGCCAGCTATTCCGTCGTCCGTCCTTAATATTTGGGAGAAGGTTTCAGGTTCGGATCGGGTGCCAGAATGTTGCTTGATAAACCTTTATCGAGACGCGGCAAGAATGGGGATGCATCAGGACCGTGACGAGGCGGAGTTTCGTGAACCTGTCGTTTCAGTATCTTTGGGCGACGAGGGGCTATTCCGGGTCGGCAATCTTACCCGCGGGGGCAAAACGGAATCTATTTGGCTTAACTCCGGAGATGTTGTGGTCATGGGTGGCGATGCGCGTCTTGTGTATCACGGGATTGATAAAACCCGCGCTGGGTCATCGTCGTTGCTGAACGGTGGTGGAAGGATAAATTTGACCTTGCGCGTCGTGACTTAGAGTTCGCCCTAAGGCAGGAGGACAATGTGCAATGCTATTCAGTTTGGAAGGTGCAGCAGCCCTGATGTACGTAGTTTCCCTCATCTGTTTGCATATGCAATAGGGCGGAAATCCCGAAAGCCCGATCACTCATGCCGTCAGAGCAAGTGTTCGCTCTGGCAACGAGGGTGTGGGTAAGCGGGGCCCCTTCTTCGCTGAGAAGGAAAGTAAATCCATTTGTGGCAGATGAACTTCTTTGTACCGTCATTGGACGGGATAGGTTTTCAGGCGTCGCGTAGTTTGCGTTGCTTTGCTCAACGGTGATGTTCCAAAAAGGCTCAGCGCCATAACACGCCAATGGCAAACGAATTTCGTTTTCCGCTAGCGGGACCACTGTAAGAAAGCGCATCGATGCCCAGCCCGATATTTCCCCTAGGCCAATTAGACCCCAATTTCCTTGCACCCTGATCACTTCGACGCGATTTGAATTGCTGATCACTTCGACAATGCCGGTGTTGAGGCTTGGACCCTCCCGTACGTTCAGAAAGTCGCCACTCGGGACACCTTCGACTTCATAAAGCGAAGGCAATGTTTGTGCGTCTAGCGCAAAGCCGTACAGCGCGAAAAAAATGACGCCTATTAAAAAGATCAACGTGCAGCCTCCCAGCTGACGGATGCGTGTTTACGGGTGAAAAACTCAAGCATCAATCCAACCATAATCAAGATAATCGCGACTTGTAGAGGGTAGCTGATGGAGCTGTAATGAGGGTTGTAATTGAGAAAAACAAAGCCGCGAGCCTGATCAATGCAATGAAACAGCGGGTTCCAATCGAACATTGCAAGCAATGTACTAGGGAGCGAATTGGCCACAAACATCTTGCCTGAAGCGATCATGTTCGCACGTGAATAAATCGACGATGCTATCTGTACGAAACCTGGGAACCAAGGTTTCAATGCTAGAAAGACGACACCAACGGCTGCGCCAGTGAACCAAGCCAGAATAATCATCCCCGTCGCGCTAACAGGATCAAGGATTGTGATCGGGCCAAACATCACGTGGTACAAGTACAACACGACGGCCATCGAAAGAAACTGAGTATAAAGCGCCGCCAACGCCGAAGACACGATCGCAACGATTGTGTTCATCGGTGCATGCTTCATCATCGCAGACGCCGGGCCTTCGGCTCCAAGAACAGCGCCCATCGCCTTATTGTGTGTCATGAACAGGAAAATCCCGGACATTATGTACAACAAGAAATCGCCACGGATTGCGGTGCCCTTTAGCCCTAGGACAGAGAACATGAAGTAGAAAACGCCGACAAAAATCACGGTCTGAAGCATGTTCATTAACAGACCGATCAGCGCATTACGGTGTTCCTTACGGACATCGCGCACGATGGAATGATAGATCAGCTCCAGCATTGAAAATGCGGAGCGCGAGCGGCTCAAGTTGCGTCTTGCTTCGAACATTTTGTGCCTGCCAGTTGTCGCTTACGCGGTTGAGTGCCGTTATTGGCACGAAAATCTTGCCGATCCCTTAGCACGGTAGCATAAAGGCCCAAATTTCGCGGATCAATAAAAAGAGCCGTGATCGTAGATAAACTGGAGCAGTGTGATGGATTTTGACAAGTTAACAGAAGTAATGCGGCGCCTATCGCTGGAAGCTGGCGATATTATCATGGAAATCTATGGTGCCGATGATTTCGAAGTGAAATCCAAATGCGACGACAGCCCGGTAACGGCGGCAGACGAAGCGGCTGATGCGCATATTTCAGCTGGTTTACGCGCAGCGTTCCCTGATGTTGCGCTCGTAACTGAAGAACAAGCCGACAGCCATACGGTCACTGCGAATACGTTTCTGATCGTTGATCCGCTTGATGGCACCAAAGAGTTCATTCATCGCCGCGGCGATTTCACCGTAAACATCGCCTATGTCGAAGACGGCGCACCGCAGCGTGGTGTTGTCTATGCACCTGCAAAAGGTCGCTTGTTTTACACGAACGCTGCTGGCGCATCTGTCGAAGAGGTTGGTGATCTGGACAAAGCCACAGTCGGAACAACCATTCCAATTTCTGTAAGCACGCCAGACAATACGGGTTTGATGGTTGTCGCATCCAAATCGCACCGCGATCAAGCAACGGATGACTACATCAACAAATATGCCGTGAATGACATGAAGAGCGCAGGCTCTTCGTTGAAGTTCTGTCTTGTTGCGACAGGCGAGGCGGACATTTATCCTCGCGTTGGTCGCACTATGGAATGGGATACTGCAGCTGGGCATGCGGTCCTGACAGGTGCCGGTGGCCACGTTGTTCGTTTTGACGATCATACAACGCTTACTTACGGCAAAGATGACTTCGCAAACCCATTTTTTATTGCCTACGCACCCGGCATTGATTTGAAGCTACCTTAATGGGCGTTCTTGTCGTCATTCCGGCTCGCTTCGCGTCTACGCGCTACCCAGGTAAGCCACTGGTAGAACTGCGTGGTGCAAGTGGAGACGCCAAAAGTTTGATCCAGCGATCTTGGGAGGCCGCCCAAAACGTGACAGGCGTCGACCGCGTCGTTGTCGCAACGGATGATGAGCGCATTAAAGACGCGGCCGAGGCGTTTGGCGCGGAGGTCGTGATGACTTCAACAGAGTGCCAAAACGGAACAGAGCGTTGCGCAGAAGCCTTAGATACCTTGGGCGGTGGTTACGAAATCGTTGTGAACTTGCAGGGCGATGCCCCGCTAACGCCCGCATGGTTTATCGAAGACTTAGTTGCTGGGTTGACCGCACACCCTGTCGCCGAAGTCGCAACGCCTGTGTTGCGGTGTGACGGACGTGCGCTGAATGGTTTGCTAGATGATCGCCGCGAAGGTCGTGTAGGTGGCACAACTGCTGTGTTTGGCGCCGACCACAATGCGTTGTTCTTCTCAAAAGAAGTCATCCCTTACACTGGTATGGCTTATTGCGACGACGATGAGACACCTGTTTTCCATCATGTTGGTGTATATGCCTATCGCCCTTCTGCATTGGCCGCGTATCCGCGCTGGGCGTCTGGTCCGCTTGAGCATCTAGAAGGTTTGGAGCAGCTGCGTTTTCTTGAACGCGGCGCACATATGCTGTGTGTCGAAGTTGAAGCACGTGGTCGTCAATTTTGGGAGCTAAATAACCCAGAGGATGTATCCAAAATTGAGGCCATGCTGTCTGAAATGGGCCACAACTGATCAAAATCGTTGAACTTTCCCCATTTGATCCACGGTTTGGTTATTTGTTGGCCAGCGTTTTAGTGTTAGCCTAGGGGAAAGCAGGACCCGCAAAGGGCAACAATAGGTACAACATGAAAAAACGTGTGACGAAGGCAATCTTTCCAGTGGCTGGTTTGGGGACACGATTCCTGCCTGCAACAAAGGCTGTTCCTAAAGAAATTATGACGCTCGTGGATCGCCCGTTGATCCAATACGCAATTGATGAAGCGCGCGCTGCGGGCATTAAAGAGTTCATCTTTGTCACTTCGCGCGGCAAGTCCGCGCTTGAGGACTATTTTGACATTGCTCCTGAGCTTGAAAGCACGCTTCGCAAGAAGGGCAAAACCGAAATGTTGGACATGCTTAAGGCAACCAACATGGACAGCGGCGCAATCGCCTATATCCGCCAGCACAAGGCGCTTGGACTCGGTCACGCTGTTTGGTGCGCACGCCGACTGGTGGGCAACGAACCTTTTGCTGTCATCCTTCCCGATGACGTGATCGCGGCTGAAAAACCATGTCTTCAGCAAATGGTTGAAGCGCATGAAGAAACCGGTGGCTGCATGGTTGCTGCTATGGAAGTGCCTGAAGAAAAGGCATCGTCCTACGGCGTTATCGACGTCAAAGAAGACTTCGGGTCAATGGTGTCGGTGAAAGGTCTCGTCGAGAAACCGCCAATTGAGGAAGCGCCTTCAAACTTGGCTGTGATCGGTCGATATATTCTGACGCCGAAAATCATGCAGAACTTGAACAAGATCAAAACTGGATCAGGTGGTGAAGTGCAGCTAACTGATGCGATTGATGCCGAATTGCGCGAGGGCCGCGATGTATTCGGGTACCGTTTCCGCGGACAGCGTTTTGATTGCGGTTCAAAAGCCGGCTTCTTGCAGGCAACTGTTGCTTTTGGAATGGCGAGGCCAGATCTAGGTGAAGAGTTCGGGGCATACCTACGCGAAATGATGTCGATGCAGCAGGCAGCGCAGTAGCGGTATTGGTTGATGTTCCCCTTCATTCCGCAAGACGACAACCCCGGAGAACAAAAGAAATCTAGCGTGTTTTCGGATGCTTGGTTTTCTTATCGGATGCGGTGGAAACGGCGGCGGCTCTTGTTGCGGTCATTGCGGCGGCGGCGTGAACTAACTCGACTGTCAGTTCACGACATTCCTGAGGTCGGAGTTTTGGTTTTCGCGACGATGCGCAATGAAATGATGCGCATTGAACATTGGTTGGGACATTACCGTGCCTTGGGCGTTGCGCATTTCCTGATCGTGGACAATGCAAGCGATGATGGCACGTCGGACTACCTCGCAAAGCAGTCCGATGTTTCTGTTTGGGTGACGCCGAACAGCTACAAAGATTCTCGGTTTGGTGTCGATTGGCTTACATGCCTGCAAATCAAGTTCGGCTCTGGGCGCTGGTGCCTTACGGTCGATGCGGATGAGTTGCTGGTTTATCCAGACAGCGATACGAGCGGGTTGGATGCATTGACGAAGCACCTTGAAGCGAATGGGCATGACGCGTTTGGTGCGTTGATGTTGGATATGTATCCCAAAGGTCCGGTCGCGCAGGCGCAGTACTCAGCCGGTGATGACCCGATCCAAACAGTGTCGTGGTTTGATGCGGGGAACTACCGGGCCAAGCTACACCCTGTTTTCGGGAACCTGTGGATTCAGGGGGGCGTGCGCGATCGTGTGTTTTTTGGCAGCCAGCCCGAGCGATCTCCGACATTGAACAAGACGCCATTGGTGAAATGGCGCAAAGGGTATGCCTACGTGACATCTACCCACCAGATACTTCCTAGACGATTGAACGATGTGTTTGACTTGGGTGAGCGCGCAAAAGTTTCTGGTGTACTGCTACACACCAAGTTTTTGCCCAATATCGGTGAGAAATCCGCTGAAGAACTGGAGCGCGGGCAGCACTTCGAAAATAGCGACCTATATCAACCCTACTACGGGGCATTGGTCGACGACCCAGATCTTTGGTTCGAAAAATCAGTGGAGTACAAAGATACAACTCAGCTTGAAACGCTTGGGCTGATGACGAGAGGAACGTGGGGATAAAGCATCACCTTTTCGAAAGGTTGCCGAATCCTGTTCTTTGTTTATTGCATGGAAACAGTGGGCAGTATTTGCTCGTATTTTCAATGGTGTGTTAACCATAAGGCACTAGCGAAGTTGATAGACTTTGCTGGCAAGACGGGAAGGACCAACTTGGGCGCCTGGACATCATATCGGCTTCGCCTTCAGCGAAAGCGCTGGCACCTGCGTGCCCGGCGCAAAAGTCGTGAGCTGTCAGTGGTTAAAGATCGGACCAGCCAGATAAAACCGAACGACATTTTCGTATTCTCTACGTTCAGAAACGAAGACATTAGGCTTCCATACTTCTTCAAATATTACCGTGACTTAGGGGTCGATCATTTCTTTATGGTCGACAACGACAGTGACGATGGCGGCGGCGAGTATGCGGCGAGCCAGCCGGATGTGTCCGTCTGGAAGGCAAGCGGAAGCTATCGAAAGTCGCGATTTGGTGTCGATTGGCTGAACCATCTTCAACGTAAATATGCGGATGGTCACTGGTCGTTAGTGGTCGATCCGGATGAGTTTTTCATTTACCCATTCTGCGATACGCGCCCAATTCGTGCCCTGACAGATTGGCTGGATGCATCCGACATTCGCAGCTTTGGTGCAATGTTGCTCGATATGTACCCAAAAGGTCGCCTTGATGCGGTGCCGTACAATCGCGGCCAAAACCCGATGGAAATCGCGTCTTGGTTCGATAGCGGAAATTACACTATTTCGAAAAACAACCTGTTCTATAATCTCTGGATTCAAGGCGGCCCACGCGCGCGCATGTTTTTCAAAGAAGAGCCTTGGCGCGCACCCGCTCTGAACAAAACGCCGCTTGTGAAATGGAGCAAGGAATACGCCTACGTTAGCTCTACACACATGATTTTGCCGCGTGGTTTGAACCTGATTTACGATGAATGGGGCGGCGAAAAAGCGTCCGGCATTCTGCTTCACGCCAAGTTCTTGGATACCTTTGGTGCGAAGGCGCAGGAAGAACTGGCGCGTGGTCAGCACTACGCAGGTTCGCAGGAATATAAGGCCTACTCAGAGGGGATCGCCCAACACCCAGACCTGTGGTGCAAGTGGTCTGAAAAGTACATCAACTGGCGCCAGCTTGAGATTCTCGGCCTCATGTCGAAAGGCAACTGGGCATGAGTGTTGGTGTCGTCATGTTGGTCCACAATGCGTTTGACCGCGCGGAACAAGTGGTGCGCCACTGGTCAGCTGGTGGCTGCCCTGTTGTTATTCACGTCGATAAAAATGTGAAACGTGAGGCTTATGATGACTTCGTCAGAAACCTAAAGGATGTGCCGGACGTTCTATTCTCCAAGCGACATCGTTGTGAGTGGGGAACATGGGGAATCGTAGCGGCGTCCCAATCCGCGTCCACTATGATGTTGGCCAAGTTTCCTGATGTGCGTCACGTCTACTTGGCTTCCGGGTCATGCCTACCACTGCGTCCTATTAAGGATTTGCAGGCTTATCTCGCTAAACGTCCACGCACTGACTTTATCGAAAGCGCTACGACAGCGGACGTGCCGTGGACGCAAGGCGGCCTCGATTTTGAACGTTTCACGCTTCGCTTCCCGTTTTCTTGGCGCAAAAACAGGTTCCTCTTTGACCGCTACGTTGAATTTCAACGCCGCTTCAAAATGTACCGACGGGTTCCTGAAGGGGTCGTTCCACACATGGGTTCACAGTGGTGGTGTCTTACCCGCCAAACGTTGTCGGCCATTCTGGAAGATCCGGATCGTAACGTCTACGACACGTATTTTCGACGTGTTTGGATTCCTGATGAGAGTTATTTCCAAACGCTCGTTCGGCTTTATTCCCAAAGCATTGAAAGCCGCTCTTTGACGCTTTCCAAGTTTGACTATCAGGGAAAGCCACACATCTTTTATGATGATCATCTACAATTGTTGCGGCGATCTGATTGCTTTGTTGCGCGTAAGATTTGGCCGGAAGCGAATGCGCTTTATGATAACTTCCTGAACGAAGAAAACCCGCTTAAGGGCGCTGAGCCCAACCCGGGAAAGATCGACCGTATCTTTTCAAAGGCAGTTGAACGCAGGACGCGTGGGCGTGCAGGCCTGTTCATGCAAAGTCGCTTGCCGCGACCCGGCCATGAGAACGGTTTTACGTCATCGCCTTATTCGGTTTTCGAAGGTTTCTCGGAGCTGTTTGAAGATTTTGAACCATGGTTAGCACGAATGACTGGCACACGCGTTCATGGACATCTCTATGCAAAAGAGGGTGTCGAATTTGAAGGGCGTCAGACAACGTTTAGCGGTGCACTTTGCGATAATGCAAAGCTGCGCGACCACCACGCGCAGTTGTTTCTTGTAAACCTGATTTGGAACACACGTGGCGAACGCCAGTGCTTCCAGTTTGGGCCGAACGACAGTCAACATGTCAGCTGGGATTTGGCAAAGGATCCGAACGCACAGATTTCTGTAATCTCGGGTGCTTGGGCGATCCCGCTGTTCCAATCGAACCGAAATTTCTCGGATATTCGGGCGGATGCAGCGGAGTTGCAGCGCTTAGAAAGCGAGCACTTGAATGCGCTTCGTTCGCCTTGGGCTAAAGCACGAATCCGGATATGGACGTTGGCGGATTTCATCGAAACACCGATGGAAGCGTTGCAAACAGTGCTCGACGAAATGGGTGCAAAGAACCTACGCCGTGTGACAGAAGCGCCTAAAATGGTCGACCTGTCTGGATTTGGCCAGTTTCTACAAAACCTGAAAAACCAAGGCATGCACCCCTATCTGATGGGTGACTTCCCAACCGATAATGTACCCGTCAACGAACGCCCGACGCGGCGAAAACCCTATTTAGTACGGTAGAGTATGACGCAGTTTGATTACTTTGTAGTTTTCGCAGAAATGCGTACCGGTTCGAATTTCTTGGAATCTAACATCAATGCGTTTGACGGATTGGCGTGTCACGGTGAGGCCTACAACCCGAGTTTTGTTGGCTATCCAAATGGTACAAAAGCGTTGGATGTTTCACTGGAAGAACGAAACGAAGACCCCCTTCAAATTCTGACGAAGGTTAAAGCGGCCGACGGTCTTAATGGGTTTCGCTATTTTAATGACCACGATCCACGGGTGCTTGACCCCATTATGGCTGACAGGAAATGCGCCAAGGTCATTCTGACGCGTAACCCCATCGAAAGCTACGTTAGCTGGAAGATCGCACAGTCGACGGGACAGTGGAAATTGACTGACGTAAAGCGGCTGCGCGAAGATACAATCTCGTTCAACGCCGATGAGTTCAGAGAGCACATAGCTAAGCTGCAAGCGTTTCAGGTTCAGTTGCTGAACACCTTACAGAAGTCTGGGCAGACGGCGTTTTATGTTGCCTATGAAGACCTTCAAGATGTCGAAGTCATGAACGGGATAGCGGCCTATCTTGGCGTTGATGAACGGCTCGAAGCGCTGGATAAATCTTTAAAGAAGCAAAACCCCAAGCCTTTGTCGGACAAGGTAGACAACTTCGCTGAGATGGAAGCAGCCGTAGCGCGGCTTGATCGGTTCAACCTCAACCGTACACCAAATTTCGAGCCACGCCGCGGCCCCGCTGTTCCAAGCTATATTGCGGCGCCTAGTTCCCCTTTGATGTTCTTGCCGATTAAATCCGGCCCGATCGATGCGATCAAGAACTGGTTGGCCGGGTTGGACGACGGGCAGCCGAAAGATCTGATTTCAAAATTTACACAAAAATCACTACGTCAGTGGAAACGCGACGCTCTTGGGCATCGATGTTTTGCCGTCGTACGTCACCCAGTTGCACGGGCTCACGCAGCGTTCTGTAGTAAGATTTTGTCGACTGAAAAAGGCAGCTATACCGAGATCAGGAACGTGCTGCGAAATCAGTTCAAACTGCCAATTCCGGCAACTTACCCTGATCCGTCATATGGAATGTCTGAGCATCGCGAAGCGTTCCTAGCTTACCTGAAATTCATCAAGTCAAATCTTGGTGGGCAAACGGCAATGCGTGTTGATGCGCACTGGGCGACGCAGTCTCAGGCGCTGCAAGGGTTTGCTGAATACGCGTCCCCAGATTTGATTCTACGGGAAGACCGGCTTGAAGAAGATCTCGCAATTTTGGCATCACAAGTCGGTAAAACCACAATGCCAGCTATTCCCGAGCAGACGGACCAACATGCAGACATGTTGAATGGCATATATGACGATGACGTAGAATCCGCCGTGTATGAGGTTTACCAGCGAGACTATATCGCGTTCGGATATGGACCCTACGCCTAGGCCGCGTATGCGGCGCTGGCTTCGGTTAGAATCGTGTAGATTGTTGACGGGTCTTCATTCGCACGCAGTTTTGCGCAAATGCCTTCGTCACGCAGTGTACGCGAAACCAACGCCAAAGCCTTGAGGTGGGAAACACCGGCTTCTTCAGGCGCGAAAAGGGCAAAGACCAAATCGACGGGCTGGCGGTCCACTGAATCAAAATCGAGTGGCTTTTTAAGCCGCAAGAAAAGACCGCAGACCTGCGATAGTCCCGGTAAGCGGGCATGGGGAAGCGCAATGCCTTGGCCCACACCGGTTGGGCCAAGGTTTTCGCGTTCAAGAAGGGCGTCGATAACAACAGTTTGGTCCATCCCGAAACAAGCATCTGCCATATCGCCAAGGTCGTGAAACAAACGTTTCTTGCTGCTAACAGCAGCAATAACTTTGATTCCCGAAGCCGGTAGAATGTCTGCAATCGGCATTACGCACTTCCCGTCGGGGTTTCGCCCGATCTAGCTGGTATTACGCGGGTCGATCCAACCGATGTTTCCGTCTTCACGGCGGTAGACGACGTTGATTCCGCTATGTCCTTCATTTCGGAAAACCAAGACCGGTGCGTTTGCGATTTCCATTTGCATGACCGCTTCTCCGACGGAGATTGATGGGATTTTCGTCTCCATCTCGGCCACAATCATGGAGCTAACACCTTCGGGTTCTTGCTCTTCCGACTCACTATTCGAAGCGAGGATATAGGACCCAGCGTCAGAAAGTTCAACGGGTTGTGAACGTTCCTTGTGGTGGTCCTTTAGGCGGCGTTTGTACCGCCGTAGTTGTTTTTCCATCTTTTCAGAGGCGCTGTCAAAAGCTGCATAGATTTCAGTGGCATGACCCTTGGCCTGCGCCGTTAGACCCGTGGAAAGATGGACTTCAGTCTCGCAGACATATTCGTGCCCGCTTTTGGAAAATACGATGTTGGCGTCTGTAGGACGGCCTGCATACTTGCTGACCATACCCCCCAGTTCAGTTTTAACGTGTGTTTGAAGGGCTTCACCAATGTCGATTTGCTTTCCTGTGATCTGATAGCGCATCTCGTCTCCTTTTTGAGCGTTACAGGCAATTCGGGCGTCAGAACGATCAAGGTTTCGTTAAACTACGCGGGAATTGTCGGGGATGATGGCAGTGAACGGGTTGAATGTAGCTGGCGCCCTAAAGGCGAAGTCCAGATTACATTGGTTACCTGTTCTGTCATCTCCCCCAGTTGGCGACGAAATGAGGCAAGTGTCAATGATATCCGTAAACTGATCACGAAACGCGGAACGAATCCCCAAGGTAAACGCGACGCACGTTTTCATCCTGAACGACCTCATCGGTCGTGCCAGACATAAGGATTTTGCCATCGTGAAGGATGTAAGCGCGATCGACGATCTGAAGCGTTTCCTGAACATTATGATCGGTGATCAAGACACCGATACCACGGTTCTTAAGGTCGGCCGTAAGGTGCCGGATTTCGCCAACGGCAATCGGATCGACACCGGCAAATGGTTCATCCAGCAGCACATACTTTGGATCAGCGGCAAGGCAGCGGGCAATCTCGGCTCGTCTGCGTTCACCACCTGAAAGCGCCATTGCGGGTGCACGGCGCAAGTGTTCTATCGAAAATTCCGAGAGAAGCTCTTCAAGACGTTCGCGTCTGCGTGTTCGATCCGGTTCTGCGATCTCGAGAATCGACAGAATATTATCTTCAACGTTTAGACCGCGAAAGATCGACATTTCTTGCGGAAGGTATCCGATGCCAAGTTTCGCACGGCGATACATCGGCAACGAAGTTATGTTGCGCCCGTCAACGACCACCTCACCGCCTTCCGGCGTCACAAGGCCAGCGATCGAATAAAAGCAGGTGGTTTTGCCGCAGCCGTTGGGGCCAAGCAAAGCCACGACTTCGCCGCGGCCGAGTTCCATGTTTACGTCTCGAATGACTACGCGTTTGCCATAGCTTTTGCGTAGATGTCGAATGCGTAGTCCGACGTCGCCATCTGTAACGGTTAGCTCAGGCATTAGTTGCCGCCTTGGTTGAAGATCGTGCGGACACGGCCTTCCATTTGGGCGCTGCCATCAGACAGATTGATCCGCATGGAATTGGCAGAAATTGCACTGTTCCCTTGCGTGAGCAGAACGTCTCCAGAAAGCACGAGCGTTCCAGCATCGAGATTGTACTCTGCATTAGACGATTCCGCCGCTTCTGTGGCAGTCACGAAGGTCACGCCACCGGAAGCGGAAAGGCGGCTGATGTCGCCGGATGCGTCATTGTAGACGACCTGCACGCGGCCTGCGTTAAGGCGCAAATCGCCTTGTCCGATCAGAACGTTCCCTTGGAAAATTGCAGTGCCGTTGTCCTGATCAACACTCAGGCTGTCGGATGTGATTTCTAGTGGTGCAGACGGGTCGGCATTGATCGCCCCGAGGTTAATGTCAGTCTGTGAAAATGCTGGTCCGGCAACCACGAGGATCACACAAAGCAGAGCAGATTTGAAAAATGTCACGTTAAAGAATCCTATTGCTGCGGTGTGTATACCAGCCGAACACCATTTTGGAAAAGCATCACTTGGCCGTCCATGCCTTCGGGCGTTTCGATGACCATTTGACCAGCGGTAAGCGAACCAAAGGGCGCTTGCGCTTCAATTGCCCCATCGGAAATTAATTGGCCTGTGGTCAGGTTTGCCGTTAGGCCAGCCGTTTCCATTTCATAGCCGTTTGAAGTTTCGACACGGGCTAAACCAGTCAGACGTGCGATCCGGGATGCCGTGTCGATCTCACCCATTCCTGCACGAATATCGATATGAATGCCGTTTACTGAGTCGACTGTCGCGGACAGGTTTTCAACTATCATTAGGTCGCCATTTGGGCGCGTGGTGCCCGCGCTAATTCCAATCACGGAACCATCATCGGCCACACCAGAAATCTGCGCGCCGGATAACCGCGGTTCGCGAGCGATTTCTTCGATTTCGGCGTAGGGAATCGTCGTTTCTTGCGTCGGTGCCCGGGCGAACAGGAAAACAGTAGACATCAACGCCAGCGCACCGAGCGGCAGAGTGATCTTTAGAAAGCCGACAAACTGAGAATAAAGATTGTCGTCGCCAGTCATCTACACAATGCCTGCGCGTAGACAGTCGTGAATGTGCAAAATGCCAGCGACTTTGCGGGATCCGTCCGGGTCCACCACGAACAAGCAGGTAATATTGCCAGTGTTCATCACGTTTACAGCCTCTTCCGCTAGCGACGTCGTTCCAATCGTGCGCGGTGCTTTGGTCATCACTTCGCCTGCAGTCAAATCTAGTAAGCCACCCATATTCCGGCGCAAATCGCCGTCGGTCACGATGCCGGTAAGGTAGCCTGCATCGTCCAATACGCCAACCACACCGAAGCCCTTTTGACTGATCGTCAGCAGGGTATCGCTCATAGGGGTCTTTTCGCCGACGAGGGGTACAGCATCATTCTTGTGCATCAAATCGCCAACGCGGGACAGTTGTGACCCGAGTTTACCGCCTGGATGAAAGTCGCGGAAGTTATCTGCTGAAAACGCGCGATGCTCCATAATGGCGACAGACAGTGCATCGCCTAGCGCAAGGGTCATTGTTGTGGATGTTGTCGGAACAACACCGGTTCCACAGGCCTCAGGCAATTTTGGCATCAGCAAAACGATATCAGATTGTATTGCCAATGCGCTGTTGGATCGGCTGGTCATTCCGATCAGGGGAATACCAAAGCGCTGGGTATATGCGATCAAATTGGCAAGTTCGGGCGCCTCGCCAGAATTTGAAATCGCCAGAACAACGTCGCCACGTGTTACCATACCAAGGTCCCCATGGGATGCCTCGGCTGGGTGAACGAAATGTGCTGGCGTGCCAGTACTTGCCAAGGTCGCCGCGATCTTGCGGGCGATATGGCCGGATTTTCCGATCCCTGAAATGATGATCCGACCACTGGCATTCAGGATCATATCTACGGCTTCGGCCAAAGTGCCGTCCAAAGCATCCGCAAGCGCATTCAGTGCATCGGCTTCTTCGCGAATGACACGGCGGGCAGTGTCGGTGAATTTTGTATGATCAACCATTAGTGAGAAAAGATATCCTGTTCGGGCCAGCCTGCAAGATCAAGCTGCGCGCGGGTTGGTAAAAAGTCAAAACAGGCCTGTGCCATTTCGGTCCGGTTTTCACGTTCAAGACGGACGTTTAGCGCTTCTCGCAATTGGTGAAGATACAAAACATCCGATGCCGCATATTCAAGCTGGGCTTTGGTCAGATCTGACGCTCCCCAATCGGATTGCTGCTGGAACTTTGAAATATCGACACGCAGCAACTCTTGCAGCAGATTTTTGAGGCCGTGACGGTCCGTGTACGTTCGGACAAGTTTACTGGCGATCTTCGTACAGTAGACAGGTGCTGCCACAGTTCCAAAGGCATTCAACATTGCCGCGATATCAAAACGGCCAAAGTGAAACAGCTTTAATACATTCGGATCAGCAAGCATTTTGCACAGGTTCGGTGCTTCGGTTTGGCCAACGGCAACTTGCACAAGGTGGCAATCTCCGTCGCCACTGCTCATCTGAATAAGACACAAACGGTCCCGATGCGGATTCAACCCCATCGTTTCGCAATCAATCGCGACAACAGGGCCAAGATCGAGGCCGTCGGGTAAATCATTCTGGTAAAGATGGTTTGTCATACGAACCCTCTAACATGCGTTCTTCGCGATGTAGAGAGAATGGTGCCCAGAAGAGGACTCGAACCTCCACGTCCATACAGACACCAGCACCTGAAGCTGGCGCGTCTACCAATTCCGCCATCTGGGCAACAGATTACGTGAGGAGGGCTTTAAGTCCGTCACGCGGACCTGTCAACGCGATTCAGCGTTAGAATGGTGTACTGGTAAAAGGAATAGGCAATTTTGAATAAAAGAAGCTGGAGCGATGCGCCGATATGCGCCTTGTTTATCAAGGGCCACGCGGGTAAACGGCTTGGTGAATAGGTTTAAGCTTAGGGAACGCTATCATGTCCAAACTTGTCACCATTTACGGCGGGTCCGGTTTTGTCGGGCGGTATATTGCGCGGCGTTTGGCTAAGGATGGTTGGCGCGTTAGGGTTGCGGTTCGTAATCCTAACGAGGCAATGTTTGTAAAACCTTATGGTGCTGTCGGGCAAGTTGAGCCTGTTTTTTGCAACATTCGCGACGATGATTCTGTGGCATCTGTGATGCAAGGTGCCGATGCGGTCGTGAATTGCGTGGGAACGTTGCATGACTTTGGCAAGAACACATTTGAGGCAGTTCAAGCCGAGGGCGCTGAGCGCGTTGCACGTATCGCTGCCTCAATGGGTGTTGGGTCCATGGTGCAGATTTCAGCAATCGGAGCGGATGCCGAAAGTGACAGCGATTACGCGCGGACCAAAGCGGAAGGCGAAGCTGGCGTTCTGGCGCACATGCCGAACGCGATGATCATTCGCCCATCAGTTATTTTTGGTGACGAGGATCGCTTCTTCAATCGTTTCGCTGGCATGTCCCGTTTCGGGCCGGTTCTGCCGATTGTTGGCGCTGGGACAAAATTCCAACCTGTTTATGTTGACGATATTGCAGCCGCTGCGGTGATGGGTGTCGAAGGTAATGCGCAGGGCGTTTTTGAACTTGGCGGACCGGACGTGCACACGTTCCGTGAGCTCATGGATGAGATGCTTTCGGTTGTTCGCCGTCGTCGTTTGGTACTGAATATTCCGTTCTGGGTTGCGCGGATTATGGCGTTTGGCTTTAAGGTTGGCCGTGTTTTGTCACTTGGTTTCGTACCGGGTCCAATCACAGCGGATCAGGTTAAGCTTCTGGCGATTGACAACGTCGTGTCAGATGACGCGCAAAGCTTTGAAGATTTGGGCATCATGCCAACGCCGATGGAAGCGATCCTGCCGGATTACCTGTGGCGGTTCCGCCCGTCCGGCCAGTATGACGCGATCAAAGAAAGCGCCAAAAACCTGCGCGCTTAGGTATAGGCGATCCCAAGCAGTACGACCCCAAGAATGACGCGGTAGATCACGTAGGGTGTGAAGCTGACGGATTTGAGCAAGCGCATCATGAGTGACAACGCTGCGAGCGCGGCAAAGAATGCGAGTGCGGCTGCAATCGCCCCGTCTTTGGCTGCTTGTGCGTCTGCTGTAACTGCGACTTCTGCACCCAAAAGAACGCCTGACGCGATAATTGTTGGGATGGACATCAACATTGAAAGCTTGGCGCCGTCTTCGCGTTTGTAGCCGAGTTTACGCGAAGCGGTGATGGTGATGCCGGAGCGTGATGTGCCGGGAATCAGGGAAATCGCTTGCCAAACCCCCATCGTCAACGCGTCGCGGATGGTCCATTCCTTGGCGGTCTTATCTGTTTTTCCGGTTTGATCTGCCCAGTACAGTACGATGCCGAAGATCAACATTGTCCAACCGATGACGGTCATATTGCGTAGCATGTCATCAAGGCCCGTGAGCTTGAGGATGAGGCCGAATATCACCACGGGAATCGTTGCGAGGATGAGGCACCACGCGAGGAACGCCCCGTCGGTGTCGATTTTTCCGCGCAGAACACGTGGAAGGCCAAACAAGGCGGCGCGCGCATCCGTCCAGAAATAAATGATTACCGCGAAGAGGGTGCCGACGTGAACGGCGACATCAATGACTTGGCCTTGGTCTGCCATACCGGTCAGTTGCGGCAGCAAAATAAGGTGCCCAGAGGAGGACACGGGCAGGAATTCGGTGATTCCCTGAATAAGCGCAGCAAGTACGAGTGTTAAGAGCGGCATAACGTTTCCTGATTCGTTTCGGCCTTTCTAAATCATGGGAGTCGTGGGGGAAGGGGGGATATAAGACCGTTTCGGACCTAAAGTTTTGTGATGTATTGACAAATGCTTGCATCCGAGTGCAAATATTCGGCAAATAGGTAAACTATACTGACTTTTATTCCTCTCACACGTGAAATAGAAGTGCGGTTCGGAATTTCGATTTGGAGAATGTCCTGTGGCTGGTCAAAAGATGCTGAAGTTTGTGGATGTAGAACGGGATATGCCCGAGAAGCGTCCGCCCAATCTACGTAAAGAAGACTTCGGAGAGATTTACGCTGAGTACGCTACGGCGAAAGCAGCTGAACAGGCGTCGCGCTGTTCGCAGTGTGGTGTGCCGTATTGCCAGTCACATTGCCCGTTGCACAACAACATCCCTGACTGGCTGCGTATGACCGCTGAGGGACGTCTTGAGGAAGCCTATGAGCTGTCCCAAGCAACCAACACATTCCCAGAGATTTGTGGCCGCATCTGCCCGCAGGATCGCCTGTGCGAAGGCAACTGTGTGATTGAGCAATCAGGCCACGGCACCGTAACAATCGGGTCTGTTGAAAAATACATCACTGACACCGCGTTTGAGAACGGTTGGGTAAAGCCGATCAAGCCGCACACAGAGCGCGCTGAAAGCGTCGGCATCATCGGTGCGGGCCCAGGTGGTTTGGCGGCTGCCGACATTCTGCGTCGTCGGGGTGTGCAGGTTACGGTTTACGATCGCTACGATCGCGGGGGCGGTTTGCTGACCTACGGTATCCCTGGTTTTAAGCTGGAAAAAGACATTGTCATGCAGCGCATGCAGCAGTTGGAAGACGGCGGCGTTGAGTTTGTGTTGAACTGTGATGTTGGCGACGACCTGTCGTTTGATGCCATTCGCGGAAAGCACGAAGCGGTGCTCATTGCTACGGGCGTCTATAAAACACGGGGGCTTGAAGCACCGGGTGTTGGCGCTGAGGGTATCGTTCGCGCGATTGATTATCTTACTGCAAGCAACCGTAAGTCGTTCGGTGATGTGGTTGAAGAATTCGAAAGTGGTGAGCTGAACGCGACTGGTAAGAAGGTTGTTGTGATCGGCGGCGGCGACACGGCGATGGATTGTGTACGTACGGCGATCCGTCAGGGCGCTGAAAGTGTGAAGTGCTTGTACCGTCGTGATGAAGCAAACATGCCGGGATCTATGCGCGAAGTTCAGAACGCCAAGGAAGAAGGCGTTGAGTTCGTTTGGCTGTCCGCACCGAAGGGTTTCACCGGCGACAAGGTTGAAGGTGTGATGGTGCAAAAGATGCGTCTTGGTGCGCCGGATGCGTCGGGCCGTCAGATGCCGGAACTGATTGAAGGCAGCGACTACATTGAAGACGCTGACTTGGTCGTTCAGGCGCTGGGCTTTGAACCGGAAGACATCCCGACATTGTGGAACGTTCCTGAACTGGAAGTCACGCGCTGGGGCACGATCAAAGCAGAATTCACCACTGGTCAGACAAGCCTAGAAGGTGTGTTTGCGGCGGGTGACATTGTGCGCGGTGCGAGCCTTGTGGTTTGGGCCATTAAAGACGGTCGCGATGCGGCTGAAGCAATCCTTGAGTACGTTAATCAGGGCGCTGCGGTGGCGGCCGAATAGGGCGAAATACGTCATATAGAACCCGTATATAAGCCGTATAGAAACTGTATATACGCCGACCCAAACGCCGAAGGTGTAAAGGTCAGACATGCTGACTTGGAGAGTAAACAGATGATGAAGACCGTTTTGACGTTGTTCGTTCTAACTGCCAGCCC
Source organism: Octadecabacter temperatus (assembly GCF_001187845.1). Classification (NCBI taxonomy): domain Bacteria; kingdom Pseudomonadati; phylum Pseudomonadota; class Alphaproteobacteria; order Rhodobacterales; family Roseobacteraceae; genus Octadecabacter; species Octadecabacter temperatus. Next base: position 3,064,089 of record NZ_CP012160.1, on the reverse strand, counting down.
CGTGGCCGCGCAGCAGTTTTCCCTTCCGCAGGGGTGCGAAGGGTATCTGACGATCCAAAGTACCAGCTGCTCTGTGTCGCACTACTTTACTTGCGACGGCGACAGCAACGGTGAGCAGCGCCGCGCGACGATGGACGAAGAAGGTCTATCTTATGTAGGTCGCATTAGCGGCGAGGCAGAATGGTTAGAGAGCTTCCATTTGCGCTCCGGCCATACCGAGCGCTTGTCTGATGCGACGACTGACTCGATGTCGATGAGTGAGCTTTTGGCGAACGATATTGATACATGGGACTTCGTGACGGAAAGCCGCGAGATCGGAACAAGCCAGTACGTTGGTTTTGATCGCCTGACAGGTGAAACCGTTGAGATCGACGGTGTGACACTGCGCAGAACGGAATATGCGCTGACGGCCTATGACGCGGCAGGCACCGAGATGTGGAAAAGCGAAGGTGCTGAATTCGTCAGTGACGAGTGGCGCATGTTTATCGGCGGGATCAGCAGCTACATCACATCGGATGACCGTTTCGATAGCGATGACACGCCAGTCGAATTCATCTTCCCAGATGAGCCTGGCTTCCTGTCAGTGAACCCGAAATTCGGATGCGGCGTTGAGATGTCTTCGATCGACACAAACGATGCCCAGCTGATCCAAGCCAATTATTGAATAAGACCGCGCCCATTGGGGCCGCGATGAGGAGAGACGATATGACAAAGTACGATCAAGCATGGGTGGAAGCCGAGCAAGCCAAGCGCGACTACATGGCCGAGAATGGCCTGTATGCGCATGACGACGAAAAAGCCAACTGTGGTGTTGGCTTGGTTGTTTCGATTGACGGTAAGAAGTCCCGCAAGGTTGTCGAGAATGGTATCTCAGCGTTGAAAGCGATCTGGCACCGTGGTGCTGTGGACGCTGACGGTAAGACTGGTGATGGCGCGGGTATCCACGTTCAAATCCCTGTTTCGTTCTTTTACGATCAGGTTGAACGAACCGGTCATACCCCTCGCCAAAATGAATTGCTGGCGGTTGGTCAGGTGTTCCTGCCGCGCACTAATTTCGGCGAGCAGGAAACGTGCCGGACAATCGTTGAAACCGAAGTTTTGCGCATGGGTTATTACATCTACGGCTGGCGCCATGTGCCGGTTGATGTGTCTTGTCTGGGTGAAAAGGCCAATGCGACACGTCCCGAGATCGAACAGATTTTGATTTCGAATTCTAAGGGTGTGGATGAGGAAACATTTGAGCGTGAGCTTTATGTTATCCGTCGTCGTATCGAAAAGGCGGCAACTGCTGCTGGTATCCGTGAGCTGTATCTCGCGTCTTTGTCCTGCCGCTCGATTATCTACAAAGGTATGATGCTCGCCGAGCAGGTTGCCGAGTTTTACCCCGATCTGATGGACGAGAAGTTTGAGTCTGCGTTTGCGATCTATCACCAGCGTTATTCCACAAACACATTCCCGCAGTGGTGGTTGGCGCAGCCGTTCCGCATGTTGGCGCACAACGGTGAGATCAACACGCTCAAGGGTAACTTGAACTGGATGAAGTCCCACGAAATTCGCATGGCGTCAGGTACGTTTGGCGATATGGCGGACGACATTAAGCCGATCGTTGCAAGTGGGTCGTCTGACTCTGCCGCGTTGGATTCTGTGTTTGAAGTTCTGGTTCGCGCTGGGCGTTCTGCGCCGATGGCAAAGACAATGATGGTACCTGAAAGCTGGTCAAAGCAGACAACTGAGCTGCCACAAAAGTGGCGCGATATGTATTCCTACTGCAACTCTGTGATGGAGCCGTGGGATGGTCCTGCTGCCCTCGCGATGACTGATGGTCGTTGGGTTTGTGCGGGTCTGGATCGCAGCGGCCTGCGCCCGATGCGTTACGTTGTGACGGGTGATCGCTTGTTGATCGCAGGTTCCGAGGCTGGAATGGTGCCGATTGACGAAGCGAATGTCGTTGAAAAGGGCGCGCTTGGGCCTGGCCAAATGATCGGTGTCCACATGGGTAAGGGCGAGCTTTACCACGATGTTGAGCTGAAAGATAAAATGTCTTCCGCACTGCCGTTTGGTGAGTGGGTTAGCCGGATCAGTGATTTGGACGAAGACCTCGGCGCTGTCACCGAAGCACCGCTTTATGCAGGTGCTGAGTTGCGCAAGCGCCAGATCGCGGCGGGTTACACAATTGAGGAGCTGGAAAACATTCTGGCGCCAATGGCTGAGGACGCAAAAGAGGCGCTGGCGTCTATGGGGGACGATACCCCGTCGGCGGTTCTGTCTGAAAAGTACCGCCCGCTGAGCCATTTCTTCCGCCAAAACTTTAGCCAAGTCACAAACCCGCCAATCGACAGCTTGCGCGAGTTCCGCGTGATGAGCTTGAAGACCCGTTTCGGGAATTTGAAGAATGTGCTGGATGAAGATTCGAACCAGACTGAAATTCTGGTTTTGGATTCTCCATTCGTGGGCAATGCCCAGTGGGATGCCTTGCAGACGAAGTTCAACGCGTCCTGTGTTGAGATCGATTGTACGTTTGCCGCTGATGGTGGTGCTGGCGCGTTGAGCGCGGGGCTTGAACGTATTCGTGCCGAGGCTGAAGACGCTGTTCGGTCCGGCGCTGGGCATCTGACATTGACGGACCAGCATCAGGGTGAAGGCCGTGTTGCGATGCCAATGATCTTGGCGACGTCTGCGGTGCATAGCTGGCTAACACGCAAGGGTTTGCGGACGTTCACATCGCTGAACGTACGCTCCGCTGAATGTATCGATCCGCATTACTTCGCCGTTCTGATCGGTTGTGGTGCGACTGTTGTGAACGCCTATCTGGCCGAGGATTCCCTTGATGATCGTATTGAGCGCGGCTTGCTGGATTGCACGCTGACTGAGGCGGTTTCGCGGTATCGCAATGCGATTGACCAAGGACTTCTGAAGATCATGGCGAAGATGGGGATTTCTGTGATCTCGTCTTATCGCGGAGGTCTGAACTTTGAAGCGGTGGGTCTGTCCCGTGCGATGGTTGCCGAGTATTTCCCAGGTATGCAGAGCCGGATTTCCGGTATCGGTGTGTCGGGTGTTCAGCGCAAGATCGAAGCGGTACATCAGGCCGGTTGGCTTGGCGGTTCCGATGTGTTGCCGATTGGCGGTTTCTACAAAGCGCGTCGTTCCGGTGAAAAGCACGCGTGGGAAGCACAAACGATGCACCTGTTGCAGCAGGCCTGTAACCGCGCGTCCTATGAATTGTGGACGCAGTATTCCAACGCGATGAAGTCCAACCCACCGATCCATTTGCGTGATCTGTTGGCCGTTAAGCCGATGGGGAAGTCTATCCCGATTGAGGAAGTCGAAAGCATCACGTCTATCCGTAAGCGGTTCGTGACGCCGGGGATGTCCTTGGGTGCGCTTAGCCCTGAGGCACACAAAACATTGAACGTCGCGATGAACCGCATTGGCGCGAAATCTGACTCTGGTGAGGGCGGTGAAGATCCGGCGCACTTTGTCCCAGAGGCGAACGGCGACAACCCGTCTGCGAAGATTAAGCAGGTTGCGTCTGGTCGTTTTGGTGTGACTGCTGAATACCTGAACCAGTGTGAAGAGCTTGAGATCAAGGTCGCACAGGGTGCTAAGCCCGGTGAAGGTGGTCAGCTGCCTGGTATGAAGGTTACGGACCTGATTGCGCGTCTGCGTCATTCGACCAAGGGCGTGACGTTGATTTCCCCGCCGCCGCACCACGATATCTATTCCATCGAGGATTTGGCGCAGCTGATCTATGACCTCAAGCAGATCAACCCGCGTTGTAAGGTGACTGTTAAGCTCGTTGCATCTTCTGGCGTTGGGACGATTGCGGCTGGTGTGGCCAAGGCCAAGGCTGATGTGATCCTGATTTCTGGACACAACGGCGGTACCGGCGCGTCCCCTGCGACGTCCATCAAATACGCGGGTCTTCCGTGGGAGATGGGCCTCACAGAAGCGCACCAAGTGTTGGCGATGAACAACCTGCGTGAGCGGGTGACATTGCGCACCGATGGTGGTCTGCGCACGGGTCGTGACATTGTTATGGCTGCGATGCTGGGTGCCGAGGAATACGGTATCGGTACAGCTGCGCTGATCGCGATGGGTTGCATCATGGTTCGCCAGTGTCAGTCCAACACATGCCCAGTGGGTGTGTGTACGCAAGATGAAGCGTTGCGCGACAAGTTCACGGGCAATGCTGACAAGGTTGTAAACCTGATCACGTTCTACGCCACTGAAGTGCGTGAGATCTTGGCTGAAATCGGGGCGCGTTCACTGGATGAAGTTATTGGTCGCGCGGATCTTCTGGCGCAGGTTAGCCGTGGGTCCGCCCACCTTGATGATCTTGACCTGAACCCGATGTTGATCACGGTCGATGGTGCAAAAGAGATCACGTATGACCGCAACAAACCACGCAATGCGGTGCCGGATACGCTGGATGCGCAGATCGTTAAGGACGCCGCGCGCTTCCTTGAAGAAGGCGAGAAGATGCAGTTGGAATATGCGGTGCAAAACACGTTGCGGACTATTGGTACACGCACGTCGAGCCACATTGTTCGTAACTTCGGGATGCGTAATTCGTTGCAGCCGGACCATTTGACAGTGAAGCTGAAAGGCAGCGCTGGGCAATCTCTGGGTGCATTTGCTGCACCCGGTTTGAAGCTGGAAGTGTCTGGTGACGCGAACGACTACGTTGGTAAGGGTTTGTCTGGTGGTACGATCGTTGTGCGCCCACCGATGAATTCCCCGCTGGATGCGTCCAAGAACACCATCATCGGCAACACAGTGCTTTACGGTGCGACGGCTGGTTACTTGTTCGCCGCTGGTCGCGCGGGCGAGCGTTTTGCCGTGCGGAACTCTGGTGCGAGTGTTGTGGTTGAGGGGTGTGGATCGAACGGTTGTGAATACACAACTGGCGGGACCGCCGTGATCCTTGGGTCCATCGGTGCGAACTTTGGTGCGGGTATGACGGGCGGTATGGCGTATCTTTACGACCCTGAACGCAAGTCCGAAGCGTTGATCAATATGGAAACGCTGGTGACATGTGGTGTGACCGTTGAGCACTGGGAGGCTGAGCTTAAGGGCTTGATCGAACGCCACCTTGAGGAAACACACAGCCGTAAGGCCGCCGACATCTTGCAACACTGGGAGCTTGAGCGCGGTAACTTCGTGCAAATTTGCCCGAAGGAGATGTTGGTGCATTTGCCTGCTCCACTAACGCTTGAGCAGTCTGCAGTTCCGGCTGAGTAATCATACAATTAAGGCACCCGCCGCCATATTTTTGGCGGCGGGTGTTTTTTGTTTCCAAATTGAGGGCAATCACCTCAATTACGGAAACAATGCATAACACGCTGTAATTAAATAGTTTTATATCGAATTTTGCGACTTCGCCTTGCAAGGGGTGTTCATTAACTTACCCCAGGGTAACCTTAATTGTTCCCGAAATTGGACCAATTGAAGGGGCATCTTAGCACTGTAGTTTTTCAAACAGGTGCTTCATGCCGACGTCTTATACAGATCAGTTTTTTGTTATCGATCCATATAGCCCGCCCCCATCGGGGACGGCGATGAATTTTGTCACCTATACGTTGATCGATCAGAACGATGACGGAGATGTCGACCGCTTTGACAACGATTCTATTGCGGGCTTTGACGTAACCTCGTCTTGGCCGGGCGATACTGTGACCGTAAATGTTGGCGGCACGAACATCACCTACATTGGGACCACCTTTTACCTCACGAATGGGACGCAGGTGTTCACGCCCACAGATGGGCAGGTGCTGCAGAATGGCACGTTAACAAGTGCGACGGGTGTTACCACGCAAGGTCCATTAGATGTTGGTGACCTTGGACCACCTTGTTTTGCAGCTGGAACATTGATCGAAACTGAACGTGGAATGACGCCTATTCAAGACATTGAGGTTGGCGATCTTGTCCGAACGCTGGACAACGGGTTGCAACCGGTAAGGTGGCGCGGTTCACGTTCGGTTCCGGCACTTGATAAACGCGCACCGGTTCGATTTGCGAAGGGCGCCATAGGAAACACCCGTGAGCTTTTGGTTTCGCCGCAACACAAGATACTTGTGAGCGGGTGGCGGGCAGAGCTGTTCTTTGGTGAAGACGAAGTTTTGGTCGCTGCAACACATTTGGTGAACGCGGATACCATTCACCGCGCCCCGCGTCGTCATATCGATTATCATCACCTGATGTTTGATCGCCATGAAATCCTGTTGGCAGAAGGTATTCCGACCGAAAGTTTTTATCCGGGCGAGTACATTTTGCAGGATGCTGACTTGCACGATGAAGTCACGGATCTATTTCCAGAAATGATCGGGCAAGCCGGACCAGATTGGGAAACTGCGCGGACGGTGTTGCGCAGCAAAGAGGCTCAGATGCTTTGCGGTGACAAATTGCACGTTGCATAAGATTGACCGCTTGACGCACCCCCCTCTGCTGAGGTGAATGGCAGCATGGCACGTAAGAAACCCTCAAAGACGGCAAAGACCACGAAATCCGATAAGGCTGCCAAGCCTGTTCGGATGCGCGACCGCCCGCGGTTGTTCGTGCGACGCGTCATGAAATATCTGTTCCGAGGTGTTCTGATTATGATTGCATTGGCCGTGGTCGTGACTGCGGCATTCACCGTCGCGAACCCTCCAACAACGCCCTACATGTTTTCGGAAAGCCGCCGCGTCGGAGGTGTGAACCAGACATGGGTCGCTATGGAAGACATCGCACCCGTCATGGCAAGGTCTGCGGTTGCGGCGGAAGATGCCAATTTCTGTCTCCATTGGGGTTTGGATGTGAACGCAATCCAAGCGGCGTTGGAAGACGGTGGTAACCGCGGCGGGTCGACGATTTCCCAGCAGGTCGTGAAGAATGTTTACCTATGGCAAGGGCGTTCGTGGCTTCGAAAATCTCTTGAAGCGCTGATGACGCCACTGGTCGAAGCCATCTGGAGCAAAGAGCGCATTCTGGAAGTTTACCTGAATGTGGCCGAGTTTGACGAAGGGGTTTTTGGCGTTGAGGCCGCGGCCATTCATTACTTTGGTGTACAGGCATCGGACCTAACAGCGGTGCAAGCAGCAAGATTGGCAGCAATTCTACCAAGCCCCAAAACAAGGTCTGCGTCGCAACCGACATCCTACATCCGCAGACGCGCCGCGAGCATCGTAGATGGTGCGGCAACGATCAGAGCGGATGGCCGCGCGGAGTGTTTTGAATAGCACGCTGGGATTGTAACAGCCCGCGCGTTGAGGCATTGAAGGAACACACCTTAACTCGAGGCCCTTGATGAACCGTCTCTATCATTACCCGTTGTCCCCGTTTTCACGCAAAGTGCGATTGAGCCTCGCTGAGAAGCGGATCGAAGTTGAACTGGTCGAAGAACGGTTTTGGGAAAAGGATGCAGATTTCCTGCGCCGTAACCCTGCTGGTAAGGTGCCGGTGTTGAAGATGGGCGATCGTACGATGGCCGACAGCACAGCGATTTGTGAGTATCTGGAAGAAGCACACCCGACACCACCTTTGTTGCCGACGGGCCCAGACAGCCGATACGAGGTTCGCCGGATGGTCGCATGGTTCGATGACAAGTTTAACGATGAAGTCACGACCAAGCTGATGGGCGAACGCGTGTTCCGCAAGGTTATGGGAACTGGGTACCCAGATTCTGCGAATGTGAAGGCAGGATCACGGGCGATTAAATACCACCTCGATTATATGCATTGGCTGTTGGATCAGCGGCGCTGGTTGGCGGGCAATGAGTTGAGCCTCGCGGATTTTGCGGCGGCGGCGCATTTGTCCTGCTTGGATTACGTGTCGGATGTGGATTGGAACCGGTCCGAAATTGTTAAAGACTGGTATGCGAAGATTAAGTCACGGCCAGCGTTCAGGTCTATTCTGGCTGATCAGATTTCCGGTTTCCCGCAGCCGTCGCACTATAGCGATTTGGATTTCTAGGGGATCGAATTTGGCTTTGCCAAATCCGAGTAAGCGGGGGCTAGCCCCCACACCCCCAGGATACTTTTGAGACAAAGACAAGGTGAAAGCGATTGACTGAAGCGTTGAAGGATCGGCTAAAGATCAAAGCGCTTGAGGAGGGCTTTGTCGGGTTTGGTGTGTGCCGACCTGACGCGGTGCCGCAGCTGCCTGAGCGATTGAAGCATTTTGTTGACGAGGGCCGGCACGGACAAATGGCGTGGATGGCGGAGCGCATGACATGGCGCAGTGATCCAAGTGCGCTTTGGCCTGAGGCGAAGTCGGTCGTGATGTTGGCAGAGCCATATACGCCCGAGCATGACCCTATGGCGGTGTTGGAGCAAAAGGACCGCGGCGCGATTTCGGTTTATGCGCAGAACCGCGATTACCATGACATCGTGAAAAAGCGTTTGAAGCGGGTCGGGCGGTGGCTGGTCGATCAGGCGGAGTGCGAGATTAAGGTGTTTGTGGACACCGCGCCCGTGATGGAAAAGCCGCTGGCGGCGGCGGCTGGATTGGGGTGGCAGGGTAAGCACACCAATCTGTTAAGCCGTGAATTGGGCAACTGGTTTTTCCTTGGCGCGATTTTTACGACGCTGGAGTTGGAGACAGACGAGGCTGGTGTTGAGAACTGCGGGTCATGCACCGCCTGTTTGGATGTTTGTCCGACTAAGGCGTTTCCGGCTCCGTTCCAGCTGGATGCGCGGCGATGCATTTCGTATCTTACGATTGAGCATAAGGGCCCGGTTCCGGAAGACTTGCGCGCGCTGATGGGCAACCACATTTACGGGTGTGATGATTGTTTGGCGGTCTGTCCGTGGAACAAGTTTGCGGCCGAAGCGCGAGAGATCAAATATGCCGCGCGACCCGAGCTGGTTGCGCCGTCTTTGAGGGAACTAGCGGGTTTGGATGATGGCGCGTTTCGAACATTGTTTTCAGGTAGCCCTGTGAAACGGATCGGTCGGGATCGGTTCGTGCGCAATGTTCTTTATGCGATTGGGAATTCAGGAGACGTGGCGCTGCGCGATGTCGTGGTGGGTCTTATGAAAGACCCTGCAGATGAAGTTGCTGATGCAGCGCGTTGGGCGGATGCAAGATTGGAAGATTCAATATGAGTACCATACCGCAAAGCACCGTGACCCGCGGCATTCTGCTGATGATGGCATCGGTGACGGTATTCACGGTTATGTCTGCGATGATCAAAGCCGCTGATAGCGTGCCCGCTGGGGAGGCGATGTTTTTCCGATCCTTGTTGGCGTTGCCGGTTATCTTTGTTTGGTTGCTGACACATGGAGGGATTGTTCAAGGTATTCGAACCGTTTCAGTGCGCAGCCACGTGGTGCGCGGGGTTGTTGGGTCCTGTGCGATGGGGCTTGGTTTTGCGGGTCTGAAGTTTCTGCCTTTGCCAGAGGTTACGGCGATCCAGTTCGTTACGCCGATTGTTGTGGTTGTTTTGGCCGCGATCATTCTGGGCGAGAAATTCAGGTTGATCCGGATATCTGCCGTCCTATTGGGGTTCGTTGGCGTCGTGATCATTGTGGCCCCACGATTGAGTGTTGGATTAGGGTCGCGAGAAGCAATTGGTGTCGGATTAGTTCTAGGATCCGCCTGCCTGGCCGCGCTTGCGCAGATATTTGTGAAAGGCATGGCGAAACGGGAAAGCACGACGGCGATTGTGTTTTGGTTTTCAATCACGTCGATGGTTTTGTCGTTGGTGACGGTTCCGTTTGGCTGGGTTTGGCCCGAAGGACGCGAGCTTGCGTTGTTGTGCGGCGCAGGGTTGATCGGTGGGGTCGGGCAGATTTTGCTGACGTCGAGCTATAGAAATGCAGATGCCAGCATGCTTGCGCCGTTCACCTATGTGTCGATCTTATCATCTGTCCTGATTGGCTATGTCTGGTTTGACGAAGTGCCGACATTCACGATGTTGATCGGGGCGATGTTTATCGTCGCAGCGGGCGTTATCATTGTGCTGCGTGAACGCGCGTTGGGCAGCGATGCCACCGCACGCCGAAAAGTCAAAGCCAAGGGGCTTTGGTAGCGTCTTGTGAATTTTTATAGAAGAGTGCGGGCGCCTCGTTCAACTTGTGAAAATCGAACGAGGGCCAGAAGCGTTGCTTAGGCGCGGACCAGTTTTTCGTAGTCCATCGCGATGTCTTTGGCCAAAGCGCCGACCTCAAAGTTGTAGTCGCCGATCTGGTTGATCGGGGTAACTTCGGCGGCGGAGCCTGTCAGCCATGCTTGTTCGAACCCTTCGAGTTCTTCGGGCATAATGTGACGTTCGTTCACCTTAATGCCTTTTTCGGTCAGCATTTGAATCACCGTCTGACGGGTCAGCCCGTTAAGGAAGGAGTCAGGTGTTGGTGTATGCACTTCGCCGTCTTTTACGAAGAACAGGTTCGCGCCTGTGCATTCCGCAACGTAGCCGCGGTAGTCAAACATAAGCGCGTCTGAACAACCTTTTGCTTCGGCGGCGTGCTTGGACATGGTCGCGATCATATAGAGGCCAGCGGCCTTGGCTTGTGACGGTGCGGTTTCCGGGGAAGGGCGTTTCCATTTCGCAATGTCGAGCTTGGCGCCTTTCATCTTTGCGTCCCCGTAATACGCACCCCATTCCCAGACGGCCACGGCGAGGTGGACAGGGTTTTTCGCGGCAGCGACACCCATGTCTTCTCCTGAGCCACGCCATGCAACAGGGCGCACGTAGGCGTCTGTCAGGCCATTGGCATCGAGGGCGGCGCGTTTAGCGGCTTCGATTTCGTCAACAGTGTAGGGGATATCGAAGTCGATCAGGTTGGCGGAGACCTTCAAGCGCTCAGAGTGTTGGCGTGACTTGAAGATTTTGCCTTCATAGCAGCGTTCGCCTTCAAACACGGAGGAAGCGTAGTGCATAGCATGGGTGAGAATGTGCACGTTTGCATCGCGCCATTCGACGAGCTTGCCGTCCATCCAGATTTTTCCGTCGCGGTCGTCGTATGCACCAGCCATGTGTAAGCCTCCTCTAGATTTGCAAATATTACGCTGTTAGGTCCGATGTGGACATTTTATTGCGTAGAACCTGCGATTCGATACCTTTCGCTGCTTGGAATGTCAACAAAGCTGACGTATTATTGGGCAAAATGTGAAGGAGCGTACGATGGAAGGTGGCGGCAGAGAAAGCGGAAACGCGTTGTTGTTCCTAACGGATGAGCAGCTGCGTAAGGGAATTGAAGCGATGTTCTTCGCCTACCGTGGTTTCACGGCGGACCCTGATCGTATCCTTGCGGATATGGCTTATGGACGGGCACACCACCGTGCTTTGCATTTCATTCATCGAAGTCCGGGAACAACCGTTAACAATTTGCTCGCTATACTTGGCGTTACAAAGCAGTCGCTGAACCGTGTGTTGCGTGCATTGGTTGAGGATGGTTTGGTGCGCAACGAAGTTGGCAAGCGCGACAAGCGGGAACGGCATTTGTTTCTGACGGATGCTGGCGAAGATCTAGAGCGCAAGCTGTCCGACGCACAACGCGATAGGATGCGTACGGCATATCGCGCTGCGGGGCCGGAAGCCGTTACAGGGTTTCGGCAAGTGCTAGAAGCAATGATGGATGATGAGATGCGCAAGCGATATGATGCGCTGATAGAGTTGAAGGGATAACTGGAATGCAGAACGACCAGCCGCACTTGTTGATCGTAGATGACGACGAACGCATTCGCGTTTTGTTGCAGAAGTACCTTGTTCGTAGCGGATTTCTGGTGACTTCAGCGCGCGATGCTGCCCACGCAAGGCGCATTTTGGCGGGGCTTGATTTTGATTTGATTGTCCTCGATGTGATGATGCCTGGTGAGGATGGCGTGACGCTGTGCGCTGATCTGCGCCGCGATCGTGAGACGCCGATCTTGTTGCTGACGGCAAAAGCCGAAACGGACGATCGTATCGCTGGGCTTGAGGCGGGGGCGGATGATTACCTCGCCAAGCCGTTTGAACCCAAAGAGCTATTGTTGCGGATCAATTCGATCCTGCGTCGTGTGCCGCCAAGTGAGGCTGAAACTGTTTTGCCGAAGGTGCTGCATTTGGGACCGCTTCGATATGAGATGGAACGCGGCGAGATGTGGCGAGGCGAGGACTTGGTGCGTTTAACGGCGACCGAGGTGCAGCTGATGAAGATATTTGCGGCAACCCCCGGTGAGCCGATTAGCCGCGAGGAAATGGTCGACAGGCTCGGGCGGTCCGGCGGGCAAGCGCAAGAGCGCGCGGTCGATGTTCAGATCACGCGATTGCGTCGCAAGTTGGAAGCTGACCCGAAACAGCCGCGATATCTTCAGACGGTTCGCGGTGCCGGATACATGCTCGCGCCAGACTAGGGCCGTTCGCGCCTGCGGTACGCTGAGGAACCTCCGGCGGGGATATTTAGGAAACAAAAGCAAATAGGAGTGTGCGTTTTGGCAACGGCATTGATCACGCATAAGGCGTGTTATGACCATGTGACACCGCAAGGGCACCCCGAGCAGGTGGCGCGGTTGGATGCGGTATTGGGCGCGCTTGAGGGTTTGGACTTGATGCGGGTGACGGCACCGATGGTGGCCGATGATGATTTGTTGCGCGCCCATCCGAAGGGCCACATTGATACGATAAAGGCAACAGCGCCATCTGAAGGCTGGCGGTCTTTGGATGCGGATACGCATATGTCTGTCGGCACGTTGGAAGCGGCGTATCGCGCGGCGGGTGGTATTGTTAAGGCGGTTGATCTGGTGATGTCTGGTGAAGCTGGCAATGCGTTTTCTGCAATGCGGCCACCGGGGCACCACGCAGAGCGTGAGACGGCGATGGGGTTTTGTTTTTTCGGGTCTGTTGCCGTAGCGGCCAAGCACGCACTGGATTTTCACGGGCTCAAGCGTGTCGCGATCTTGGATTTCGATGTGCACCACGGAAACGGAACGCAGGACTTGGTCGAAGAAGACGCGCGGATTTTGTTTTGTTCATCCCATCAGATGCCGCTTTATCCGGGAACAGGTGCGGCGCATGAGACAGGCGTTGGCAATGTTGTGAATGTGCCGCTGCCAGATGGTTGTGGGTCTGCAACGTTTCGCGCTGCGTGGGAGGCTCATATCTTTCCGCGTGTTGAGGCGTTTAAGCCTGAACTTCTGCTGATCTCGGCCGGATTTGATGCACACAGCGATGATCCATTGGCTGGTATGGAGTTGCGTGAAGATGATTTTGCCTGGGTCACAGGTAAGATATGTGATTTGGCAGATAAGCACTGTCAGGGTCGTGTGGTATCCGCACTTGAGGGTGGTTATGATCTGGAGGCGCTGGGCCGTTCGGCACGCGCACACGTAGATGTTTTGAAGGAACGGGCGCAATGAGTGCAGACGTACAAGATATGAGCTTTGAAGACGCGCTGCGCGAGCTAGAGCAAGTCGTGGGTAAGTTGGAGCGGGGCGAAGTTCCGCTAGACGAGTCCATCGCGTTGTACGAACGCGGGGCGCTGTTGAAGAAGCTTTGCGAAGGCAAGCTGAAGGACGCTGAAGAAAAGGTTGCCAAGCTGACGTTGGATGGCGACGGCAAACCGACTGGCACGGCGCCGCTTGATGGCTGAGTTGAAGTCGGCATTAGCGCGGGCTGGTGATGTTGCGTTTGCGGGGATTGAAGCGGGTGTGCGTATGAAAGCACAGTTCGCGGACACACCGATTGCAGACGCGATGCTGCATGCCGTACGTGGCGGTAAGACATTGCGCGGATTTCTGGTGTTGCAGGGGGCCGCATTGCATGGTGTCGACGAAGATCGAGCCAAACCAGTCGCCGCAGCGATTGAATGCATTCACGCCTATTCGTTGGTTCATGATGATTTGCCGTCCATGGACGATGATGACTTGCGGCGCGGCCAACCAACGGTGCATCGCAAATGGGATGAGGCAACTGCCGTTTTGGCAGGAGACGCGTTGCAGGCTTTGGCGTTTCAGATGATTACATTTGCTGAGATTGAGGCGGCTCACAAAGTCACGTTAATCGCAAGTCTGGCGGACAGGGCAGGTATAAACGGAATGGTTGGTGGGCAGGCGTTGGATATTGCAGCTGAGACCGCGATCGAGCCGTTTGATTTGCGGCAGATCGAACGTTTGCAGGCTGGCAAGACGGGCGCGTTGATTGAATGGGCAGCGGGTGCTGGTGCGATGATGGTTGGGGCGGATGACAGACCATTGCGCACCTATGGCCGTGCGCTTGGCCAAGCGTTTCAGATTGCGGATGACATTTTGGATGTGACCGGTGATGAAGCCACGGTTGGCAAAGCTGTCGGGAAAGACGAAAATGCCGGTAAGGCCACGTTTGTTTCCCTTTTGGGGCTAGATGGGGCGAAACGCCGCGCAGATGAGTTGGTGGAATCAGCCTGTGATGCGTTAAGTAATTATGGTGATGACGCGGAAACGCTGAAAGAGGCGGCGCGGTTTGTCGTAAACCGCACGCACTAAGGAGACGCCAGTTATGGCTGAGAGACCCAAGACACCCCTGTTGGATCAAGTTGATCTGCCCAGCGACCTAAATGGGCTGAGCGATGCACAACTGAGCACGCTTGCCGATGAATTGCGGACGGAGACGATTTCGGCTGTGTCCGAAACGGGTGGGCATTTGGGTGCAGGCCTTGGTGTGGTTGAGCTGACGGTTGCGTTGCATGCGGTGTTTGAAGCGCCCAAGGACAAGATCGTTTGGGATGTCTCGCACCAGTGTTACCCGCATAAAATTCTGACGGGGCGACGGGATCGTATCCGCACGTTGCGCCAGAAAGATGGGTTGTCAGGTTTCACGAAACGATCTGAGTCCCCGTATGATTGCTTTGGCGCGGCGCATTCCAGTACGTCTATTTCTGCTGCTTTGGGGTTCGCCGTTGCGCGTGATCTTGGGGGCGAGGGTGGTGATGCGATTGCCGTGATTGGTGATGGGTCGATGTCTGCGGGCATGGCGTATGAAGCGATGAATAACGCGGGGCATCTGAACAAGCGTCTGATCGTCATTTTGAACGATAACGAGATGTCGATTGCACCGCCTGTTGGCGCGATGTCTTCGTATTTGTCGCGACTTTATGCGGGTAATCCGTTTCAAGAATTCAAGGCAGCGGCCAAGGGTGCTGTCTCGTTTCTGCCTGAACCGTTCCAAGAGGGTGCGCGGCGTGCCAAGGAAATGCTGAAGGGTATGACCGTCGGTGGGACGTTGTTTGAAGAACTTGGTTTTTCTTATGTAGGGCCGATTGATGGTCACGATATGGAACAGCTGTTGTCGGTTTTGCGTACCGTGAAAACCCGTGCAACGGGGCCGATCTTGATCCATGCGATTACCAAAAAGGGTAAGGGCTACGCTGAGCACCGTGCAGACCGTGGTCATGCCACGGCGAAGTTTGATGTGGTCACGGGAGAGCAGAAAAAGACGCCTAGCAATGCTCCGTCCTACACGTCTGTGTTCGCGGAAAGCCTGATTAAGGAAGCGACCAAAGACGACAAGGTCGTTGCGGTGACAGCTGCGATGCCGGATGGCACAGGGCTTGACCGTTTCATGAGCCGTTTTACCAGCCGTTGTTTTGATGTCGGGATTGCCGAACAGCACGCGGTGACGTTTTGTGCAGGCCTTGCGGCTGGTGGAATGAAACCGTTTTGCACGCTGTATTCCACGTTCTTGCAGCGTGGCTATGACCAAATCGTGCATGATGTTGCGATCCAACGTTTGCCTGTTCGCTTTGCGATTGATCGCGCTGGGCTGGTTGGCGCGGATGGTGCGACCCACGCGGGATCGTTTGATGTCGCGTTTCTGAGCAACCTTCCCGGGTTCGTCGTAATGGCCGCCGCAGATGAGGCTGAGTTGGTGCGCATGGTTGCGACTGCCGTGGCGCATGACGATGGCCCTATCGCGTTTCGCTTTCCACGCGGCGAAGGTGTTGGTGTCGAAATTCCTGATGATGCGGTGCCGCTTGAAATCGGCAAAGGGCGGATGATCCGTGAGGGCGCGCGCGTTGCGATCCTATCCTTCGGGACACGCCTGCAGGAGGTTGAAAAGGCCTGTGAGGCGCTGACAGCCAAAGGCATTACGCCGACGGTCGCTGATGCACGTTTTGCCAAGCCGCTGGACCGCGATATGATCCTTAAGCTTGCCGCTGACCACGACGCATTGATTACCGTAGAAGAGGGCGCTGTTGGTGGGTTCGGCTCACATGTGGCGCAGTTGTTGGCGGATGAAGGTGTGTTTGATCATGGGCTAAAGTTCCGCTCGATGGTATTGCCGGACATCTTTATTGATCAGGCTGGACCGCGCGACATGTATGAAGTTGCTGGCATGAACGCAGAGCAAATCGAGGCGAAAGTGTTGGACGTGATGGGCGTTGATGTGATCGGTAAACGCGCCTGATTGCTATTTCGGCAAACGTTTCTCGATAGCTTCTAGGCGGGCCAAAACCTCATCACGGTAGCTGTCTGTTGCGGCGTTGGATTCCTCGGACGCTGTTTCGGACATTGAGTTTACGATCAAGCCGACCAACAGGTTCACCACGGCGAAGGTTGTCACCATGATGAAGGGGACGAAGAACGCCCACGCATATTCGTAAACTTCCATCACGGGGCGCACGATGCCCATGGACCAGCTTTCCAGCGTCATGATCTGGAACAGCGAATAACCGGACGCGCCCAATGTGCCAAACCAGTCTGGGAAGCTGTCGCCAAACAGTTTCGTTGCCATGACAGCGCCGATGTAGAAGATCAGCGACATGAGAATAAAGACGCTGCCCATTCCTGGTAGCGCCTTTAGAAAACCTTCAACAACGCGGCGTAGGCTTGGCGTTGCTGAAATGATCCGTAGCACCCGCAGGATACGCAATGCACGTAGTACCGACATGGATTGCGCGGCCGGAACCAGCGCGATTCCGACGATGATAAAATCGAAGATATTCCAACCGGATTTGAAGAACCGAAAGTGGTGCGCAAAGAGTTTCAAGACGATCTCTACGACGAAGATGTAGAGGCAGATCACGTCGAGGGCGTGAATGAAGGGTCCGACGGCTGCCATTAGGGGCTTGGACGTTTCCAGACCAAGGATCACCGCATTGAAAACGATGACGCCGATGATGAAGTTGCGAAACCTCGGCGAGTCGATGAAAGCGGCGGTCTTTTCACGAAGTGTCATGGGCGTCCTCATTGCTTGTCCTGCATATCGCAATTGAGTGACTCAAGGGCAAGTGGGCCTATTGGGTTCTCTGATCTGCAGCGAGCAGTGCTGCAAGCCCAACACGGTAGTTAGGATACTTCAGGGTTATGCCAAGCTCGGACTTAATTCGGTCGTTACGGACTTTCTTGCTCTCGGCATAAAAACTGCGCGCCATTGGGGTCATGTCGGCAGTTTCGAAATCCTGTGCGGGTGGGATTGGCATGCCAAGCAATTCAGCCGCGTGGGCGATCACATTTTCAGGTGGGGCGGCGTCATCGTCGCATAGATTATAGATCGCACCGGGGTTTGGTTTCGCGATAGATGCGGCAAGGATTTGCGCGATGTCCTCGACATGAATCCGACTGAAGACTTGGCCCTGTTTAATGATGCGCCGTGCTGTTCCATTGCGCACCTTGGCGAATGGCCCGCGACCCGGGCCGTATATTCCGGCAAGGCGAAAGATATGCAAAGGCAGGTCTAAGGATTGCCACGCGGCTTCAGCATCCACGCGCATTTGCCCACGTTTGGTGGACGGGGCGAGGGGGGTCGTTTCATCGACCCAACCACCATTGTGGTCCCCATAAACACCGGTGGTCGACAGGTAACCGACCCATTCGAATTGATCCCGCCGCGCTGCGATTTCTGCGCGAAGCTCATTGAGAACAGGATCACCCGCCTCGCTAGGTCCGGCAGAAATAAGGAGGTGCGTCGCGGCGTTGAGGGCGGGGGTAAGGTCGGCACCGGGCCAAATACGCGGCTCAATCCCGCCGCTCATCAATGAAGCAGCTTTGTCCTCGCTACGGGTGGTGCCGATGATGCGCCAATCGTCCGGCAGAAGCGCAGAAAGCGCCTGCGCTGAATAACCGTGGCCAAATGAGAGAAGTGTTTTTGTCATGCCCTTTCGTGGCGCAGGCTGCGTCGCGGTGCAAGGTGTGTTAGGTTCATTTCATGTCAGATGAACCGGATCTAGAAAGCGCATATGCGTTGAACACGCCCGAAGAAGCCAAGCGCCTTTATGCGGAATGGGCGGAAACTTATGACAGCGACTTTGGCGAGGCGCAGGGGTATCTGTCGCCGCGCGAAGTGGTGAGGGTGTTCACGGCCGCCGGCGGGGAAGGTCCCGTTCTGGATGTTGGCGCGGGTACGGGGCTTGTTGGTGAGGGGTTACTCGCAGCAGGTGTTGGACCGATTGATGCGCTTGATCTGTCTGATGAGATGCTGAGCGTTGCGAAGTCCAAAGGTGTCTATCGTGATACGATCGCTGGGGATGTCACTAAATCGCTTTCGATTGGGCCATATCGTGGGATCATTAGTGCTGGAACGTTCACGATGGGGCACGTGGGGCCCGACGGCATTCCACCCTTGCTCGAAGTCGCGGAAACGGGGTGTTTGTTTGTGATTTCCGTGAACGCGAAACACTTTGAAAGCGCCGGCTTCAGCGCGCTGTTGGATGAAGTCGAGTCGGATATAACTGACTTCGCATATGAGGATGTACGCATTTATAGCGACAAGGCTGACCTGTCGCATCGCTACGACATTGCGCGACTTTTGATATTTAGCAAAGCCTGAACCTTGCTAACTCACTCTCAATTTCGTTAGGTCGCGCCATGAAACAGATCCTTCTTCTCAACGGGCCGAACTTGAACCTTCTGGGCACGCGCCAGCCGGAGCTTTACGGTCACGCGACATTGGCCGACGTGGAACGCGATGCGGTCGCGCTGGGCACAACGTTGGGATTTGACGTGACGTGCTTACAGTCAAACCATGAAGGGCAACTGGTCGATTGGATTCAAGGTGCGCGGGCAGACGTGGCTGGAATCGTGATTAATCCTGCCGCCTACACGCACACCTCTGTCGCGATATTGGATGCGCTGAACATGTTTGATGGGCCTGTGATCGAGGTACACATCTCAGACATCCACAAACGCGAAGAGTTTCGGCACCATTCGTTTGTGTCCTATCGCTCGGACGAGGTTATCATCGGGCAAGGTGTTGACGGATACCAGCAAGCGTTGAGGATGCTGGCGGAACGCCTGTAGCTAGCGGCCTTTCCAGACGGGGTCACGTTTTTCGGCAAACGCTTTTGCGCCTTCAAGCTGATCTTCGCTGGAATAGAGTCGATCTATCGATCCTAGCTGCCGCTTTGTGATGCGGTTCATTGCGTCTTGGAACTTTGAATCCTCGGCGTCGCGCACGACTTCTTTGATTGCGGCATAGACCAGTGGTGGGCCGGACGCCAAAAGGCGCGCCATGTCCCATGCTTGTGCCATCAGGTCGCCTGCTGGGTGAACGTGGTTGATAAGACCCCAATTCAGCGCTTCGTCGGTATCAAACCAACGGCCTGTGAGCAGAAGTTCCATCGCGATGTGATAAGGAATGCGCTTGGGAAGCTTAACAGACGCCGCATCCGCAACGGTTCCAGAACGAATTTCGGGCAATGCAAACGTTGCATGGTCGGCCGCAAGAATGATGTCGGCTGAAAGCGCCAATTCTAACCCACCACCACAGCAAATGCCGTTCACAGCTGCGATAACCGGTTTGTTCATGTCCCGCAGTTCTTGCAGACCGCCAAAACCACCGATGCCGTAGTCACCATCAACCGCATCGCCGTCAGCAGCGGCCTTCAAATCCCAGCCAGGGCAGAAAAACTTTTCCCCAGCACCCGTCAGGATGGCGACGCGCAATTCGGGATCATCGCGAAAGTCGGCAAAGACTTCGCCCATTATGCGGCTGGTTTGTAGATCGATCGCATTTGCTTTGGGGCGATCTAGCGTGACTTCGAGGATAGCGCCTTCGCGTCGGGTTTTTATCGGGTTAGTCATGGCGTTTCCTTATGAGGGCATCAACGGCGACTGCGCGCGTCTGAGTGATGATAAGAGGGTTAACTTCAACCTCTTCAATGGTGGGAAGATTGGCAAGAACATAGGCTTGAATTGCTTCGCACGCATCAAGAAGGGCGTCGATATTGCCAGCAGGTTGGTTGCGGTAACCATCGAGAATTCTAACCACTTTCAGGCGGTTTAGAGTCTGTTTTAGGTTAGATCGCGTTGTGGGAAGAAGAATCGAAGCGGAATCTTTCAGGAGTTCGGTAAAAACCCCACCCGCGCCGATGGTCATGATGAACCCGTGTGCAGGATCTTTGACTACACCGATAAGGATTTCAGCGACTGCAGCTGTAATCATCTCTTCAAGGATGAAAGTTTCGGAGGCCATCTTAGCACCCGCCGAACGAACTGCGTCCCCGTCCGTAAGGGATAACGCGACACCGCCTGTTTCGCTTTTATGGGCGATACCGACGGATTTTAGCACGTATAAGCCTGTGGTTTCGTCGGCGTGCGAAGCAAGTTTTTCGATGTCGCCAGTGCGCAAGCTAGGAACCGTGACGCCAGCAAGTGCCAAAGCTTGTTTCGCATTGGCCTCGGATAAGGTTTCGGCAACTTCGACATTTGATGGAACAATGAGGTCAGCGTCGTGAGGCGAGCGGACCTGCGCGGCCTCGGTTGCGGCAAGCGCCTCGGCCAACCCGTTGAGTGGGATAACGCCGCCTTCCATAAGTCGACGCGCGACGTCTTCTGGCAGGAGTTCCGGTAGGGTCGCGACCATAGCCACGGTGCCACGCGTTGCGCGGCGCGTACTGAGCGCGGCTTGTATCACACATTCCCAATCTGAGGGATCGCAGATATCGGAACGAGGGAAGTCGACAATGAGGAACGTAATCGCCAGATGAGACTCTATCATGGCGGAAAACGCACGTGTCATCGCTTCTGTGTCGCGCCAAATGTAGGTGTGATAGTCAAGCGGATTTGCCAAGGCGACCTTTGGGCCCAGCGCTGAAGATAGGCCTTTTGACTGAGTATCGGTCAGCGGCGGGAACGACAGGCTTGTGCCGTGCGCCATGTCCGCAATCAGGCTCGCCTCGCCACCTGAACAACTGATCGAGGCGATGCGACCCGAGGGTAGTGGCCCAGAAATGTGGAGGATTTTTAATGTTTCAATTAGGGTTGGCAGGCTGTCTACGCGCGCGATGCCCAAGTGATCCAGAAGTGCATTAGCGCCAGCGTCACTGCCGGCGAGCGAGGCGGTATGAGAAATGGTCGCGTTCTGCGCCTCAACGGATTTTCCGACCTTGAGCGCCACGAGCGGGATGTTTTTCGCGTGGGCTTTCCGTGCGAGGGCTTGCCACGCAGGTAGGTCGCTGAACCCTTCAATGTGCAGGCCGATTGCCGTGACTCGAGGATCATCCAGAAGGGCATCCGCAATCTGCGCTTCGGAAAGCTGAGCTTGGTTGCCGCAGGTGACGACGTATGCGATCGGCAGGCCGCGTTGTTGCATCGTAAGGTTAATCGCGATGTTTGAGCTTTGCGTCAGGATCGCAACGCCGTGCTCGACAGGGAGGCACCCGTGCTGATCCGGCCAGAGGGACACACCGTCGAGTGCGTTTATCATACCGTAGCAATTGGGCCCGAGGATTGGCATATCGCCGGCGGCCTTAAGAAGCCGTGCGTTTGCGTCATGCCCATCTTCGGTTTCACTGAACCCGCTGGCAAAGCACACGGCACCACCTGCACCCATTCGGGCCAAACGTTCGACAACACCAATCGTTGCATCGCGATTGATCCCGATGAAAACAGCGTCAGGAGGTTCCGGAAGATCAAGAGCGGTTGGGTAGGCCTTTAGGCCGCAAATCTTGTCGTGACTTGGGTGAATGGGCCAGATTTCACCCCCAAAATCCGCCTTCAACAGTTGCTCAGTAACGGCGCGGCACCAAGCGCCGCCACCAATGACGGCGACGCTTTTGGGCCGGAACAGTCTCGAAAAATCGCGTTTCATGCGCCGAGTGCCCGTAGCATTTCACGGCTAATGATGTGGCGTTGAATTTCTGACGTGCCATCCCAGATGCGTTCAACACGAGCGTCGCGCCAGAACCGTTCAAGGGGATAGTCATCCATTAAACCCATGCCGCCATGGACTTGGATGGCGGCGTCAGTGACACGAGACAACATTTCAGAGGCATATAGTTTCGCGCTGGCGATTTCGCGATTTGCGGGAAGACCTTTGTCGAGGCGATCAGCCGCAGCGAGAGTGAGCAGATCAGCTGCATCGATTTCGGTGATCATATCGGCAAGTTGAAAGCTGATACCTTGGAACTTGCCGATCTTTTGGCCGAATTGTTCGCGTTCAGCGGCATAATCGAGCGCATAATCAAAGACGCGGCGCGCCCGACCGACCGACATTGTCGCCACTGTAATTCGCGTCGCATAAAGCCATTCGTTCATGACTGCGAAGCCACCGTCGACTTCGCCTAGAACCTGCGCATCGGGTAGGCGGCAGTCGTCAAAGTCGAGGATCATGTTTTTATAGCCACGGTGCGAGACGGACTTATAGCCATCGCGGATCGTGAAACCGGGGGTGTCACGATCGACTAGGAACGTGGTGATGCGTTTTTTTGGGCCACGCGGGGTTTGGTCCTCGCCTGTGGCGACAAATACAATGATGAAGTCCGCGTGTTCGGCGCCGGAAATGAAGTGTTTGGTGCCGTTCAGAACCCAATCGCCGCCATCGCGCACCGCAGCGCATTTCATGCCGCGCACGTCACTGCCCGCCCCTGGCTCTGTCATGGCGAGGGCGTCCATACGTTCGCCGCGAATGGCGGGGTCACGGTAACGTTCAATCTGTTCACCTTCGCAGGCCATCAGAATATTCTGGGGCCGCCCGAAGAAATGATTGAGCGCCATTGAACCGCGGCCAAGCTCGCGTTCTACTAAAGCGAATTCAACATGGTTTAGCCCCGCCCCGCCTGCGCTTTCAGGGAAGTTGCAGGCGTAAAATCCAAGCTCGATTGTCTTGCGCTTGATCTCGTCTGCGATTTCTTGCGGAACTTCGCCAGTGCGTTCAACAAGGTCTTCGTGAGGATAGATTTCTTTTTCAACGAAGCTGCGGACTGTGTCCGCGATCATCGCGTGTTCGTCTGTTAGGCCGTAAGTTGTCATTGGACATACCTTTAGTGTGAGGAAAATGCAGAGCTAGTCTCTGCTTCCCCACGCCAAACGCCGTGTGCTGGTCCAGCGGCGCGGATCGTCAATGTCTGACTTATGCCGCATAGTTAGAGCCTTCTTCGTCGAGAATTGCCTTGAGTTCCGCAAGGTGGCGTTGGTCTTGTTCTGGGTAGTCTTCCAGTTCTTGCGCCGTTTTTTCAGCGATCTCGTCGGACAGTACGCGAAGGGGTTGGCCGGTTTGAAGTGCGCGGATGTAGGTCTCAGCGGCGCGCTCAAAATAATAGAGGCGGTTGAAGGTTTCGGCGACAGTTTCGCCAATAATCATGATGCCATGGTTGCCCATGATCATGACCTTTTGCTTTGGATCGGACAGAAGACCTGCGCAACGCTCGCCTTCTTCTTCAAAGGCCAAGCCACCATAGTGGTCATCAATCACGTAGCGGTTAAAGAACGTCGCGCAGTTTTGATCGACGGGCAGAAGGCGGCTGTCCTGAAGCGTTGCCAATACCGTCGCGTGGATTGAGTGCACGTGCATGGCGCAGCGGGCGTGGGGGCAGTGGCGGTGAATACCACCGTGAAGACCCCAAGCGGTTGGATCCGGCGCATTTGGCCCGGTCAGCGTTTCCGGATCGTTCGCATCCACTACAATCATGTCAGAGGCTTTGATCCGGCTGAAATGCATTTGATTGGGGTTCATCAGGAATTTGGTGCCGTCGTCATTGATGGCGAGGCTAAAGTGGTTCGCGACACCTTCGTGCATGTTCAAGCGCTCGGTCCATCTGAACGCAGCTGCGAGATCAACCCGTTCCTGCCAGTTGGACAGGTTTGTTTTAAGATCAGTGACAGACATTCCAGCTCTCCTTGGAAGCAACCAACACGAGGACAAGGACGTTGGCTAGAGGAAAAGCGACATTTGGGGGCCAACCGCCGGGACTTGCGGAGTGTCATATTCTGGTGGCAATATGGTGCATGAATACACAGATACATTTGACGAATACCGCCGCAGCTTGTTCTGCGGCCTTTTTCGTGACGAATAAGAATAAAAACATACGGAGGCTCATCCCATGATGAAATCTGACGCACATTTGCCCGTTGTCTCACCTGAAGTACCCGAAGCGAAGGAATTCAGAGACCCGAAGGCGGCCGTTAAGCGACTGCAGGAACTTTACCAGATCGCGGTTAAGTTTCTGTCTGAGACCTTTTCTGAAAACGTTGCAGGCGCGCGGCCCGATACGCGGTTCCGCGCGTTCTACCCTGAAATTCGAATTCGCACGACCACCTTTGCGCAGACCGATTCACGACTAAGTTTTGGCCATGTTGCGGGCCCAGGGATATACTCAACCACAGTCACGCGGCCCGACCTGTTTGAAGGGTACTTGGAGCAGCAGATTGGCTTGTTGATCGAAAACCACGACGAACCTGTTGTGATCGGCGTTTCGATGACCCCGATGCCGATGCATTTCGCCGTTTCAGGTGAGATCGCGGTGCCGCAGGAAGGGGCGCTGAAATTCACGTTGCGGGACGTCTTTGATGTGCCTGATCTTGCCACGACGAACGATGACATCGTGAATGGTGTCGATTTTCTTCACCAAGACGGGTCGAGCCCGCTGGCACCGTTTACGGCCCAGCGAATCGACTACTCGCTCGCGCGTTTGCAGCATTACACGGCAACGAAGGCTGAGCATTTTCAGAACCACGTTCTGTTTACCAACTACCAATTCTACGTCGAAGAATTCGAAGCATACGCCCGAAAGATGCTTGCCGATCCAGATAGCGGATACACGTCGTTTGTCAGCACTGGCAATCAGGTGATTACAGACCCTGACGCACCGCTGACAGTGCCGCAAAAGATGCCGCAGATGCCAACGTATCATTTGTGTCGCGAAGGGCAGGGTGGGATCACGCTTGTGAACATCGGCGTCGGGCCAAGTAACGCAAAAACGGCGACGGATCACATCGCGGTTCTGCGTCCGCATGCTTGGTTGATGGTTGGGCACTGTGCCGGCCTTCGCAACTCTCAACGCCTTGGCGATTTCGTTCTCGCGCATGGGTATCTGCGCGAGGATCACGTGCTGGACGACGATCTACCCGTTTGGATGCCTATCCCCGCACTTGCCGAAATTCAGATCGCGCTTGAGGAAGCCGTGGCTTCTGTCACCGAGCTTTCCGGTTATGACCTTAAGCGCATTATGCGGACAGGGACGGTCGCGACGATTGATAACCGTAACTGGGAACTGCGGGATCAATCCGGTCCTGTTCAACGTTTAAGTCAGTCACGCGCTATCGGGTTGGATATGGAAAGCGCAACAATTGCGGCCAATGGTTTCCGGTTCCGCGTGCCTTATGGGACGTTGCTGTGCGTTTCTGACAAGCCATTGCATGGTGAATTAAAGCTTCCGGGCATGGCGTCAGATTTCTATAAAACGCAGGTTTCGCGGCATTTGATGATCGGAATTCGCGCGATGGAGCACTTGCGCGGGATGCCGCTTGAACGCATTCACAGCCGGAAATTGCGCTCTTTTGAGGAAACCGCCTTCCTATAATCGGGGATTATTCGCGTATTTCCACACAATATGCAGTTTTACACTTGTAATGTGCCACTATTCGTTGTGGAACATAGCCACATACAGTTTAATGACTGAGTAAGAAGCTCAATAAATGGGCAGAACGAGGAGAATGAAGATGGCTACGAAACCAATGACAAAGACACAGCTGGTTGCAACACTTGCTGAGGACATGGGTACAGACAAGAAATCCGCTTCCGCAGCACTGGACGCGATTGTTGGCCTGATCACACGCGAAGTTTCCGGCGGTGGCGCTGTTACGCTTCCAGGAGTTGGCAAAATTTATTGCCGTGAGCGTCCTGAGCGTATGGTTCGCAACCCAGCAACTGGCGAGCAGATCAAAAAAGACGCAGACAAGGTTGTCAAAATGACAATCGCGAAAGCACTCAAGGACAGCGTGAACGGCTAAGGCTGATCCGCTTTTCTAGTTAAGGGTCGCCGGCTTCGGCGGCCCTTTTTCGTTTGAGGTACTCATGAAAAGTATTGATACCAAAGCCATCCTAATGGGCGTCGCATTCGGCATTATGTGGGCGTCGGCGTTCACCTCTGCGCGGGTGATCGTGCAGTACGCGCCGCCGTTACATGCGCTCGCGCTAAGGTTCTTGGTATCGGGTATCATCGGCATATTGATTGCCCTTGCGATCGGTCAAAACTGGCGCTTAACGCGCAAGCAATGGATTGCTGTAGTCGTTTTCGGCATCACGCAAAATGGGCTGTATTTGGGTCTAAATTTCATCGCGATGCAGACCATTGAAGCCTCTCTTGCGGCAATTATCGCGTCAACGATGCCTCTGCTTGCAGCCTTCGCGAGCTGGGCCGTTTTCGGTGAGAAGATTAGGCCATTGGGTGTGATTGGCTTGTTGGCGGGTGTGGTCGGTGTGGTCTTGATTATGGGCGCACGGCTGCAAGGGGATGTGGACCTGTATGGAATTGCCCTTTGTGCGATTAGCGTCGTTTCACTGACGGTCGCAACGCTCGCGGTGCGCGGTGCGTCCTCGGGCGGCAATTTCTTGATGGTGGTGTCATTGCAGATGTTTGTCGGCAGCGCGATCTTATGGGGCCCTGCCTTGGCGTTTGAGACGTTCGACGTCACGTGGAATTGGCAACTTGCAGTCGCGTTCAGCTATACTGTGATCGTACCTGGCCTGCTTGCGACGTTGGTCTGGTTTCTGTTGGTGGATCGCATCGGAGCGACACCTGCCGCGGTTTTTCACTTTCTTACCCCCTTCTTCGGCGTGCTGATTGCCGCCGTTCTTTTAGGGGAAAAGATGGGATCGATGGATATCATCGGGGTGTTGATTATCACGGTTGGTATTTTGGCCGTTCAAATGTCGAAACAAAAGCCAACGTCCTTGTGAAGTGACAGCGGCGAACCTGCGCGGCATAGATTGCCGCAATGGAATTGATATTCGCATATGTCGCTGGGTTGCTCACACTAATAAACCCATGTGTTCTGCCGATCTTGCCGATTGTTTTGGCAAGTGCGCTGCAAGTAAGCCGCGCTGGCCCCATCGCGCTGTGTGCTGGGCTTAGCCTTTCGTTTGTGCTGCTAGGTGTCGGCATTGCAGCCTTCGGCCGCGTTCTGGGCATTGATACCGATATGGTCGCCTTTGTCGGGGCGCTGTTGATGATTGCCTTTGGCGTCATGATGCTGGTCCCACGTTTTGCGGACAAGTTCGCTTCAGCCACTGGCGGTATGGCGACAGCCGCAGATGAACAACTTGATGATCTGGACCGCAGCGGTTTGCGCGGTCAGTTCTTTGGGGGGATGTTGCTTGGTGCTGTTTGGGTGCCATGTGTTGGCCCCACACTTGGCGGTGCAATTGCGTTAGCGTCTACGGGTGAAAGCCTTGGTTGGGCGACACTGATCATGCTGTTCTTCGCGCTTGGAATCTCTACCATCATCTTGTTGCTGGCCTACGGCGCGCAGGCGGCGATACGCAATCGCCGTGACTGGCTGCGTACTACTGCTGCGAAAGCCCGACCCGCGATGGGTGTCTTGTTCATCCTCACCGGCCTCGTGCTTGCCTTTGGGCTGCACAAATATGCCGAAATCTGGCTTTTGGACAATCTTCCATACTGGTTACAGGACCTGTCGGTCCGCTTTTAGAAAGGAATACGAAATGAAACGTAGAGAATTCTTGATCGCCGCTGGCGCGACAACACTGATCCCGTTCGCAGCTCAAGCCAAAGGACTGGCGTACAGAGAAGGCTTGGTTCGGGAACGATTGGCTGCTGGCGAAACTGTATTCCTCGACTTTAAGGCGTCGTGGTGCACAACGTGCCGCGCGCAGGAACGTGTCATCAACAACATCAAAGCTGAAAGCAGCTCTTACGAAGAAGCTATCACGTTCATCGACGTTGATTGGGACGAATTCGGGCGCTCGCGTCTGGTTCGTGAACTGAATATCCCGCGTCGTTCCACGTTGGTTGTTTTGAAGGGTGAGGACGAGCTTGGACGCATCGTCGCACGTACATCTCCGGCCGATATTCAAGAGCTTATGGACATAGCCCTGAACGCAGCGACAGCTTAACCGATCTGGCCGCGCGTGCCGCCTGTCTGTCCTCGGTCCAGCAAAATGTGATCGAGGATAACAGCGGCCATCATTGCTTCACCCACGGGAACTGCACGGATGCCAACACAGGGGTCATGACGGCCCTTGGTGACGACTTCCGTTGGGGTGCCATCCATACGGATTGATGCGCGCGGGCTGAGGATGCTGGACGTTGGTTTCACAGCGAAACGCACCACAATGTCTTGGCCCGTGGAAATACCGCCAAGGATGCCGCCAGCATGGTTGCTTGAATATTCAGGACCGTTCGGACCCATGAAAATCTCGTCCGCGTTTGCACGACCTGTCAAGGCCGCAGCGGCCATACCTTCGCCGATCTCGACGCCTTTGACAGCATTGATAGACATCATTGCGGCGGACAAATCAGTGTCTAACTTGCCGTAAACCGGCGCGCCGATACCGGCAGGAACATTTCGTGCCACGACTTCGATCATTGCGCCAACCGAGTTGTGATCGTCCTTGCGAAGCCAGTTGATGTAATCAGTCCACTCGTCCACGACGCCAGCATCGGGGCACCAAAAATCGTTGCCTTCAATCGCGTCCCAATCAAAGCGTGAACGTTCGATGTGCTTTTCGCCCATCTGAACCATGTAGCCTTTGATCTCGACGTTCGGGGCCAGCGCTTTGATGGCTTCACGTGCCACGCCACCCGCTGCAACACGGGACGCGGTTTCACGCGCTGAACTGCGGCCGCCACCACGTGGGTCACGAAGACCGTATTTTTGGTGGTACGTAATATCCGCATGACCGGGGCGGAAGGTGTTCAGGATGTCGCCGTAGTCCTTGGATCGTTGATCGGTGTTTTCGATCATCAATTGGATAGGCGTGCCTGTGGTTTTGTCTTCATAGACGCCGGACAGGATTTTGACCGCATCAGGCTCGTTGCGCTGTGTGGTCATTTTATTCTGACCCGGGCGACGCTTATCGAGCCATTGTTGGATCATCGGAGCCGTCAACGGAACACCGGGAGGGCAGCCGTCAACAGTTGCACCCAAGGCGGGTCCGTGGCTTTCGCCCCAAGTGGTGACGCGGAAAAGATGACCGTAGCTGTTGAACGACATGAATGGCTCCTTGTTGGGGCTTGGTCTAGCGTTGCTGCGGCCCCTTGCCAAGTCTGAGGGCACGCACTAGGTCTTTGCGTACCTCGGGGGGCTTCGAATGAAGCTGAGATGCCACATGGCGGACCCGTAGAACCTGAACCGGTTAAGACCGGCGGAGGGAAGGTAACGGGCTAAGTTAAGACCGCCCCCCTTTCTCCGTTCGGCGCAATGAGAGGAAGAAAGATGAAAAAGACCCTACTCACTGTCGCAGGACTGATGTTTGCCAGCGTTGCTGCTGCGGAAACGAATGTTCTGACAGTTTATGCCCCCGATTATTTCGGATCCGAATGGGGCCCAGGCCCTAGCATTGAAGAAGCGTTCGAAGCGCAGTGCGACTGCGATTTGCAGTACCAAACGGGCGATCTATTGCCGCGTTTGTTGTTGGAAGGCGAAGGAACCGAGGCTGATGTTGCCATCGGGTTCAATTCAGACATCACCAAGCGTGCCCGTGACAGCGGATTGTTCGCACCACACGGTTTGGACCTGTCGCCGCTGACGCTTCCGCTTGAGTGGAACGACGACACGTTCTTGCCGTTTAACTACGGCCACACGGCGTTCATTTATGACAACACGAAGCTAGACGGGTTTGATTCATTCGAAGCCCTGCTGAACGCGCCTGACGATGTGCGTGTGGTCATCCAAGACCCGCGTTCATCGATCTCAGGTCTTGCTTTGGTTCTTTGGGTGAATGCTGTTTATGGCGACGAAGCCGAGGCTGCATGGGCGCGTCTTGCACCAAAAATCGTAACGGTCACGCAGGGTTGGTCCGAAAGCTATGGTTTGTTTACCGATGGTGAAGCAGATGTGGTGCTGTCTTACACAACATCCCCAGCTTACCACATCATCGCTGAAGAAGACCTGACGAAGTCAGCGGCGATCTTCGATGAAGGCCACTATTTCATGGTTGAGCTTGCAGCGAAACTTTCGGGAACAGACAACCCTGAATTGGCGGACCAGTTTATGGCGTTCATCCTTACGGAAGAGTTCCAAACGATGATCCCGACAACCAACTGGTCTTTCCCAGCTGCGTTGACTGAGGACAAGTGGCCGGAGGGTTTCCAAGAATTGCCAATGCCAGAGACTGTTCTGTTTTACACAGAAGATGAAGCTGCGGCACTTCGTGAGCCAGCGATTGAAGCATGGCGCAGCGCACTTTCCCAATAATTGCAGCGCTTGTCGTTGCGGGGCTTATAATTGGTCCCGTAACGGCGGTGTTGTGGCGGGGCGGTGGATTCACCGCCCTGTCTGCGGCTGACATATCAGCCCTAAAATTTACGATCTGGCAGGCATTTTGGTCCGCCTTTATTAGCGTCGTTCTGGCGATCCCTGTTGCCCGCGCATTGGCGCGTCGTGCGTTCTGGGGGCGATCTGCGTTGATCTCGGTGATGGGTGCACCGTTTATCCTCCCAGTGATCGTCGCGATCCTTGGGTTATTGGCGGTGTTTGGCGGCAAAGGGTTTGTGAACCTCTTGTTGGGGCCACTGGGCCTGCCAAAGTTAGACATTTACGGCGCGCAGGGCGTGATCCTTGCCCATGTGTTTTTCAATCTCCCACTGGCGGTGCGACTGATCCTTCAAGGGTGGCTTTCTGTCCCTTCCGAGCGATTTCGCGTGGCAGCATCACTTGGTGCGCCCGTGTTCTGGCTGTTGGAATGGCCAATGTTACGGCGCGTTGTGCCCGGTGCGTTCGCTGTGATCTTTGTGATCTGTTTGGGGTCGTTTGCCGTCGCGTTGACGCTGGGTGGAGGACCGCGTGCTACGACGGTCGAGCTTGCGATCTATCAAGCATTCAAATTCGACTTCGACCTCAGCAAAGCTGCGTCATTGGCGGTGGTTCAGTTGTGTTTGGGGCTATGCGCAGGCGGCTTGGCGTTGCTGTTGTCACGCGGTGATATGCTGGGGGCGGGCTTTGACCGCGTCGTACAACGCTGGGATGGATCAAAGGCATTGGATGCGGTTTTCATTGTGTTGGCGGCGCTGTTTTTGTTGGCACCACTTATGGCGGTCGCGATTGCGGGGCTTGCGGGACTGCCAGATTTGCCAAGCAGTATTTGGGGCGCAGCGTTGAGGTCATTGATGATCGCGCTAGGGGCGGTTGTTTTGACGATGGCACTGGCGCTGCCACTGGCAACCAAGGCAGGTGAGGCGGCGTCGTTGCTGGGCATATCGGTGTCTGGTTTGGTGCTGGGCACGGGCCTGTTCCTAATCGTGCAACCTTTTGTGCGGCCTTCATCTGTGGCGCTGCCAGTGACGATGGTGGTGAACGTGCTGATGGCGCTGCCCTTCGTCTTGCGAATATTGCGGCCCGGTGTGGATTCAGCGCGGGCGGATTTTGGGCGTTTGGGGCAGTCACTCGGGCTTGGTGGTTTCGCGTTGTGGCGGATTGTTTACCTGCCACGCTTACGCCGCCCGTTGGGGTTCGCGGCTGGGCTGACGGGTGCGTTGGCGATGGGGGACCTTGGGGTCATCACGTTGTTTTCGCGTCCCGGTGAGGGCACCCTGCCGCTCATGATGTATGATTTGATGGGGCGGTATCAGATGGACGCGGCTTATGGTGCGGCATTGCTATTGGTGGTGCTATCGCTGGGCGTGTTCTGGGTGTTTGACAAAGGAGGCCGTGCGCATGCTGTGGTGTAAGGATGTTGAGTTTTTACAAGGCGCATATGCGCTTGCGGCTGATTTACAGATTGAGGCGGGTCGGGTCACTGCGATCATCGGGCCGTCTGGTGCTGGGAAGTCCACATTGTTGGGTGGCATTGCCGGCTTTGTTCCGCAAACGGGTGGCGCGTTGTTGTGGAAGGGTAGTGACATTACGAAGCTGGCACCTGCAAAGCGGCCAGTTTCGATGCTGTTTCAGGACAACAACCTGTTCCCGCATTTGACGGTTATGCAGAACGTCGCGCTGGCTTTGGGGTCGAAACTGAACCCAACTGCGTCGGTTCGTCAGCGCGTTGAAGATATGTTGGCTCAGGTTGGGTTAGATGGTCTGTCTGAACGTAAACCAGCCGCTTTGTCAGGTGGGCAACAAAGCCGCGCAGCGCTGGCGCGGGCGTTGTTGCAGGACCGTGACGTGATGCTGATGGATGAACCGTTTAGCGCCCTTGGGCCCGGTTTGAAGGCTGAGATGCTAGATCTGTCCGTGGCGCTTGCGAAAGAGGCTGGGCGTACCGTTGTGATGGTGACGCATGACCCGAGCGATGCCGCGCGGGTGGCGGATGCCATTTTGGGTGTTTCACCGAACAAGGCTTGGGCACCTATATCGACACAGGACTTCTTGAATGATCCACCTGAGGCGTTTGTCGACTACCTTGGTTAGAACGCAAAAGGCCCGCCGAATTGGCGGGCCTTTTGTTTGATTATGTTAGACGCTTAGTCTTTGCGCTTGGCCGCTGCTTTGTGCGGTGCCCAAAGACGTTTGTTTGTGAGGTACAGCAACACAGACAAGACAGTCAGGAAGATCACACCAGTCAGGCCAGCCTGCTTACGTGCCATCATCTTAGGCTCGGCAGTCCACATTAGGAACGCAGCAACGTCCTGCGCCATGTGCTCAACATCGGCGGCGTGGCCGTCGTTGAACTCAAGCTGATCATCGAAGAGTGGCGGTGCCATTGCGATCCAGCTGCCTGGGTACATGTGCGCGCCATCTTCGTCTTTACACTCATCAGGGTAGCCGCCGGATGCGAAGACAGTGTTGTAGTGGCCGTCAAAGTCTTCGGGCGCACAAGAGGGTGCTTCGTGGTAACCGTTCAACAAGGAAGCGATGTATTCTGGGCCGCCCATGCCTTTGGTCAACTGGTTGATACCCGTGCCGTATGGCCCGTGGAAACCAGCGCGTGCCTTGGCCATCAAGGACAAGTCAGGAGCCGTGGAGAGTTGGCTTTCCGGGAAGTGGTCAGCTGGTGTGGCGGTGCGGAAATCGCCTTCGCCATCAAACAGCGTTTCGTCGAACACTTCGTAGAATTCAGCATATGCACGCATCTGATCTTCTGGCAGGTGAGGCCCGCCTTCATCATGCAATGTACGGAACGCGACGAACTTCAGGCCATGACAAGAGGAACAAACGTCAGTGTAGATCTGAAGACCACGCTGAAGTTGGTTCGTATCATAGGAACCGAATGGACCCTCAAACGAGAAATCAAAATCCTCGACGTGGGCTTCGGAACCGGCTGCGTACGCAGAACCCGAGGCGAGGCCTAGGGTAACTGCTGCTGTAAGGGTGAGTTTGCGGAACATGTTCATTGGTCCTTTCTCACTCAGCCGAGGTCGCTGCGGCATCAGCCGAAGCAGCCGTTTGGCCGTAGTGCGCGTTGAAGTCGTCCTCGATTGTCGCAGGGGGTGCCATCGGCTTTTCGATAACGCCCAGAAGCGGCAG
This sequence comes from Octadecabacter temperatus, assembly GCF_001187845.1. Lineage (NCBI taxonomy): Bacteria > Pseudomonadati > Pseudomonadota > Alphaproteobacteria > Rhodobacterales > Roseobacteraceae > Octadecabacter > Octadecabacter temperatus. The sequence continues at coordinate 3,030,348 of NZ_CP012160.1, read as the reverse complement.
AATTACGAGGAAATAAGCGAACCAGTACGTCGCACCGATCAGCGCGATGATTGGGTAGATACCCTCAGCAGGCATAGCGCCGGCCCACATCAAGACGATGAAGTCCACGCATAGGATAGCGAACCACCACTTGAACATCGGACGGTAACGACCGGAGCGTGTGGAGGATGTATCGAGCCAAGGCACGAGTGCCATCACTGCGATCGCGCCGAACATTGCCAGCACGCCGAAGAACTTGGCGTCGATGATGCCGAAGCTAACCCACTCAGCGAAGATCACGACCCATACAGTGTTATCGAATGCCCGCAGGATCGCGTAGAATGGCAAGAAGTACCATTCAGGAACGATGTGCGCTGGTGTGACCAGTGCATTGGCTTCGATGTAGTTGTCTGGGTGGCCAAGGAAGTTTGGCATAAAGCCAACGATTGCCACGAAGACCGTCAGGATGACGGACAGCGCGAACAGATCCTTGATCACGAAGTATGGCCAGAATGGAAGCGTGTCTTTCTCAGCTTCTTCTTTGGACCCGCGACGAACCTCAACACCTGTTGGGTTGTTGTTGCCTGTCGTGTGGAACGCCCAGATGTGAACGATCACAAGGGCCGCAATCACGAATGGCAGCAGGTAGTGCAGTGAGAAAAAGCGGTTCAAAGCAGGCTGGCCAACAGCGCCAGCGCCCAAGAGCCATGTCTGCAGGCTTTCACCAACGAACGGGATCGCACCGAACAGGCCAGTGATAACAGCCGTACCGTGGAAGGACATTTGACCCCATGGCAGAACGTAGCCCAAGAAGCCTGTCGCCATCATCAGCAAGAAGATCAACATACCGATGATCCATGTCACTTCGCGTGGGGCTTTGTATGAACCGTAGTAAAGGCCACGGAACATGTGTGCGTAAACAGCTACGAAGAACAGCGACGCGCCGTTCATGTGGAAGTAGCGGATCATATGACCGCCGTTTACGTCACGCATGATGTGTTCAACGGATGAGAACGCCAAGTCGACGTGCGGTGTGTAGTGCATCACAAGGACAACGCCCGTTGCGATCTGCAAAACAAGTGTGAAGGCCAAAACGATGCCCCAGATCCACATCCAGTTCAGGTTCTTTGGTGTGGGGATCATCAATGTGCCGTAGAGAAGGCCAATTACCGGAAGGCGGCTTTCGAGCCACTTTTCAGCGTTAGACTTCGGTTCGTAATGGTCGTGGGGAATGCCACCCATGTGTCTATCTCCTTAACCGAGTTCGATAGTTGTTGCGTCAACCCAACGCGCAGGCGGAACCGGAAGGTTCTCTGGCGCGGGGCCTTTACGAATGCGGCCGGCCAAATCGTAGTGTGAGCCGTGACATGGGCAGAACCAACCACCAAAGTCACCAGCGCCGTCACCAAGTGGAACGCAGCCGAGGTGCGTACAGACACCCATTTGAACAATCCATGCACCTTCGGCTTCGCCTTCAGGGGATGGCATCACGCGGTTGGCGTCAGATGCATCAGCCGTCGCATCCAAGTTTTCATTGCGGGACAGACCGTCAATGAAAGAGGCTGCTTCAGCGTCTTGCGCTTGGGCGTCCGCAATTTCAGCACCTGTCCGGTGGCGGATAAACACGGGTTTACCCTGCCACAGCACTGTAAGCTGCATGCCAGGTTCAACGGCGCTTACGTCCTGCCGAATCGAAGCAAGCGCAAGAACGTCTGCTGAGGGGTTCATTTGATTTACAAGCGGCCAAACCGAGGCCCCTGTGATAACTGCACCAGCACCGGCGGTCGCGTAATAAATAAAATCGCGTCGCGTTGCTTGATGTTCTGCTGCGTTTGACACCTGTTCCATCTCCGAATTCTGGGGCAATTGCCCGTCAAATACGACGAAAGCCCCTCAAAAGGGACATTCATTCCGTTTGGTTCTTAGCGACCAACTCTGCTTAGGTCCAGCAAGATTCAAGCGCAGTTCGTCGCATGCGGCGATTGGCCCTTAGGCGGGTTTTGTTGCCTGCATCGAGTCGCGGTTCTCAAATTCGGCCTGCCAGTTGGCTAATGCCTCGTTGCCGTGGCGCCAATTGCGGGCGTCATGGCGTAAATCAACGTAGGAAAGCGCGCAGGAAACAGCGATTTGGGCCATGTTAAGGGGGCCGTTTAGGTGACTCATCCAGCGGCTGTTGATTGCGGCGATGGCGCGGGCGGCCTTGCCCCATTGGGCTTCAGTCCAGTCTGGTGCGTCTTCGCGATAACGCTCGCCATAAATCATGCCGACGGTCACAACCATAAGTTCATCTGCGGTCGCCTCGAGTGTGAGGACTTCATACAGGCTTGTTGTGGGATAAAGGCCTGAATCGGCCATGTCGTCTAAGTAGCGTGTAATCACGCGGCTATCGTAAATTGCAGGGCCATCTTCGCGGATGAGGGCCGGAATTTTACCCAAGGGGTTCGCGACAAGAATTTCTTGCGCGGAGTTAAGGGGCGTGGACGAGACCTGAACCTCTTCTACTCGGTCAATCAATCCTGTTTCGCGCAATAACACGCGGGCTTTGCGGGCGAACGGGGATGGTGGGGACATGATCAGTTTCATGTGGTGTCCTTTCAGTCTTCGTTAGGTGGGTTGCGCATAAGGTCGGCAAGGGCATTCGTTTCCATGCCAATGCCGCTTTGCGCCATTTCATCAGCGGCGCGTAGGCGCACGTCATCGGGTTTGTTCTGGTTTAGTTTAAAGGTGCTTTGGATGTCAGTGATGGTCAAACGGCACGGCACAATCTGACGCATCATTTTGTCGAGGACATCTGGCGTCATCTTTTGTGTGGTCCACGCGGGCTTTGGCAATTGGTTTTCGAACAGCGCCGATTGGCGATCCAGCACATCGCGGATCATGTCTTGGTCGAGCTTTTCCAATGTGCCCTGGATGTGGACAGAGACGTAATTCCATGTCGGGACTTGGTCGTCCGCGCCGTACCAATCCGGCGAGACATATCCATCCGGCCCCGTGATCGCGAGGAGAACTGTCAACGGTTCGGACAGGGCCCGCGCGATTGGGTTGGAGCGCACGAGATGCATATCAAGCGTGGTCGCATTGTCAGACAGCAAGACAGGAACATGGGAGGCCAACAACCCATCCGGCCCCATCGCAGTGATCTGACCAAAGGAGCGTTCGCGCACAAACGCAATCGCGCGGTCTTCTGGTGTTCTGCGGTAGGTCGGGTTCGGGTGCATGGTTAAGTTCCTTCGTTAAGGGAACAGGACCACGTCATCCCCCGATTTCCAAGGGGTGTATTTCGTCATGATAGACGCAAACCGATCGGAGGCTTTGAATGCCGCGAGCCAGTTTTGCGCGTGGGTGAATGGCTGTGCATCCCACCAATCGAGATCCGTACGTGCGAACTGACGCACGAACGGCAAAATTGCGAGATCCGCGAGTGAGGGTTCATCCCCAAACAACCAAGGTTTGCCGTTAAGCTGGGTGTCGAGTTTCTCAATGAACGAAGCGGCAGTCGCGCGGCTTTCGGCTGGGTCGAGATCGGGGTGGCGCACGGCGTACTTGGTGCGATCCAGCGCGGTTTTGAACGGGCCATCTGTTTGTTCGATCAGCGCATAGGCCGCTTTGGTCATCGGCGTTAGGAGGTTTTCGGGGTCGGACTGTTCTAGCGCCCAGCGCATGACGTCATATGATTCTTCGATGACGTTACCGGCGATAAGAACGGGGACGGTTCCTTTTGGCGATGTGGCGAGGAACTCGGGTGCTTTGTCACGCAGAAGAATTTCGCGCAGCTCGACCGTAAGCCCGCTGGACGCAATCGCGAGGCGGGCACGCATGGCGTAGGGGCAGCGGCGAAAGGAGTAGAGGATAGGATAGGTCATGCGATCAACTGATCGCCGCGTGAACCCGTGATTTCTGCGGTGACGATCTGGGATTCGGGCTGGTCTGTATCAAATGCCACCTCGGTGAATTGTTCGGTGCGACCCATGCGGGGGTTTTCCATTAGGATGTGATGGGTCTTGCCGATTTGTTCGTTTAGGTGCGCATAAACGCGCACCTTACCGGCTTCTCGAAGGCGCGCGGCGCGAGCTTTGATGTCTTTGCCATTCACGGCGGGCATACGCGCGGCGGGGGTACCTTGGCGTGGAGAATAGGGGAAGACATGAAGCCAAGTTAGGGCGCAGTCATCCACAAGCTTAAGCGAGTTTTCAAAGTGCGCTTCGGTTTCCGTCGGAAAGCCGGCGATGATGTCCGCGCCAAACGTCATGTCAGGGCGTAGCTTGCGTGCATCTTCTGAAAACTTGATCGCATCATCGCGCAGGTGGCGGCGTTTCATGCGTTTGAGGATCAGGTCGTCACCATGCTGCAAGGACAAGTGAAGGTGCGGCATGAGGCGGGGTTCAGTGGCGATGGCCTGCATGAGGTTTTCATCGACCTCAATCGAATCGATGGAACTGATCCGCAGGCGCGGCAAATCTGGCACCAGTTTGAGAATACGCATGACGAGATCGCCAAGCTTGGGTTCTGCCGGTAGGTCAGCACCCCAAGAGGTGAGGTCAACGCCGGTCAGCACGACCTCATTATAGCCTTTGCCGACGAGCCGTTTGATTTGTTCGACCACAACACCAGCCGGAACGCTGCGTGAGTTGCCGCGTCCATAGGGGATAATGCAAAATGTGCAGCGGTGATCGCAGCCGTTTTGAACCTGCACATAGGCACGCGATCGGGTGCCGAAGCCGTCAATCAAATGCCCAGCGGTTTCAGTGACCGACATGATGTCGTCGACTTGCACAGGTTCGGTTTGCCCGATGAGGTCGGGTGCCATGCCGTTCCATGTTTCGGCCTGCATCTTTTCGGTGTTGCCGATGACTTTGCTGACCTCGGGCATTGCGATGAAAGTTTCAGGTTCGGTCTGCGCGGCGCAGCCAGTTACGATCAACGTCGCATCAGGGTTTTCGCGGCGTAGTTTGCGGATTTCTTTCTTGGCTTTGCGCACGGCCTCTGCGGTGACGGCGCAGGTATTCACGACAACAGCGTTCTCCACGCCGGCGGCACCCGCTAGCTCTTTCATAGCTTCGGTTTCATAGGCGTTTAGGCGGCAGCCGAGTGTGGTGAATTTTGGCGCGTTCATAGGTGCCAAATACCGTCAAAGACATGGGCGGTGGGCCCTGTCATCCAAACGCCATCCTCGCGCCAATCGATGTGGATCGTGCCACCATCAAGATCGATACGGACGGATTTACCAGTCAGCCCTTTGCGGTGCGCCGCGACAGCCGTTGCGCAAGATGACGACCCAGACGCCAATGTCACGCCAACACCACGTTCCCAAACACGCATGCGCAAGTGATCGGGGCCAATGACATGGGCGAACTGCACATTGGTGCGTTCAGGGTAAAGTGGGTGATGTTCCATCTCAGCGCCGCGCGCCTCAAGATCGATTGCATCGGCGTTATCAACGAAGAACGTACAGTGCGGGTTGCCCATACCGGTTGCCAGCGGCGCGCCGTCGATTGGCAATGTATCGAGGTCGACATCCTGCGCAAGGGGTACTTCTTTCCACGTAAGCTGCGGGTGCCCCATGTTCACCGACGTAAGCCCATCACCTGCGTCACGGGCAAACAGTGTTCCGCGATTAGTGGTCAGTGTCAGGTCGGTTTTGCCCGATTCGGCCATGATGTGACGGGAAATACAGCGAGTCGCGTTGCCACAAGCCCCTGCCGTGCTGCCATCAGAGTTATAAAATGTTAGGTGGACGTCAGCATTCCCACGCTTGGACATCACAGCCAATTGGTCAAATCCGACGCCGCGATGTCGATCTGCGATTGCAATAACGATGTCATTCGTGAGGCGTTGTACGCCATCACGCTCATCTATCACTACGAAATCGTTGCCGAGCCCATGCATTTTCATGAAAGGGATTCCGGTGGGGGAACTCTGTGTCATGTTGGCGCATATAGTTGAGCTGAGTACATGAATCCAGTCTTGCCGTATGATTAGGGGTTGACCCCTCGCGCTACGGTTTCTAATAGCACGCGGAGTGGGCCTGTAGCTCAGTTGGTAGAGCAACTGACTTTTAATCAGTAGGTCTCCGGTTCGAACCCGGACGGGCTCACCACTTTTTCTTTTTCTAAGCTAAAATCCGTTCGCCTTGGGCGTTGGGTTTAGTGCTTGTTTGTTTGTTTTATTGGGAAATCCGTCTCGGAAAGAGACGGGTTCAGTCTTTGAATACGAGTTCGACAGCGGTTATCGCCTTTTTACGTGCGGCCGCTTCAATCGTTCTGGCTAGCAAAAACGTACCTTTGATTCCGCTCATACTCGGAAAGTGCCAACGACCAGTGATGCGAGTCGCGGTTTCGTTTACCTGACCATCATAGTGCGGGTGATCGGAATCTTCGAAATCGGTGTATGTTTTAACGAAGGAAACGTTTGATCCGCTACGGGCGCCAGTTAAGACAGCGAGTAGTGTATCCGTTGCTTCAGGTCGGAATGTGTTCGGTTCAACGATCTCTCCGTGAATCGTATTCCCATTTTGCGTCAAAACGGCATCAAAGGACACCGGTGTGCCATGGGCAACGTTGTCGTAGTCAAACCGACCCGTCCAGCTACCGCTTAGGGAGTCTGAACCCGCCATGAACTAGCTTTTGCGCAGCGTGGCGCCAAAGGACAGCGTAGGTGACAACTCAACGACCTGGCCTTCGTCATTCGACCCTTCAGCGTTACGTGCTGCAATAATTCGCGCGGCTGTTTGCCCGATTTCGCGGCGGCAAGCGTCCATTGTCGCAAGCTGCAACGGTAGGCCGTCTAACAGTTCGACGCCGTTGAAACCTGCAAGGCCTATCGTATTCGGTATGTCTGCACCCGTTTCGTGTAGGTACAAAAGTCCACCCGCACCGATCATGTCGTTGGAATAGTACAGGAAGTCCAAATCAGGCGTCCGCTTCAGCATCGCGGCTGTCATTTCACGGCCCTTCGCAAGCGCGGAACCACCGGAGTAGAATTCCTGATCGGCGATCTCGATTCCATTTTTAGCGAGTGTCTGAGTAAACCCTTCAAACCGTTTACGTGCGCGGTGATCGAGAGGCATTTTGGTGCCCATGAACCCGATGCGTTTGTAGCCAGCTTTGATGATCTCGTCCGCCATGAGACGACCCGCGCGGCGATGCGAGATGCCAACGGCAGTGTCGATCGCTTCGCCGTCGGTATCCATAATCTCAACAACTGGGATGCCCGCCTGCTTTAACATCGCACGAGATGCTTCGGAATGTTCGAGGCCAGCGATGATGACACCTGATGGACGCCAAGACAGCATCTCAAACAAGACCTTCTCTTCTTTCTCGGGCTGGTAATCGGTCACTCCGACAACGGGTTGAAGTTCAGTGCCTTCAAGTTCCTCGCTGATACCGGACAAGACTTCTGGGAACACCATGTTGCCCAAAGATGGAATGATAACAGCGACCAAGTTCACCCGTTGGGACGCCAAAGCGCCGGCGATTTTGTTTGGAACATATCCCAGACGTCGCGCCGCTTCCTGAACTTTTTCGCGGGTTGCCGCGCTGACATCGCCCTTTTTGCGCAACACGCGGCTTACGGTCATTTCGCTTACGCCGGATGCCTCAGAGACATCACGTAAGGTTAGTGGGCGTTTGGATCGGGTCTGCAATGGCTCTGTCCTGTAGAAGCTATACACCAAGTGTTAGCGCCCCAGACCAAGGATGTCCAAGCCCTTGCGGTAAACAGAGTTCCACGGCAGATAGTAATGGCGGCCCCGTGGCTCAACTGGATAGAGCAGCCCCCTCCTAAGGGGCAGGTTGCAGGTTCGAATCCTGCCGGGGTCACCAGTATTAACCTGCGGTTGTACTCTTAAGGCTATGGTGGGTATTAACGCCAGGTGAAAGCGAATGGATGAGGTATGCGTCAGGGCACAACGGACCTGATGATTGAGTTTGCCGTTGCGTGTTTGGCAACCGAAGATCATCGACGTATCAAGAAACTGGTGCGCGATATGGCGCAAGCTTGGCCAAATGAGGCCGCGCTGGGCATTGCATTTGCGATCACAACTGCGGCGTCAACGTTTGAGGATATCGTAGATACGCAAGCCTCGTCGAAGTCGGCGCAATTGGGCTTTCGACTGGCGGCATTGGTCGCGGCAGATATTTATGCGATTCAAGAGATGGGCCAAGTTCCAGCTAAGGGGCAGGATTTACTGCATTTTTGGCGGCGCGTTGATCCGTACTTCTTAGACGTTTAGGGATGCCTAGCTAGGCGTTACGAGGTTACGTCTGTAGAGCCTTCAAAAGTTGTCTCGCAAATGGTTTCAATAGGTTCGTCCGCTTCATCCTCCTCGACCAGCGTGTCGAGGATGTCTTTCGCGGTTTCGACGGCTTTTTTGGTTTTGCCGAACATGCCCGGCACCCCGCCACCCGGATACATCGGCTGAACGGCGGCTGCGCTACCTGCGATCGGTACTTTGATGATGTTTTGATTAACCAGCTCACCCATCAAAGCGTTCGCTTGTTCAGGGCTGACTCGCAGCCATTTCTGGATAAGGGCGGGGCTCGCTTGGTTGTGCGCGCGGGCGTATAACGCCGCCCAGCCGACCTGAAAGGTATTGACTGGGGTTGTAGCCACTGGGACGGCTATAGCAGGCAGGGGCAAGACTGGGATCACAGCCGCTGCTCCGGCGGAACGGAGAAAATCACGTCGTTTCATAAGTGATAGATGGGTATGAATTGCTGACCTTTTAGGGGGAAAGCCTGTTTGGCATTCCCCGCAAATGGTCAGACCATGCGAATGACGTCTTTATCAATCGACAGCATATAGCCGCGCCGCGCGATGTTGCGCACAAGGAGTTCAGACATCATTTGATTGCCGAGCGTGTCACGCAGACGTTTGATCCGCGTGGCGCCTGCGGCTTCTTCGCAATCCGATGATGGACGGCCAGAAATAACACCTTCGATTTCAGCGCCGGTCAACACTTCGTCGTCCATGCGTGCTTCGGCCAAGACGGAAAGCGTTTCGATCGCGGCATCCGTCAGTTTGAATTCAAAGTTGTTAAGGTAAACCATGTTCTGATCGCGTGAGATCAGAAGCGAGTTCACTTCAATCCCTTTGCGTTCGATCTGCCCCATCCGACGGTTCATCGCGATTAGCATCACAAGGAATGCCACAGCCGCGACGAGCAACGCAGTCGCGAAGATCAAAAGCACGAAAATCACAAAGCGATAGCTGTCGAGCGTAGCAGAAAATGCCGTACCCGATTGCGCTAAGATTTCCAGTAGTTTGATTTCAGCCTGACCCGTAAGCGAGGCGTTCTCGACAAACAGCGCTTCAACGCGGGCATTAAACGCATTTGCGTCTGGCAAGTTAAGGAACAACAAAACAGCCGCCGTGAACAAGATGACCACGATGGCTGCAATTCCGCCGATGACAATCCGATTGCCCGTCTGACGTGCTTCAATAGCGGAGGTAGTATTCGCCTGCACTGTTCTGTCTCTCCTCAAGACCAGCGTCATCGAAGACGCCTTCAATACTTAACAACTGCCAATCATCGGCAGAAAGGCGCGGAGCCAGTTCGGCGCTTGCGCCGTCTGGCGTACATGCGCCCATGATCTCTGCAACACCGTAGTGCAGCCGGAGGGGATCGTCACGCTTGGCTTTGTAATCAGCATAACACGCGGCCTGCGCCGATGCGGACAACATCACTAACGTGAGTGTGAGGGTAAGTATGCGTTTCATGCCGTGAACATGCCGTGTGGCGTCTTGTTATTCAATATCCGTCCGCGTGTTCGTGGCCGAAAGCCGATAACGCCGCCCCGTTATTGAGAGACATTCGGCCCCCGCCGCATCGTTGGTTCATCACAAGCCGTCACACATTACGGCGAATCCCGAAAGGACCATACAATGTTTGCTCGCTCACTTAAAACGACGATTACCGCAGGCCTTCTCGCCACAACTTTGGCTTTCACGGCTGTTGCCCCAAATAGCGCCGCCGCGCGGATGTCTGATGATGAAATCGCCGGGCTTCTTGGTTTGCTGGTTATCGGTGCTGCGATCCACAGCAGTCGCAACAATGACCGCACGTCTGAGCCCGCGCCAACGATTAATCGTTCTGACCGCAATGAGAGACATGATCGGGGCGTTAGAAATTGGCAGGTTCTTCCGGCGCAATGTCTAACAACTGCTCAGACGCGCCGGGGTGCTACTGTTCGGATGTTTGGACAGCGTTGTCTGAACAACAACTACCAGTTCACTAACCGTTTGCCGCAAGACTGCCGCGTCAATTTTCGTGGTGAACGCGGTGCGCATCGCCAAGGTTACGATGTTGCGTGCATGCGTAACGCAGGGTTCCGCACCAATCGGCACTAAGGCCGAAGCGGATATCGGGTAGCCGCCCCCAGCGGTTACCCATTTAGAGGCAGGGGGGAGGACATGGCCCCCTGCCTCTTTTTTATGTCGAATATGATTGGTCTTTGCAGTCAGTGCATGACGGGATTGCACAGGTGTCCCTATCTGGATGGGTAAGAATGCCTTACCTATGACAGCAGGAAGCGAATGATCTGAAAGGACAGACCATGATCCAAGACCGTTTGACAGCCAAGTTTTTGGCAGCCCCGCATATCAAAAAGAATGATGTGAAACCGCTTAAAGCAGTGCCAGCCAAGCGTAAGGTGGCTCCGGCGACTGATCTTTATACACGTGGTCGCAGCCTATTCGGTACTTTCTGGCTCTGAGGCTTGCAGCCCCGACCTGTGTTTGAGACACGGGATGGATGAGTACACCTGAGACAACCGGACCCGATTTCACATTTGAACAAGACCTGCTCACCCGCGGCGCGTTGCGCATAGCGGGTGTGGATGAAGTAGGGCGCGGGCCATTGGCTGGTCCCGTCACTGCCGCTGCCGTGATCCTTGATCCGGCACGTATACCAGCGGGACTAAATGACAGTAAGAAACTGACGGCGAAACGCCGCGAGGCGCTTGAACCGTTGATCTTAGCGAACGCGCAGGTGTCGATCGCCCATGCGACTGTCGAAGAAATAGACGAAATCAATATTTTACGCGCCAGCCATCTTGCGATGGAAAGGGCAGTGGCCGGATTAGGTGGCGTCGATCATGCCCTGATTGATGGAAACATGATCCCGCGCGGGCTGACTGTTCCCGCGACAACAATCATCAAAGGTGACGCCCGTTCTTTGTCCATCGCGGCGGCTTCAATTGTGGCCAAAATATGTCGAGATCGGATCATGGTGGATTTAGCGCAACAGTACCCTGGGTACGGCTGGGAGACGAACGCGGGATACGGGTCCAAAAGCCACATATCTGCACTTCAAAATTTGGGGGTTACCCCACACCATAGACGATCTTTCAAACCCGTCCACAATATGTTGTGACAAGCATATTTTCTAACCCTTTGATTCAATAAAGTTTTTGACTGCGAATCGCCTTTGACTCACATTGGTCCCAACAAACGAGCGGATAACCGCCGTGACTATCAAAGTCGGGACAGAGGCGTAAAATGACTAAGAAAACCAAAGAGGCAGCTGCGCCAGCGCTGCCGCTCAATAGCATTCTTGACGGTGATTGCATCGACATCATGAACAGCCTGCCCGAGTGCAGCGTTGATCTGATTTTTGCAGACCCACCCTATAATCTTCAACTGAAGGGCGAATTGCATCGCCCCGACAATTCCAAGGTTGACGCAGTAGATAACGATTGGGATCAGTTCGAGAGCTTTAAGCGCTACGATGAATTTACGCACGCTTGGATGACGGCCGCGCGCCGTATCCTTAAGCCGAATGGCGCGATGTGGGTCATCGGTTCCTATCACAACGTCTTCCGCATGGGCACCGAGCTGCAGAACCAAGGGTTCTGGATCCTGAACGACGTGATTTGGCGCAAGTCAAACCCGATGCCAAACTTTCGTGGCATGCGTCTGACGAATGCCCACGAAACGATGATCTGGGTCTCCAAGACCGAGAAATCGAAACCAACCTTTAACTACGAAGCGCTAAAAGCGCTTAACGAAGGAACCCAGATGCGCAGCGATTGGGTGCTTCCGATTTGTACAGGACATGAACGTTTGAAAAACGAAGCCGGCGACAAAGCCCACCCGACCCAGAAACCAGAAAGCCTGCTGCACCGCGTTTTGGTGGGGTCCACTAATCCTGGCGACGTTGTGCTTGATCCGTTCTTTGGTACCGGTACGACGGGTGCTGTCGCTAAAATGCTTGGCCGTGACTACATCGGCATCGAGCGTGAAGCTGAATACCGTGCCGTAGCTAAGAAGCGTTTGGCGAAGATCCGTAAATTCGACAATGAGGCCTTAGAGGTGTCGCAATCCAAGCGCGCTGAGCCGCGGGTTCCGTTCGGCCAAGTCGTTGAACGTGGCATGTTGCGTCCTGGTGAAGACCTGTGGTCCGTCAACGGCCGCCACAAAGCGAAAGTTCGTGCTGACGGCACACTGATCGCTGCAGACTCCAAGGGGTCCATCCACCAAGTTGGCGCTGCCTGCGAAAACGCCCCAAGCTGCAATGGCTGGACGTATTGGCACTACCGTCGCGATGGCAAAAAGGTTCCGATTGACCTTCTGCGCCAACAGATCCGTTCTGAGATGCGCGCCAACTAAACCTACACACAGTTTCCAAGTTTACCGCCTGTGCCTGCGGCCCAATAGCCGTGGCACCACTTACCCCCCGTCGGTCGCAAGACCTGACGGGGGTTTTTTCTGTACTAGTTCCCTCGTGACGTTCAGCGCATTCCACGCCATAAGGGGCCAAGTTTAACGAGGGTCGAAATGGCGAAAATTCTTCTAACGGGTGGTGCGGGATATATCGGGTCGCACACGTATCTGGCGCTTGTTGAGGCTGGATTTGATGTTGTGATCCTGGACAACTTTTCCAACTCGAAGACTGATGTTCCGAACCGTTTGCAAGATATCGCTGGTGGGTCCGTCGACGTGGTTGAAGGCGATGTTTTAGATCGCGCAGTCCTGGACGCGCTATTTGCAGATCACAAGATTGACGGTGTCGTACACTTTGCAGCCCTTAAAGCGGTCGGCGAAAGCGTGCAGAAGCCACTGGATTATATGAATACGAATGTTGGCGGTTTGCTGAACTTGCTTGCAGCGATGGATCGCGCTGATGTGCGACGCATCGTGTTCTCGTCCTCTGCGACGGTCTACGGCGACACGAACGTGCAGCCGATTCCAGAAGAGCATGCACGCACTTATACGTCCCCATATGCATTCACTAAGATCGCAGGTGAGCAAATTCTTGAACAGCTTACAGATGATTGGGCTGTCGGTATTTTGCGGTATTTCAATCCAGTTGGCGCGCATAAGTCCGCGATCATTGGCGAAGACCCAGAAGACATTCCAAACAACTTAGTTCCATACATGGCCAAGGTCGCGACGGGTGAGCTGGCAGAGCTTAGCGTTTTTGGCGACGATTATGACACGCCAGACGGAACAGGTGTGCGTGATTATATCCACGTGGAAGACCTTGCTGAGGGGCACGTGTTGTCGCTGAAGTCGCTTATCGAGACAGGCCAGAGCCATACGGTGAACCTTGGCACTGGCGAGGGTTCGTCTGTTTTTGATGTTGTCAAAGCTTATTCTGACGCTTGTGGGCTTGAGTTGGCCTATAAGGTTACGCCGCGACGTGACGGGGATGTCGCCGTCCTGACCGCGCGTCCTGAAAAGGCGAAAACGGTTCTTGGTTTTGAAGCAAGGCGCACACTTGCTGACATGTGCACGTCCAGCTGGGCGTGGGTTAGCGGGCAGCGTAAGAATTCGCGCTAGCGCGGCAGCGGGTTTGTGGCGTTTTTATACGGCGTCCAGTCTTCGATTTCCGGATAGTATTTCTTGCGCCATGCACGCACGCGCGGATTCATGATCCGCAACCAGACAGGTGGCACCATCGCCGCCATCGTCATCACCGGATAGCCATAGGGCAATTGTGGTGCCTCATCCTCATCGTAGGTTTGCAGCAACGGAAACCGGCGATCAGGTTTGTAGTGATGGTCTGAATGGCGTTGAAGGTTAATCAGCAGCCAATTGGACGCCAATTGTGACGCGTTCCAAGAATGGCGCGGAAGAACGTGTTCATACTTGCCGTCCCCAAGGTGCTTGCGCGTCAAGCCATAGTGTTCGACGTAGTTTACGATTTCCAGCTGCCACATTGAGATGAATGCTTGATATGCGAACAGGGCTAGCCCTACCCAGCCACCGATCCAAATCGCGATTGTGATCATCGCAAGTTGAAGCGCCGCATAGCGCCAGAACGGGTTGGAGCGGTGATGCCAAGGCAGGTTTTTACGTGCCAACATCGCGGCCTCTGCTTTGAATGCTGAAACGGGTTGTTGATGAAGGACGCGGAAGAAATACTTGTGGAAACCCTCATTGTAGCGGGCTGTTACGGGGTCGCGTGGGGTTCCTACATACCGATGATGCACCAACAGGTGCTCGCTGCGGAAATGCGAATAAAGCGACATTGAAAGCAGGATGTCAGCAAGCCAACGTTCGAACTTGGGCTTTTGGTGCGCAAGTTCGTGGGCATAGACGATGCCGATTGTGCCAGACATCACACCAAGCCCGAAGGCGAGGCCGATCAGTTCCCAAACGTTCAGATGCCCCGATGCCGTGACGTACCAAATTATGCCAAAGAGAGTCACAAACTGAAGTGGTGCCCAGATTATCGTGACAAGGCGATACCAGAACAACTTACCCTCTGATGTTTCCAGATCCGCGTTGGCGTCATAAGTGCCGGCAATCGCGTCGATTGCGGTGAACAAGTACCACGTCATGAGTGGCATCAAAAACATCGTCCAACCGCCATAAATCGCCTCGATCCAAGCGACGGGAACAAGGCCGACGGAACACCAGAATGGGGCCGCGCGTGATATTCGGGCCATGTTAGTGGCTGAGACGATTGGGAAAGATGTCATGACATACTCCGGTTTGGGCGGAGTATAGCGCTTCGCGGGTTACGCTCAAACATGGCGTAGCGTCGCGTTGGCGATTGTGTATGCCTTTTGCATCACGGTCGGGAGGGCAGAGGCGTCAAATTCCTCTGCGGGAATGAAGTGCCCTCGATCTGGCACCGCATCCGCAGGCAGCCACGCAGTTTGAACCCGTAAGATCAGGTGGAAGTGTGTGAACGTGTGACGTGCGTGTTCATTTAGCTCGGTCCAATCTGTCGAATGCGGAGATGCACCATTAGGATCTTCATTCCATTCGGTTGTTGGCCACCCAAGCATGCCACCCAGCAACCCTTTGTCGGGTCGCGTTTCCAGCAACCAAGCGCCATCTGCGCGCCGTGCGATATAGGCAATGCCAGTGCGTGTTGGTTTGGGCTTCTTTGGGGTCTTCTTGGGTAATTCCAACTGGGTGCCTGCAGCCTGTCCGTCACATTGTTTGCGAATAGGGCAGATGTCGCAGGACGGGTTTTTAGGTGTGCAAACCGTTGCGCCAAGATCCATCACCGCTTGGGCGTAATCGCCGGGTCGATCACTAGACGTATGGCGCAGGGCGTATTTCATGAAAACTGGCTTGGCGGCAGGCAGGGGCGTGTGGTCATCATACAGTCGCGCCATAACGCGTTCGACGTTGCCATCGAGTACGGTTGACGGTTCATCGAATGCAATCGCTGAGATCGCGGCGGCAGTGTATGGGCCGATTCCGGGCAATTCGATGAGGGCATCGTAGGTTTGCGGGAACGTTCCAGCGTGATCTTGAACTACAGCGCGTGCACACTTCAAAAGGTTGCGCGCCCGAGCGTAGTAGCCGAGGCCAGCCCATGCTGCCATCACATCGGCATCCATTGCGGAAGCGAGGTCCGCAACGGTTGGCCAAAGGTCGGTGAATTTTTGGTGATATGCGCGGACAGCGGCGACGGTTGTCTGCTGAAGCATCACTTCCGACAACCAAATAGCGTAAGGATCAGGGCGTTTTCCTGCTTTTCGCTCAGCCGGCATCACACGCCACGGCATTTCGCGGGCATGGGTATCGTACCAGTCCAAAAGGGCGTTCGTTATGTCACGCAATGTTTATGACCTATTAAGCTTGGTTTCTCTGGCGTTGTGGTGTCAGAGGTTTAGAATAGCGTACAAAGATGAAACAGCCACGCCCTCATAGCACCACGCGCGGATTCTCTCGTGCTGTTACCCTGATGCAAAAACGCATTCGCGGGGCAACCGAAACGCGTGGGTTCGCGCAATCGCGTGTTTTGACCCATTGGGCTGAGATTGTTGGCGAAGCCACCGCTAAAATCGCGCATCCGGTTGATGTTGGCTATGCCAAGGGCGGGTTTGGCGCGACACTGACGGTTCTGACTTCCGGCGCACAAGCGCCGATGCTTGAGATGCGGAAAGAGCAGATTCGCGAAAAGGTGAATGCGTGTTATGGATATAACGCGATCGCGCGCATACGTATTACGCAGACAGCGGCCACTGGATTTGCTGAAGGGCAATTGGCGTTCGACCACGGTCCCAAAGCACCCCGCGGCCCTAAACCAGAAGCACAGGCTGCGGCCAAAGACCTTGCTGAACCTGTTGAGAATGAAGACCTACGCTCTGCCCTCGCGGCATTGGGCGCAAACGTAATTAGTAAACGTCCTACAAAGACATAAAATTCACACCTGAAAGAAAATCTGATGAACAAATCTGTCCTTACATCCGTTGCAGCAGTTGCCATTGTCGCCATCGCTGGTGGCGCATGGTTCATGAACCGATCCCCAGCGAACGCTGACATCGCCCCAGTCGAAGAAGCGGCTGCGTTTGATGTCGTTGAAATGATCCAAGGCAACCCTGATGCTGCTGTTCAGGTTGTTGAGTACGCATCCTACACTTGCCCGCACTGCGCGAACTTCCACGCGGATCAGTACCCTCAGATCAAAGAGAACTACATCGACACGGGCTTGATCGGGTTCACATACCGCGAAGTCTATTTTGACCAACCAGGCCTGTGGGCGTCTATGGTTGCCCGTTGTGGCGGCGAGATGCGCTTCTTTGGCATCTCCAACCTGTTATATGAAAATCAACAAGACTGGGCACGTGCCGGCGATGGTGCTGCAATCGCTCAGGCTTTGCGCAACATTGGTAAGGTCGCTGGTCTGTCGGACGAAGAGCTCGACGTTTGCATGACGGATGCAGACCAAGCACAAACGCTTATGGCTTGGTATCGCACAAACGGCGACGCGGACAATGTCCAGGGCACGCCGACGTTCCGCATCAACGGCGAAGAGTACTCAAACATGACCTACGCGGACTTCGCTGAGGTTCTTGACGAAAAGTTGGCTGAAGCTAACTGATGACGCCACTCGCTGGCTTAAAAGTCGTTGAGCTGGCCCGCATTCTGGCGGGCCCTTGGGCTGGTCAATTGCTTGCCGATATGGGCGCTGAGGTCATAAAGGTTGAAGCGCCTAGCGGCGACGACACCCGCACCTGGGGCCCTCCTTTTATTGAGCACGACGGTGAGACGTCAACGGCCTATTTCCACGGATGCAATCGTGGCAAAAAGTCGGTCGTGATTGATTTTCGCACCGAAGCTGGCAAAGCCGAGCTGCTGTCGTTGCTCAGCGATGCGGACGTCATAATCGAGAATTTCAAAGTCGGCGGACTAGCGAAATACGGGTTGGACTATGCGACCCTTAAGGAAAGCCACCCGCGGTTGGTTTACTGTTCGATTACCGGTTTTGGCCAAGACGGACCGTATGCGGCGCGCGCGGGATACGACTATATCATCCAAGGGATGTCTGGTCTGATGTCCGTCACGGGTGAACCCGATGGCCAACCACAAAAGGTCGGCGTTGCGGTGACTGATATCTTGACGGGTCTCTATGCAAGCAACGCTATTTTGGCGGCTGTGCATCAACGTCACCAGACGGGGCGTGGGCAACAAATTGACCTCGCGCTTTTGGACGTTGCTGTTGCGACGACAGCAAATCAGGCGATGAACTATCTGGCGACCGGGACGTCCCCGAAACGGCTAGGAAACGCACACCCGAATATCGTTCCGTATCAGGTTTTCGAATGTGCGGATGGGCATGTGATTATTGCTGTAGGCAATGACGGCCAGTTCCGGAATTTCTGCAAGGTGTTGGGTGTCGATGAGCTGGCCGATGATCCGCGTTTCGTGACCAATCCTGCACGCCTCGAAAATCGCGATGTATTGGTGCCGATTCTGGCCGAAAAAATGCTAGCTTGGACAAAGTCCGATGTTATGGCGGCTTGCGAGGCGAATGGTGTTCCCACAGGCCCCATTAACACGTTTGAAGATGTGTTTGCGGACCCGCAAGTTATCGCACGTGAGCTAAAGCTGGACATTGATGGTGCGCTTTCAGTGCGACCACCAATGCGGTTTTCGGACGCTGAGCTTTCGCTTGATCGACCGGCACCAAAGTTAGGGCAAGATCAGGATATTATTGGGAAGTGATCCCAATCTGGGCGAGCTTTGCATCCAGCAACGTCCAGTCCGGCACAGACAACCGCACGGGCAATACAGATACCTTTGCGCGGAACGCATCGGGTAGACGCACAGCGTCTTTCTCAGTCGTCACGAGGTTGAGGCTCCGCGTTTTCGCCTCTGTCTCCAGTCGCGTTAGTAAAGCGTCGGTGAACGGCTGATGATCATCCAATGCCTCACCTCTTACCACGTCAGCACCCAGCCCCTTTAGTGTCGCGAAAAACTTTTCGGGGTGTCCAATTCCTGCAAACGCAAGCACGCGCTGACCTTGCCAAGGCATGCCCGTTGGTAAGGGGTCCAGCTGCCCATCAAGACGGGCGCAATTTGACGGCAAAGCAGGCTGAAACGTTTTGCGTGCGTGCATTGGTCCGATCACCAACATCGCGTCCGCACGTGCGAGCCCACGATCGGCCGGCTCTCGCAAGGGTCCTGCTGGAATTGTGCAGCCGTTGCCAAACCCTTTGACGGCATCAACAGTTACGATGCTAAGGTCTTTGAACACGCTGGGATTTTGAAAACCGTCATCCAGAAGGATCACCGTCGCACCAGCGCCTTCAGCTGCCATAACCCCAGCCGCGCGATCCTTTGAGACCCAAGTTGACGCGAACTGCGCGAGGAGCAGAGGTTCGTCACCGACGTCTGCCGCACGGTGCTCGCTTGGGCTAACCAACACTGGCCCTTCTAGCGAACCGCCGTAGCCGCGACTGACGATATGGGGTGTCTGTCCCATTTCTATCAGCTTTTGCGCCAAAGCGATTGCAGTCGGTGTCTTACCTGTACCGCCAGCATTAATGTTTCCGATGCAAACGACTGGAACTTTTGCGCGATGCTTTGGCGTTTGCCTGACGCGTCGTGCAGTTGCAGCGGTGTAAAGCATTCCAAGCGGTGACAAGAGAAAAGATAGTGCTGCTTTGTTGCGGTACCAGAAAAGTGGTGGTCTCATTGAGTGTCCCCCGCGTTCTCGCAATGCCGAACAGCGTCCTGAACGAGGGTGTTGATAACCTCGGCATTGTGCGTGATTTCCGCCCATCCAGCCATCGCCATGCGCGCGGTTTGCTCAGGCGAAATCAACGCACCAACAGCAATGCCAAGTTCGCCAGCTGTTCTGATTTCACGGCAAGCTTGCGCCTCTGCGAGGCGAGCGTAGCGCGCTTCGTGCGGCACCTTTCGCGGGCCGTGAATGATCGCTGAGCCAAGAACAATCGGCTCAAACGGTGACACCGCATCGCCACTGCCAAGCGTCCCACCCATAAAAGTTAACGGCGCAACCCGATACCACAAACCAAGCTCTCCCTCGATGTCAGCGACGTAGGCTTGCTGTTCCGGCATCGGGTTATCGCCCTGCGAACGCACACCCACTTTCAAGCCTGCTTCGCGCAGTGTTTCTGCAATTTGCTGACCGCTATCAACGTCGCGCGGCGCAATGATCATCAACAATCGGTGGCTTTTGCGGCTGGCCGACAAATGCGCAGCGGCCATGTGCTTTACTTCATTCGGAACGACATCAGCAGCAAACCAAAACGGACGTGTTCCCAGTGTTTCGACAAGAACTGTAAGTTCATACTGGTCGTGAGGAAGGGCGATAGGCTCTTCTAGGATCGGGCCGGCCGCGGTCACTTTGTCCCGCGCAACACCGCCACGAATAAGACGGGTCGCTGTTGCGCCATCAGCGGTCAAAATCCGCGAGAACGGAACCGCCGCGTTGCGCGATGCGCCAGGCAACCAACGTGATCCGCCGGTAAACAAGGTGCTGACGCGCGCATTTATCAGGGCCGCGCCGATCTCGTTTTTCGCGACAAGGCGCAACAGTACAGGACGAATTGGGCCCCCATTCCAGATCAGAAATTGCGGCTGCCATCGTGCAAGAAAATCGCGTGTTCTGGCCGGGGTGTCATTCGGGACTTGCACCACTTCAACGCCATCCGGCACGTCCACAAATGACGGCAAGATGTCCTCGGAAGCGGTGATCAGAACGTCATTATGGTCTAGAAGTCGAATTGCGAGTGAAAGGGTTGTGGTGACTTCGTCTGCGTCGCCGCAATGAACCCAAATCACCGCCCCAATTCCCGCTTAGCCGAGTTCTTCGGTCGAAGAGGCTTCAACGCCTTCTTCGCGCAGTCGGTGAATGTGCGCGATGAAGTAACGCATATGCGCGTTGTCGACTGTCTTTTGTGCTTCGGATTTCCACGCGTTGAAAGCGGTCTCGTAGTTGGGGAACATGCCAACGATGTGAATGTCTTCGACATCCTTAAATGCATTTTTAGTTGGATCGATGAGTTCGCCGCCAAAGACGAGGTGAAGACGCTGAGACATAGGGTACCTGTGGGTCAAATTACGTTGCCGCAACCCTATGGCTTAGGGCGCAAATGGTAAAGCAGATCAGGCAAGTGCGTCGATTAGCGCCGCATGAATTCCGCCCGCCGCGACGGTGCCGTTTATTTGCGGATGCGGATTATTGAAAATAGCCGTTTTACCGGCTTGGTCGCTCGCGGTGCCGCCAGCCTCAGAGACGATAAGTATACCAGCGGCAACGTCCCATTCCCACGTCGGGCGCAGCGTGAGCATTCCGTCGAATCGACCTTCAGCTACAAGCGCAAGGCGATACGCAAGCGAAGAGCGGAACGCGCGCTTAAACGGAGGGGCAGTCGTTGCCCAGTATTTCGGATCCATGTTCGGTTTTGAAGACAGGACCGTCGCTGTATCGATGGGTTTGTCCTTTGGCGCAAAAAGCGGTGCGCCGTTTAGCGACGCACCGCCACCCAATGTCGCCGTATACATCGCGTCACGCATAGGAAGGTAGACGACCGCTGCTGTGACCACCCCATTCTCAGAAACCGCCAATGAGTGCGCCCAATCTTTGCTTCCCTCGATGAACGAACGTGTCCCATCGATAGGGTCGATGATAAACTGGCGGTCCGTCTTTAAACGCCCATGGCCGTCTTCGGTTTCTTCTGACAGCCAGCCGTAGTCTGGCCGTGCGCCTTGCAGGTCAGCAGAAAGTTGGCGGTTCACGTGCAAGTCGGCTTCGGTCACAGGGCCTTGGCCGCCGGATTTTTCCCAAACCTCGGGCGAGGTGTTGAAATATCCCCGCGCGATTTCGCCCGCAGATCGTGCGGCTTCGATTAAAAGTTTGAGGTCAGTGTTAGGCACCGGCGAGTGTCATCCCGTCGATCATCAACGATGGTATGACCCGACTGAAATGTGTTCGCGCATCGTTGGCTGGTATGATCCGCGCCAGCATATCGTGCAGGTTACCGGCGACCGTACATTCGTTCACAGGGTAAGAAATTTCGCCATTCTCAATCCAAAAACCAGATGCGCCGCGTGAATAGTCACCTGTGTTGGGGTTGATCGTTGAGCCGATCATCGACGTGATAAGCAGTCCCGTTCCCATGTCTTTGATGATCTCGGCAGGGCTTTGGTCGCCTTGCGTCAGTGTCAGGTGTGACACGGACGGGGACGGTGGGCCGGATGTGCCACGGGATGCTGAACCTGTGCTTTGAAGCCCAAGTTTGCGCGCAGTGGCGAGGTCCATTGTCCAACCGGTGAGTACGCCATCATCGATGATCTTGCGTTCAGAGGTTGGCAGCCCTTCACCGTCAAACAAGCGCGACCCGGCAACGCGGGCGCGGTGAGGGGTCTCGATTAGGTTCATACCTTTCGGCAAAACCTGCTTTCCATCTTTGCCAAGCAACCAAGAAGAGCCCCGTGCGATCATCGCGCCGTTGCTAGCGGCCAGAAGGTGGCCGATTAAGGATGACGCGATACGTTCATCAAACAATACCGGATAGGTGCCTGTTTTCGGCTTGCGGGCGCCGTGGCGTGCAACAGCGCGTTCCCCCGCGATGCGACCAATCTTGGCCGCGTCGCGCATGTCGGACAAGTGGATGCGGCTGTCGAAATCATAGTCGCGCTCCATTCCAGTTCCGCTTCCTGAAATCGCAACAGAGCTAAGCGAGTGGCCTGTGCTTTCGGAACCGCCTGAGAAACCGTTGGAGGCAGCCAGATGGGCCTGACGGCGACCGTAAGTTGCAGACGTAGACTGAACCTGCGCAACGCCATCGACCGCCATCGCTGCGGCCTCGGCGATGCGGGCCTGCTCTTCTAACCATTTTGGATCGGGCTCATCTCCTGCATCAACGAGGTCCAATCGCGTCGCATCAATGTCGGTCGCCAGCTGGTCTGCGTCCGCAATGCCAGCGTGCGGGTCTTCTGGTGCTTCGTTCGCCATCGCGACAGCACGAGCTGCCATTTCCTCGACGGTGCGATCGCTGGTGTCGGACGCGGAAACATTGGCAGAGCGATGCCCAACAAAAACCCGCAAACCGATGTCAGTGCTTTCGGATCGTTCCGCCTGTTCAAGCACGCTGTTGCGCACGTCAATCGACACGGACGTGCCAGCAACGGCAACTGCATCGGCGCTATCAGCACCCGCAGCTTTGGCGGCATCAATCAATCGGTGTGTGAGGTCTGCAAGTGTTTTGGTCATGTGACGTCCTTTACTTGCCTCAGGACGTAATGTGAGACGAGGCGGCCCGCAAGTGCAGGCCGCCTCGAATTGTTGTTACTGAAGGCGTTAAACCTCAGGTTTACTGAAGGCGTTGGCCGTTGGCCAAAACGTGCCCTTCGCTGTTCACTTCTAGAACAGATTCCAGCATGTCGTCACCAACGGGCGTGGCGAACATACCCATCATCATGCGTGGCATCATCAGCTCTTCTTCAGGAATGATACCCATCGCAACCAGTTTATCCATCAGCGCGTTCGCACCGGTTAGGTTCACGGTTACTGTCCCTTCAGGGCGCGCAATACCTGGAATTGTCTGGAAATCGGTCCAGTCAAACGTCATCGCACCGGTAGCCGTCGCTTCAGCGCCGACAGCGGCGATCCGCAAGTTTTCAATGGTCACTTCATCAATCTCGATTGGTGGAGGTCCCATCAGGCCGACCATCGCTGCGATGTCGAGCAGATCCATACCGTTCGTGCCAACACCTGTGACGTCGAACGAGATTTCCGCAGGATCGCGTGGCAGTTGACCTGTTGGATCAATCATACCCCAGATTGAATCGCCAACTGTCACGTCCTTCAGCCCCGTCGCGATGCGGAAATCTTGTGGCTCATCAGAGGCATTCAACGGAACGTCATAGTCCATTGAGAGCGCGCCAATACCAAGATCGAGCTCACCTGGGAACAGCAACGGTTCAAACATTGTCATCGCAAAAGCATTTGCTTCGCCGTTCATCGCAAGGCCTTCTTCAGTGAAGGAAAGCGCAAATTCTTGCGCGCCAGTTGATGTTTTTTGCGTGTTGATGACATCACCGTCCAGCGTGGTTTCTGTTGAAGACGAATTGCCTTCGCCAGTGCTTCGGGCGACCACAGACAAACCATTACGAAGCGCTTCAGACAAGTTCATGACGTCAGAACCGCCAACCTGGAATGTCGCGTCGATTGAAGACGTCATCGGCTGGGTGATTTGCTGGCTGCGCGACGTGATATTGTCGACGCTGAACGTGAAGTCCGCTTCTGATGCGCCAATTTCTGTATCTGCAGTGTATGTAATCAGGTTGCCTTCTGTCACTTGGGACGTGCCGCCCCAGTTGGCGAGGGTCATGAAACCTTCAATTGCGATTTTCTCGAGGCCGGTTGCGCCGTCTACGGAAACGTCGCCAATTTCGAAGCGCAGATTATTGCCTTCAGAAACGTACGCGACATCACCCGGGTTGCCTGACGCTGTTACTGTGTAACCATCATGCGTCATGGTTGCAGTCGCGCTAAAGCTGCCTTCGCCCTGCGCGCCGCCTGCGACAGTGAGCGTCATCGGGGATGGGTATTCGATCGTTACAGAACCGTCGCTGTTTTCAATCATGGATACTGCGTCAGTCTTGATCTGAAAACTCGCGATGCCTTCTGGAAGAATGACGTTGATCTCTGGGTTAACCAGCTGATCACCAGAAATCTCACCGCTCAACGTAGCGCCCATTCCAGCGTACAGTGCTTGCTGGTTTGACCATACATCTGCTGCGTTTACATCCGCCAGTGCTGGCGCTGCGAGGGCAGTGGAAAGGGCGATAAAGCTCGTCGCCAAACGATACGTCATGGTTTGTCTCCTGAAAAATGTGCGGCGCCTGAACTATTCAGACGCCGCTAAAATGTTACTCTTGGTTAATTCTAGCGAAGCCGCTGACCATTTGCGAGAAGGTGACCTTCGCTGTTCACTTCAATCGTCGAGGTAAGCATATCGTCGCCAACTGGCGTCGCGAACATGCCGAGCATCATGCGTGGCATCATGGCTTCTTCTTCTGGGATCAGGCCCATTTGGATCAGTTTATCCACCAGACCATTCACACCGTTGATTGCGAAGTTGACCTGACCTTCAGGGCGCGGCAAGCCGTCGAATGTTTCAAGATCGCTGTTGTCGAAAGTAAACGCGCCTTCACCCGTGATTTCGGCACCCGCACCGCGAACCGTTAGCTCAGTAATCTGGGCACCGTTAAGCTCACCAGGGATGTCCGACATCATTGCGGCTTCTTGCTGCGCTGGATCAAGAAAATCAAAGAACGGAGTGACCTGTGCATCTAAGCCAAGCGCAATTGTCAGCGCATCACGCGGCAGAATGTTCTGAGGATCCGCCATGTTCCAAATGGCATCGCTGACCGCGAGATCGGTGAAATCGAATGCCAAACGCGCGTCACGCGGGCCACCTTCGCCTTGGCTCAGCGGGATTTGGAAATCGAAACCGTATTTGCCCATTGATACGTCAAGCGGGAAGGGAATTTCTTCCGGGATCAGCATGCTGATGTTGATATCGTGAGATTCACCAACGTAGGCGATGCCATCAATATCCATATCAAAGCCAAGTGAGCCGTGATCAACGGACGCGGTTCCTGATGCAGCTTCTCCATCAACGTCAATGTCAAACGCATAGCTGACAGCGCCAAAGGTGTATCCACCCTCGAGCGCCAAACCGTCGACGAACGGAGGCATCTCTGCCTCCATGTCCATATCAATCGGCGTGGCGATGTTTGCGAACATATCAAGGTCAGCAAGGTCAGCGTTTGCGCTTACGATCCCGTCACCGCCAATCTCGTTGAACAGAACATCGATATCGAGCGCGCCAACATTAAACGCATAAGCGATACGCGTCAGGTTGTCGGTCTTAACCGAGTACGTACCGGCCAGATCGATCATCGCGAACATGGCGTCCTTCAATTCAACTTCCTCGCCCGCCTGACCTTCGAGGCTATCAACGCTGATCGCATATCTGTCAGCTTTGATGTCATAAACCATCGCCTCAGGGTCGCCAGATACATTCAGGACCATGCCTTCATGTTCGACCGCAAGGTTAACCGCGGAAGGGTCGCCGTACTCTGGCGAGAAATTCAGTTCGATTGGGTAGTTGTCCGGCACTGTAATTGTGACCGTTCCGTCGCCATTCTCAACGAGCATGATGTCACCAAGGTTCGCGGAAACCGATGCTTCGTCATCAGACATTTCGATTTTTACGTCAGAAATAGTCAGAGTATCACCGGACATATCTTCACCACTTGTGGAGAAGCCTTGGCCGTAAACCTCCATCTGGTCGGTCCAATTGTCCCAAACTTGTTGGGCAGTAACGTCGGCGGTTGCGGTGGTGCCGCACAGAACGGCAGCGATGATTGCGGAATGGCGAATGCTCTTCATGGAATTGCTCTCTTGCTAAAAAAATTGTTGCGCAGAGCTTTTCAAGTCTGCGCCGTAGGGTCAAGGTCAGGAAAACGTTACGGCATATCTTAACATAGTACTGCGAGCGCAGTTTTCGAGGGAATCGAGCATGGATTTGAAGAACAAGGTTGTTTTGATCACAGGAGCAAGTCGCGGCATTGGTGCGGCCAGTGCGCGGGCTTTCGCCGATGCGGGCGCGAAAGTCGCGTTGGTTGCGCGCTCAGGTGGTCAAATAGCGGAATTGGCCGCTGAAATTGGCGAAGCGGCGATCGCCATTCCGTGTGACGTGTCGTCCTACGAGGACGTTGTGCGCGCGATTGATGAAACGGTAAGCGCCTTTGGACCGCTTGATGTATTCATTGGTAACGCTGGCCTTCTGGACCCGATCAGTCACTTGGCAGAGGCCGATCCCGATGCTTGGGGTAAAACGATAGATGTAAACCTCAAAGGGGTTTTCAACGGGATGCGGGCTGCGATGCCCGATATGATCAAACGCGGTAAAGGAACGATTATTACGATTTCTTCGGGTGCCGCCCATGGCCCTGTTGAAGCTTGGTCGTCCTACTGTTCGTCTAAAGCTGGCGCATACATGCTGACGCGGTGCGCGGACAAAGAAGCCCGTGAACACGGGTTGCGCATTCTGGGCTTGTCCCCCGGCACTGTCGCGACCGACATGCAGCGCGACATCAAGGCGTCGGGAATAAACCCTGTTAGCCAGCTTGAATGGTCGGACCATGTCCCACCCGAATGGCCTGCAAGAACGCTTGTATGGATGTGTTGTGAAGAAGCTGACGAGTTCTTGGGCGACGATGTTTCCTTGCGCGACGAACGCGTACGCAAGAAAGTTGGCTTGATATGATTGATGCAACCGTTTCCGACGGTGCGCTGACGCTCAAGATCAACCGCCCCGACAAAGCGAATGCCTTAAACGAAGTCATGCTTTCTGAGCTTGCTGACTGCGTTGAACGCGCTGACCAGCCTGTGTTGGTTCTCACCGGCGCAGGTAAAGTATTTAGCGCAGGTGCCGATCTTGATGATGTGCGTGGTGGGACGCTGGCGACTTCGACTGAATGGGAACGTCTTTCGTCTGCGGTCGCATCATTTAAGGGCCTTAGCGTTGCATCGTTGAATGGGTCCTGTGCGGGTGGGGCATTCGGGATGGTGTTGGCTTGCGATCTACGTATTGCCGTTGAGACCGCAAAGTTCTTTTATCCTGTGATTAAGATGGGCGTGCTGCCACAGCCGTCTGACCCAGAACGGATGCGTGCGTTGATCGGACCGTCGGCCACGAAACGCATATTACTGACAGGCGCAAAAGTTGATGCACCTGAGGCCCTCTCGCTCGGGTTGATTGATCAGATCAGCAGCGCAGACCTTGCGGTTGACACGATTGACCTAATTGACCCCGCGCTGAAAGCGCACCCAACACAGGTTGCTGCAATCAAAGCATTGATCGGTTGATGATGCCCGTTTTAATGCAAGGCCACGTGGTGTAATGGAACAATATGAATGATCTTTTGAACACCGCCCTAAGCTACGTGATGCCAGTCTTTGAATTCGCGCTTGCTTGGATGATTGACCCTGCGAACTGGGTGCAGTTTGCACTTTTGGTTGGCGCTTACTTTGCTGCGGTTTTCATTACCCGCAAGGCCAACCCACGTATCACGAAACTCCTGACACCAGCCAAAGACAACACCAATATCCTGTCACATGCGCGGCGGTTCATCCTGATTTTCCTTCCTCTTCTTCTGCCGCTTTTGGCGTTTGGATTGACAGCGATTGGCGAACAAGTAACCCGTTCGATCTTTGGCTCAGGCGAAGTCATCGCGTTCGGTAAGCGCGTCTTCCTGTTCCTCGCAGCGCGGGCCTTTGTGCGCGACATGCTAAGCGATCCATTGTTGAAAATGATCGGCAAGTTGGTTCTTGTTCCGTTTGCAGCGGTTTATGCGCTGGGCTTTCTTGATCCGGTCCTCGCATGGCTCGAAGCGACAGTGGTACCCTTGGGCAATATGTCGTTTTCTGTGCTAGGACTTTTGCGGTTCCTCGTGGTCGCGACGATCATGTTCTGGCTTGGCCGTTGGTCTAACGATCAAAGTAGCGCAATGATTGATAAGCAGGAAATGCGGCCTGCAACACGGCAGTTGGCGGCCAAAGCGACCGAGATCGCGATCTTTGGTGCTGCGTTTTTGGTGGCAATGAACATTGCAGGCGTTCCACTAAACTCACTTGCGGTTCTGACGGGTGCGCTTGGTGTTGGTATTGGTTTTGGTCTTCAAAAGATTGCTTCGAACTTTGTGTCGGGCGTTATCTTGCTACTCGAAGGGCAGGCGACTGTCGGTGACTATGTTGAACTTGATGGCGGTGAGGCCGGTACGATCGTCAAGATGACAGCGCGCGCTGCTATCTTGGAAACCTACGACGGCAAGTGGATCGTTGTCCCGAACGAAGACTTCATTGTCACGCGTGTTATTAACTATTCCGATAGTGGTTCCGCGAACCGTTATGACGTCACCTTTTCCGTCAGCTATGACACGGACATCAACAAAATCCCTGACATCGTTGGCCCCGCAGTTGCCGCGCTTGATTTTGTTCTTAACGATCCGATGCCACCTGATATTGAGCTAGAGAACTTTGGCGACAGTGGGATCGATTTCATCGTCGAATTCTGGGTCAACGGTATCGATGATGGCCGCTACAAGTACCGCAGCCATGTGCGCTTTGCGGTTTGGAATGCGCTGAAAGAAGCTGGGATTGAAATCCCATTCCCGCAGCGTGTTGTGGAAATTAAAGGTGGGTTTCCCAAAGGTCTAACCGAATGATCGACGCACTGATAATCGGCGGTGGACCTGCCGGTTTGATGGCAGCGGAGGTTTTGTCAGCGGCGGGACATTCTGTCGTGATTGCGGATTCTATGCCGACCGTCGGGCGCAAGTTCCTTATGGCAGGCAAGTCCGGATTGAACCTGACGAAGGCTGAGGCGAAACCCAAGTTTAACGCGGCGTATGGCGGTGCTGAAGAACACCTTACGCCGATGTTATCTGCGTTCGGCCCAGATGATGTGGTCAGTTGGGCCGAGGGGCTGGGACAAGATGTTTTCACAGGGTCTACGGGTCGAATTTTCCCGAAACAGATGAAAGCTTCGCCGCTTTTACGCGCATGGCTTGCGCGTTTGATTGGTCAGGGCGTAACAGTGAATACCCGCTGGCGCTGGACGGGCTGGGATGGTGATGCCGCGACGTTTGAAACCCCTAACGGCCCTGAAAACATAACCGCAAAAACGAAGATCCTTGCGATGGGTGGGGCCAGTTGGAAACGCCTTGGCTCTGATGGGCGTTGGGCCGAGCATCTAGCGGATGACGTCGCCCCGTTTCAGCCCGCGAACATGGGGTTTTCCTGCGACTGGTCCGCCCACATGACCCAGCACTTTGGTGCAGCGGTTAAGGGAACAAAGTTGACAGCTGGCAACACGACATCCCGTGGTGAATTCATCATTTCCAGCAAAGGCATCGAAGGTGGCGGCGTTTATACTGTGTCATCCGCTGTGCGCGATGGAGCACCGTTGGTGTTGGATCTATTGCCAGACATGTCCGTCGACGCGATTGCGGCCAAGCTTGATGGACCAAAGGGAAAGCAATCGACAGCAAACTTGCTACGCAAAGCATTGAAGTTGGACCCTGTTAAGCGGGCATTTCTGAATGAACTTGGCCGAGGCCTAGAGGTCCCATTGGCTGAGAAGATTAAGGCCCTGCCATTTCCAGCGCTGACGCCGCGCCCCATTGATGAAGCAATATCGACGGCGGGCGGTGTTCGCTTTGATGCCTTAACAAACGACCTCATGCTAAAGTCACGCGATGGCGTCTATTGCGCAGGCGAAATGCTGGATTGGGAAGCGCCAACAGGCGGCTATTTGATCACCGGCTGTCTTGCGACAGGACGATGGGCGGGGCAAGCCGCCACCCGTCGTCTTCAGACTTCGTAGTAATCACGATACCAATCGACGAAGGCTTTGACGCCCGTTTCCACATCGGTTTTCGGGGAGTAGCCCGTCAATTTTTCCAAAAGCGCGCCATTTGCCCATGTCGCGGGCACGTCACCCGCCTGCATGTCCATGAAATTCTTCGTAGCCGGTTGGCCCAATGCTTTTTCAATCGCTTCAATAAAAGCCATCAGCTGCACGGGTTCGCCGTTGCCAATGTTAACGATACGATGCGGCGCGACAGGGGACAGACTGTCCCCTTCAGGTACCTCATCCAGCCGCTCGGGAACGGCATCTAGCAACAGTTGAATGCCGCGAACAAGATCAGTCACATAGGTAAAATCGCGCGACATGTCGCCGTGATTGTAGACATCAATTGGGTCGCCACTCAGCACGGCTTTGGTAAACTTGAACAGCGCCATATCAGGGCGTCCCCACGGGCCGTAAACCGTAAAGAAACGGAACATCGTGGTCGGGATATTGTAGAGGTGGGCGTAAGAGTGGGCCATGACCTCGTTCGATTTCTTAGTCGCTGCATAGAACGACATCTGCGTGTCGGCCTTATCCGTTTCCGCGTAAGGCATCTGGGTGTTCGCGCCGTACGCGGACGACGTGGACGCCAGTAGCAGGTGTTTTACAGGGGTCGCGCGGACGGCTTCGAGCAGATTGAACGTTCCAATGATATTGGAGTCCACGTACGAGCGCGGCTCATCAATCGAATACCGCACACCTGCTTGGCCTGCCAAATGCACGACGAAATCTGGCTTCTCAGCTGCCACGAGGTCCATTAAAACACCATCCGCTTCAAGGCGATCATTGACAGCTTTGAAGCTTCCAGATTGCAGTAGGTTCGCTTGGCGACGCTCCTTTAGGCGCACATCGTAGTAGTCTGTCATGGCGTCAAAACCGACGACATCGAACCCTTCGTCCAGCAATAGCTTGCTTAAGTGGTAGCCGATGAATCCGGCTGATCCGGTGACGAGAACCTTAGGCATTAGGATTCTCCGTCGGTTTTAGGTTCCAACGATGTGCGGCCAATTGAAATGTAGGCATCAAATCCGGCGCGCTTCGCGTCTTTAGTAGAATAGATATTGCGCAAATCGGCCATGCGCGGCGTGGTCATATGTTTCGCCATTCGCTTGAGGTCGAGGCCGCGGAATTCGTTCCATTCCGTCAGGATTACAACAAGATCAGCGTTGCGCGCGGCTTTATACGCATCTTCAACCCAGTTTACGCCGGGCAGTAACGCTTCGCCCTCGTGTTTACCCTGAGGGTCAGTCACGCGTACCTTTGCACCGCCGCCAACAAGAGCCGGCACAATCGTCAATGCAGGCGCGTCGCGCATGTCATCGGTGTTGGGTTTGAACGTGACGCCAAGAACGGCAACAACCTTTCCGTTAAAGCTGCCATCACACAGATCCAGAAGCTTATCGACCATGCGGCGTTTGACTTCTTCGTTGACCTTGATCACGGCCTCGGTGATTTGCATCGGTACAGCGTGCTCTTGGCCGATACGTGCTAGTGCTTTGGTATCTTTCGGAAAACACGATCCGCCATAACCCGGGCCCGCGTGCAGAAACTTATTTCCGATACGCCCGTCAAGGCCCATGCCCTTGCTGACCTGTTTGATGTCAGCGCCAGTGCGTTCGCACAGTGCAGCGATTTCGTTGATGAACGTAATTTTGGTGGCTAGAAATGCGTTGGCAGCATATTTGATCATTTCCGCGCTTTCGAGGTCGGTAATGACTATGGGAAAATCGCGCAAAAACAGTGGGCGATAAACGTCATTCATGACATCGCCAGCACGCTCAGTTTGAACACCAACAACTACACGATCAGGACGCATGAAGTCGTCAATTGCAGCACCTTCACGCAGGAATTCGGGGTTGGATGCGACATCAAATTCGAGGTCAGGGTTGGTTTTGTGAACGACTTGTTTGACCTTGCGATTCGTTCCAACTGGGACAGTCGATTTGGTCACAATAACGGTGTAGTCCGTCGCAGCGAGGGCGATTTCCTCAGCCACCGCCATCACAAATGTGAGGTCTGCATGCCCGTCGCCACGGCGCGTTGGCGTTCCAACGGCGATGAAAACAGCCTCTGCACCGTCGATCGCGGCAGCTAAATCCATCGTAAACGTCAGGCGACCGGCGTCGACGTTCTTGGCCATAAGTTCTTCAAGACCGGGCTCGTAAATTGGAACTTCACCAGCCTCTAATTTGGAGATCTTAGCAGGGTCCTTGTCGACACAAACAACGTCGTGTCCGAAGTCAGAGAAACAAACGCCCGACACAAGGCCAACATAGCCGGTTCCGATCACTGCGATTTTCATGGTGCTGCCTCATGATTGTTTTGACAGATGCATACCGCAAGGCATGTCTTTGCTGCCAGCCCAAATCTGAGCGCTTCAAAATCGGTTAGTGTAATGTGCCTCTAACGCTTCAACACGCAAAGGGCAGTTTTCAAAAGAATTTTTTGCATCAAACCAAACAGAAGCGTGGCGCTGATAGATAAGATCAAGCGTTGCTTTACGTGGGATGCAACGGGTCGTGTATATCGCCTCTGTCTCGGCTGCTGAATTGGAGCGGGCTATGAGACGTTCTTCGTGGCGATGAAAATGCAGTGTCGCTTAGCCAGTAACGCCCGGCCGCGACTGGAGTACCGCCCTGTAAGTCCCAGGAAACGCTTCCGTATACTGACGCAAGGGCGGGCGAGGTCCAACAAAGCTCATATCGCCGAGAAAAACGTTAGTTAGCTGCGGAAGTTCATCAAGCCGATATTTGCGAAGTAGGCGTCCGGTGGGCGTTATCCGATTTGCCTTGTCACCCCTGTAACCCCGACATTTTGCTGTCGGGAGCGCCACGCATCGTTCGGAATTTGACAAGCTGGAACGGTGTGCTGGGCGATTTCATGCGTTCGGAGATAAAGAAAATAGGCCTGCCGTCTTTCAGGAGGACTAAGATTGCGATGCAGAGCATGATTGGGGTGGCGAAAATGGTGACAACGGTGGCGACGATGAGATCAAAGCACCGTTTCGCAGTGTTGATGGTGTCGTGGCTTGTGATTTGTTTGTGCTGTTGGGTTTTTTGGCCCGATGGCATCGGCCAAAAATTGCGTGCGTCGACAGATGTGTAGGCAATTGGTGTCTTTAGGTCAGAGGTCGCCCCAGAGATTTTTGCTTTCGATATCACTAATCTTGCTTCCGTGGCTTCGTATTCAAAGGTATTGCGCTGCGCCCACGAGTTTCTGCTCAGTTCTCACCTAAACCAAAATTGCCTTGCGGTCAGTGGCGATACAATGTCAGACCAATATGTATGGTAAATGTTAACAAAAAGTGTTTCTTCGCGGGCATCGCAATCGCCGCTTTTTCAGGAACCACAGTGGCTGCGCAGGATGACTGGCGGACGAATTATACGCTGTTTGGTACGCCGGGTATCATTGATATGCCGTCAGCCGTTGCGCCCGCCGATGGAGAGCTTTCGTCGACTTTGGCGATGTTCGCTGACAATTGGCGCACGACCTTTACATTCCAGGTGCTGCCGCGCCTCACAGGGAGCTTTCGGTATTCACAACTAGATACCTATGATCGCAGCTTTGACTTCCAGTATCAGATTCTTACTGAAAACGGGTCACGTCCAGCTGTTGCGATTGGCTTGCGCGACTTCCTCGGAACTGGAATTTACAGCAGCGAATACATCGTCGCCACAAAAACACTTAGCCCGAATGTTCGCCTTTCAGGTGGACTTGGTTGGGGCCGTTTGGGATCCTTGAATGGTTTTACTAATCCTCTCGGAGTTGTCGACGAACGATTTGAGACCCGTTCAAGTTTTGATATTGGGAAAGGTGGAACAGCCCGATTAGACCAGTTTTTCCGCGGCGACGCTGCATTTTTTGGTGGTCTCGAGTGGCGTATTAACGAAGATTGGACGGCAGTAGCGGAATATTCTTCGGACGCGTACGAACGTGAAACTACTCTTTCCGGATTCAACCGCCGCTCGCCGTTGAATTTCGGTCTAAAGTGGCAGCCGAACGATGTTTATCAATTGGGCGCCTACTATGTGTACGGAACAGATATTGGTGTGTCCGCGACGATTATTATTGACCCAAAGAGTTCCAATTTCCCAAGCGGGCTTGAAGGCGCGCCAATGCCAGTTGGTGTGCGCGCCGAAGGTATTGCCGCGGCAGCATCTTGGGATACTCCGCAAGCACAAACTTCGGGTGTCGGTACACTCGGGCAGGTGATGGCAACGGACGGTTTCCGTTTGCTCGGTGCCGAGGTTGTCGGGAACACGATGCGGGTTCAATATGAGAACACAAGCTACCGGACTGAGGCGCAAGGCTTGGGCCGTGTGGCAAGGATGCTATCCCACGTTGCGCCTATAAATGTAGATACCTTCGTCCTTGAGCCTACACAGCGAGGGATCGCACTGTCTGCTGTTACGTTGAGCCGAAGTGACCTCGAAGAGCTAGAAAACACACCGAATGCTGCCGCCTTGTCGTATGATCGGGCGATTTTTGGAGATGCCGCGGGCCCTGCACCAGCAATTGGTTGGGATGATCCAACTCCTGCTTTCTTGTGGGGCATTTCACCCTACATGGAAGTGGCGCTTTTTGACGGAGACCAACCTGCACGTGCTGACTTAGGCATCGAGGCGTCATTCCAATACGAAATTCAACCAAACCTCGTCTTGGCAGGAGCGTATCGACAGAGAATTGTCGGCAACCGAGACGAAATCGGGGCAATTTCAGCGTCGACGCTTCCAGCCGTGCGCCGCGACGGGCTGCGTTATGGCGCGGAAAGTGGCGGGGGCATCGAAAACTTAACGCTGGCTTGGTATGGTCGTCCTGCGCCTAATCTGTATTCGCGCGTTTCGGTAGGTTACCTTGAGCGCATGTTCGGTGGCGTATCCGCCGAGTTGCTATGGAAGCCAGTCGATAGCCCCCTCGCATTGGGTGCTGAGGTAAACTACGTGGCCCAGCGAGATTTTGATCTCGGTTTCGGTTTTCAAGACTACGATATCATGACCGGTCATGTGTCCGCCTATTACGATTTCAACAATGGTTTTCAGGCGCAACTTGATGTCGGTCGCTATCTTGCAGGTGACTACGGCGCGACGTTCCAGCTTGATCGTGAATTTGACAATGGTTGGAAGGTTGGCGCTTACTTCACGCTGACAGATGTCCCGTTTGATGACTTTGGCGAAGGGTCATTTGACAAAGGTATCGTTGTTGAAATTCCGACAGATTGGGTGCTCGGACGTCCGACGCGCGATACAACAGCGACGCGGTTGTCCTCGCTGGAGAGAGACGGTGGCGCGCGCTTGAGAGTGGATGGCCGTTTGTATGAGATTGTCCATGATGGTCATCAGGGCAATATGGGCGACCAATGGGGACGGTACTGGAGATGAAGTGGATTTTCGTATTGATGCTTGGTGGGCTCACTGCTTGCGGACCACTTGCAAACAACAGCAGCTCTATCGAGGCCGTCAGAGGTGTTGCAGGTTCGAATGCCCCGAGCGAATCGCCACAGCTTGGCGCATTGGCAGGCTGGGCACTTGCTGGGATTGAGGAACAGTCGGCGGATCGGCTCCTATTGAACGTATTTGAGAGTGGCGGTGCTGCCACACTGGTGCACGTCGGCACCAATGGCCCTCGGAAGACTTGGTTGAGCACAGAAGGTGCAACCATAACGATAGCAGCGGGGATCATTTTGACAACGAGAGGTTTCGGAGCTGACCTAATGGGAACGCAAACGCCAGTCGCTGGGGGTGCGCTCCGAAACCCATCTAACTATATAAGAACGCATGACTTTCTTAATGGACTTGGGCAAATCGAACGTCTCGATTTCCAATGCGAATCCTCGTTTTTAAAAGAGGAAACCTTAGAAGTGTCTGACAAAACATATGAAACAATGGCTTACGCTGAGCTTTGCGAAGGTGATTTAAACAGCTTTACGAATACATATTGGATCACGTCTGACGGTACTTTTGTGCAGTCGGTGCAATGGATTTCACCGGAGCTTGGGTACATTGGCTATCAACAGCTATAGGCGCTTAGTTCCAACTTGCTTTTCTTGTGCGGTAAAGTATTCTGCACATGATTTTTTCGCACTGGAGTACAATTATGAAAATCAAGACACTTATCGCTGCAGCAGCACTTGCTAGCGCATCCACAACTTCTTTCGCCGGTAACACAGAAGCAGTCGTAATTCCTCAGTCCCCTGAGTTTGTTGCTCCTGCGGCTGCGCCATCTTCTTCTGGCGGCAAGTACCTCATTCCGATCGTAGCTTGCTTGATCATCTGTTCCGCACTGGCTTCCAGCAGCGGCACCTAAGCTTTACGCTTACCGAGTTTTGGAAAAGGCAGGCCTTGCGCCTGCCTTTTTCGTTTTGGCCTAGCCTCTACGACGTCCGAGCATGGCCAAGCGGATAAACATACGCTCAACCAACGCACGGTCCGGCGCGGAATGCGCAGACCTAAGCGTCAGATCGGTATCTGTGATGGTGCCAAGCGCGTCTTCCAGATTGATCCGTCCCCAATTTGAGGCCTGCCGCATAATACGATCGCGTCTCTCTCCAAAAGCAGGTGGACGCAAACGGCCAATGCCAGCGCTGGCACCGCCGGGGTCCGAAGCGACTGTATGCAATTGGCGGAAGTGGCGAAGCGCACCGATGCACAGAGCGACAGGTTGCGTTCCTTGGGCATAGAGGCGGCTTAGCACAGGGCCAATCTCGGCTGCCTTAAGGTCAGCCACCACATTCAAAATGTCATCGAGATCTGCTTCGTTCGACAATGGCGCGCAGGCTTCAACGTCAGCGACGGACACTACTGCGGTCTCACCTGTCAAATACAGACCAAGTTTTTCAATCGTTTGGCGTAGGTCTCCCGGCGCCATTTCGCGTGCCAAAGACGTTATAAGGTCCATCGCATCGGGCCCGACATTCGCGAGCCCAGCATCACGCAGCGAACCTTCGATCTCGTCACGGGTGGGTGGGTCATCATAAACGCCAGCAGCATAGGCGGACGAGTGCCCTTCAAACAGTTTTCGTAAAGATGAGCGGGCATTCAATTGGCCGGCTGTAACCACGATCTGCGCATCGCCTTCTACCCAATCTGCAAGCGCAGGCGTCAGTGCTTTCGTGACGCTATCGCCAGCTTCTTCGATAAACGCGACTCTTGGGCCAGGGAAAAATCCCTGCGCCTTAATCGCGTCCCCGAGCAAAGCTGGGTCTTTACGTAGTTCAGCCCCGGTCATCCGCGTCAGACGCATTTCTTCTTCGCCGTTCGGACCGACCAGCGCTTTGATGACGTCTTGGCGTTTTAATGCGACACGCATTGCGTCACCGCCGTAGATCAAGATACCCGCACCTTTCGGGTTCGGCTTCCGGAAATAGTTGGCAGCGTCGCGGGCGGATAATTTCATGACCTAACGGCCCGCCGAAGCAACGATAATGTCTGTCACAATCAGGTCGGCCAAAGCGAAGGCCAGACGGTCACGGGCGTCGTCTTGCGCCTCACGCGTCGCGACGGTGGTCCCAAACGCGGAATATGCGGTAAAGGTTTCCGCGGTTCCTGACGCAAGCGGGGTATCATTCCCCGGTTCTGTCAGTTCCCATGTCGCCTTGCCCGGTAGATTGAAGCGGTTGATGTCCTGCGCGGACGAGATCACGACCGCCTCTTCCTCGATCTCAAGCTGAACTGTGAGCAAATAATCACCTTGTTCAACCCGCCCGAGGCGATCTTCAAGGCGCGTACGTAGTCGGAAACCTTCAGGCGTATCAGGGGCGCGATACGCAATGCGGCCACGTAGCGTCCGCGCTGAACCGTCGGTGCCATAGACAGGTGTAAACCCGCAGCCCGCCAACGGCAAAGCGGCAAGTACACCTAGAAATTTACGTCTGTCAGATGACAACATTGATAATCCGGCCCGGTACAACGATCAGCTTTTTGGGCGCGTTGCCCTCCAATGCCTTAACGACAGCCTCATCCGCCAGCGCGAGTTTTTCAACCTCTTCCTTGCTCATGTCCTTTGGAACGGCAAGTTCAGACCGACGTTTGCCATTGATCTGGATTGGCATGGTGATGGTGTCTTCAACCAACATGTCCTCGTCTGCGACTGGCCATGGCGCGTTGGCGATAAGACCTTCACCACCGAGCATTGCCCAGATGTCTTCGGCCAAGTGCGGTGTCATTGGGGACATCAGCTGCGCGAGGGTTTTCATGGCTTGGCGCTTGGCGTCGCCACCCGCCTTGGATTTCGCAATTGCACCCGTGAAGCCGTAAAGCTTTGCGATAGATGCGTTGAAGCCAAAGGATTCCACGCCTTGGGTGACGTCATGAATAGCTTTGTGCATATCGCGCAGCAGGGCTTCGTCCTGATTGTTAGAGGCGCCTGTGTTGTCTGCAATTTCACAAGCGATGCGGTGGACACGTGACAGGTGTTTGTGGGTCGCTTCTGCACCGGATGCCGTCCATTCCACGTCCCGTTCCGGAGGGGAATCGGACAGAACGAACCAACGCGCAGTGTCTGCGCCGTACTGATCAATGATCGCCACTGGGTCGACAACGTTGTTCTTTGATTTGGACATTTTGGCGGACGGGATGATGTCGACCTGCGTTCCATCTTTCAAGAACCCGCCACCATCGCGTAGCTCAACTGCTTCAGGATAGTGGTAAACAGGGCGACCATCAGCGCCGTCGGTCTTGAAAATCGCGTGTGTCACCATGCCTTGGGTGAATAATGCATCAAACGGCTCAATCGCTGTTGCAGGCAAGTGGCCTGTCTTGTGCATCGCACGGGCGAAGAAGCGCGAGTAAAGCAGGTGCAAGATCGCGTGCTCGATACCACCGATGTATTGATCGACATTCATCCAGTACTCAGCGTCGGCCTTTTCCGTAGGTGTTGCTGCATGGGGTGCAGTAAAGCGGGCGAAATACCAGCTGGAATCTACGAAAGTATCCATCGTGTCGGTTTCGCGCAGGGCGGGCTTACCACAAGCTGGGCAAGGAACATTCCGCCATGTCGGATGGCGGTCCAGCGGGTTGCCCGGAATGTCGAAAGACACATCATAAGGCAGCTCAACCGGCAGGTTCTCTTTCTTCTCGGGCACCACGCCACAGCTGTCGCAATGAACAACTGGGATTGGGGCACCCCAATAGCGCTGGCGGCTTAGACCCCAATCGCGCAAGCGGAACTTGGTAACACCTTGGCCAACGCCGTTAGCTTCACAGAAATCTACCGCAGCATTGATCGCATCTTCGCCGTTGGTTGCTGGATCCCATGCAAATGGGGTCAGCCAGTGAACCATGTCAGTCTTGGTTGGCACAAAGGCTTCGGTCAGTTCTGGGTCGCTGTCTTCATTCGGCAAGAACGTCGGGATGATCGGCAACTCGTATTTCTTGGCGAAATCGAAGTCGCGTTGATCATGGGCAGGGCAGCCGAAAATCGCGCCCGTGCCGTAGTCCATCATGATGAAGTTGGCGATGTAGACAGGCAATTCCCAAGACGTATCAAACGGATGGCGAACGCGCAGACCGGTATCAAAGCCAAGCTTTTCAGCCTTTTCCAACGCCTCAGCCGTTGTGCCACCTTTGCGGCATTCAGCGTTGAACCTGGCGATTTCTGCGTTGTCTTGCTCAAGCTCTTTGGCGAGCGGGTGATCGGGGGAAATACCGACGAAAGACGCGCCCATCAGAGTGTCTGGACGGGTCGTGTAAACCTCAACGCGGTCATGCGCGCCGATGCCTTCGACCATCGAGAACGAGAATTGCAGACCGCGTGACTTGCCGATCCAGTTTTCCTGCATCAGGCGCACTTTGGCAGGCCAGTTATCCAAACCATCCAGCGCTTCAAGCAGCTCATCCGCGTAATCGGAGATCTTGAAGAACCACTGTGTCAGGTCTTTGCGCTCAACCTCGGCACCCGAACGCCAGCCTTTGCCGTCGATGACCTGCTCGTTGGCCAGAACGGTCATATCGACCGGATCCCAGTTCACAGTCGCGTTCTTGCGGTCAATCATGCCTGCATCAAGCATGTCGATGAACAAGGCCTGCTGCTGGCCGTAGTATTCAGGATCACAGGTCGCAAACATGCGGTCCCAGTCGATCCCGAGGCCCAGCGGCTTCATCTGTGCGACCATGTCGTCGATGTTTTGGTAGGTCCAATCCTTGGGGTGACCACCAGATGCCATCGCCGCGTTTTCGGCGGGCATACCAAAGGCGTCAAAGCCCATCGGGTGCAGCACGTTATGACCTGTCGCCAGCTTATAGCGCGCAATCACGTCGCCCATTGTGTAGTTACGCACGTGCCCGATGTGGATGCGGCCGGACGGGTAGGGGAACATCTCAAGCACGTAGTACTTGGGTTTGTCGTCACTGCGGACGGCCTTGAATGTCTCGGCCTTGCCCCAAGCGGCCTGCCACTTTGCTTCGATTTCGGAGGGTGAGTATTGCGACATGTCGTGTCCTTAAAAAGCGAACGCCGGGTGCTGGACCCGGCGCCTGAAAAACTGTGGGTTGCGCCTGATTTACAGTGCGCCGTCTGCGATGCGAATTTGGCGCGCGCGTGAAAGAATTGCATCCTCAATCGCGCGGGTGGTTTCTGCTGCAGCAGGACCAGAACGCGTGAGAAGCGCAACATTGAGGGAGCGCGCATCAAGTGCAGGATCGGTGAGGTAGATCGTGGCGCGGTAAGCGCGGCTGCCACCGGGTGGTGTGCCGTATCCCATAACGATTACGCCAGTGAACGGATCGACGGATTCGACAGGCAAGAAGCTGAGCACATCCAAGGACGCGGCCCAGAGATAGCGGTTCACGGCAACGCTTTCAGCGCCACGTGTACGGGTGGCTTGCGTGGTGGTCGCGTTTGCGTCACCGCCGCCACCCAAGCTGCCGATTGATCCGAACGGATTACTACCAGAACCGCCGCACGCGGATAGCGTGGCGATCAGGCCAATTCCAAAAGTCATGCGAATGCGTTTCTTAAATCCGGTCACGGGGTCGTCCCTTGCGCTTTTTGCTTGGCAAATGTGTAGCGAAGGGGGGCAGGTGCCACAAGACCCGAGGTTATCGCGATGCGGAGGAAACGAGGCCTAAAACAAGAAAGGGCGGCTCCCGAAGGAACCGCCCAATACTTTAGAGATATATTCGGTTCAATTAGAACGCGAAGGAGATCTCAACAGTTGTACCAACCTGGTAGTCGTTAGCGCCGATTTCGTCGCCAGCGTCGTTAGTCAAGTCGGAGTCATCAGCGTAGGATACGAGCAAAGACGCACCGGAACCGAGGTCGTACTCACCAGCAACGTAGTAACGATCGCTGCCTGCCAAACCGGCGTTGTCCAGGTAACCAGCGTAAACCATGATGCCGTTACCGA
Organism: Octadecabacter temperatus; assembly: GCF_001187845.1. Lineage (NCBI taxonomy): Bacteria > Pseudomonadati > Pseudomonadota > Alphaproteobacteria > Rhodobacterales > Roseobacteraceae > Octadecabacter > Octadecabacter temperatus. The sequence continues at coordinate 2,988,882 of NZ_CP012160.1, read as the reverse complement.
CGTCATAGGAACCCTCGAGGCCCCACTTAGCTGTGCCTTGGTCGTCCTGGTAGTCAAGAGCAACTGCAACTGGACCGTTTGCGTAAGCAAGGTTGATGCCCCAGTTGTCGCCAGCCGCAGCAGATTCAGAAACGTAGTAAGCTGTCGCTGTTACTGGGCCGAATGGGTAAGCAACGCTTACACCGATGGAGTCAGAGGAGACACCGGAGGAATCGCCAACATCGTCAGAACGCTCAGCGTAAGCAAGACGAACGTCTGCACCAGCGAAGGATGTACCAACGGAAAGACCGAAGACTTCGCCTTCGTTGAAGTCACCGTTTGCGGCGTCGTAAATAGTTGCGCCTGCAGCAGAAAGTGCTTCCTGGTATGCCATTACAACGTTGAAGTTGCCGAAGTCTGCAGATGCACCGATGGACAGCTGCTCAAGATCGCTAACGCCGTTTACGGAGTTGCGAACGTTAGCTGCATCACCCAACACGTAGGAAACCTGAGCGGAAACTGCGCCGAATGCCATTTCGCCGCGAAGTGCTTCTTCGCCGTCAGCTTCGGAGAAGCTGTCAGACTCCATGTCGCCTGCAGAAACCCAGACGTTCTGTGCTGCGAAGTTTGTGTCGCCGTAGTACAGACCAGCTGTGTCGTTTGTCAGGGACAGTTCGTAAGAATCGCCCCAGTTGCCAGTGCCAGATGCGAGGTCTTCGAGGTCGATGGACGCAGCAGCTACGAGGCCGTTGTCCAGTTCAGCTGCGAAACCGATTGTGACGTCCAGCTCGGAGTAGAAGCCGAAGTTGTCATCTGTGGATGTGTTGTCGAAGTCGTTGTAGCCAAGGTTCGCATCACCGGAGAAAGTGACGCCAAGGTGGCCGTCAGCAGCTGCTACGCCGGCGAAGCCAACGAGTGCTGTTGTGAGTAGGATCTTTTTCATTGTGTAATTCCTCGTGTTTGCATTCTTCGAGAATGCCAGTTCAACTAGCATTGAAGGCTGTTTGCGCCCAAAGCCTTGCACACTCAAGGAATTTGGCCCCTGAAAACCGACCCGCTGTGAAAATGATGCAGACGTGCCACACACCGATATGGGGTAATCAGGCCATGACAGCCCTCTAATAACGGCCTATGTCAAAGTGAAACACAAAACACGCCACGTAATCAGGAGGTTGCTATGGCCCTGCAAGATATAAAGGACCGGATCAGATCCGCAGAAGAGAAGGCAGGGCGCGCTGCGGGAAGTACCCAGCTTATTGCGGTCTCAAAGGTGCAACCGAATGAACGCGTCCAAGCGATTCTCGAACAGGGGCACCGCGTGTTTGGTGAGAACCGTGTGCAGGAGGCCGCTGGTAAGTGGCCTGCGTTTCGTGAGGAGTTTGAGGGAATCGATCTGCACCTTATTGGCCCGCTGCAGACCAATAAGGCCCGCCAAGCGATGGAACTGGCGCAATCTATTCATACACTGGACCGCCCAAAGCTCGCCAAGACATTCGCGCGACTGGCGCAGGAAATGGGGGCGTGTCCTGATCTCTATATACAGGTGAACACCGGAGAAGAGCCGCAGAAGGCGGGTGTTTTGCCTGCCGATGCAGATGCGTTTGTGGCTGAGGCCGTCGCGATGGACCTGCCTGTGCGCGGGTTGATGTGTATTCCACCAGTTGGTGAAAAGGCCGCAAAGCATTTCGCGTTGCTTGGTGAAATCGCGGCGCGCAATGGGCTTACGGGCCTGTCGATGGGCATGTCGGGTGATTTTGAAACCGCTGTGGCGCTTGGGGCGACCCATGTGCGCGTAGGTTCGGCGATCTTTGGGGATCGTGTACCGCCTGCGGGCTAAAGCACGATTAGACGCGTTGTTGGCGAAAGGCGTGGAGCGATCCATGCAAGGTCCGCAGGTCTTAGGCCAATGCACCCTTCTGTCGGGTGACCGGGTTTGCGCCAGCGGTGAATGAAGATCGCTGATCCGCGGTCTTTTACGGCGTTCGGCCAGTTCCAATCCGTCAGAATAACGAGGTTATACAGCGGGTCCGCTCGGCGCAATTTTTCATGGCTATATATATAGGGCGCTTGGACCTGTTGATTATAGTCAGGTTGGGACGGGTCATCGGACCACAAATCGCGGGGGTGAATTGGCTTTGCGCGATCGGTTGGCTTTTCAATCCTGTCAGGGCGATACAGAACGCCAACAAGGTTATGCGTTCCGCGCGGCGTTGCGCCGTCCCCTTCTTTCTTATCATCGCGAATACCACCCTTGCCGATTGAACAGGGGAACTTGCGGTTCAAAAACCGTAAATGGGTTGGAGTGACGACAAGATCAGTGGGTTTCATACCGCGAGATTGAGCAGAACTGCGCGGGTTGTTCAAGCTGCTCTGCTGGGCCTAATGTGCGTCAAAGGGGAGCGGAATGCCGACGATCGTTATAGGAACCACGCTTTTGGCGGCTTTGTTGCACGCTTGTTGGAATGCACTTGCAAAAGGGGCCGCTGACAAACACCTGAGCATGGCCGGCGTGATAATCGGGCATTTGCCATTTGCCATCATTGGGCTGCTGTTCGTTCCGATGCCGGATTTAGCGTGTTGGCCGTATTTGCTTGGATCGCTGGTGCTTCATTTCGGATATCAGGTGTTTTTGCTGAATTCTTATCGCATTGGCGATTTGACACAGGTCTACCCTGTCGCGCGTGGAATCGCGCCATTGATCGTCGCAATGGTATCTGTGTCTTTCCTCAACGTGATACTTGGATGGCAGGAAGTTTTGGCGATTGTTTTGATCGGCACAGGGTTGCTGTCGCTTGGGTTGGTGCGCGGGCATGGTGGTGCGCGAAACCCCAAAGCGGCTATGTTGGCTGCGGTGACGGGCTGTTTCATTGCCGGCTATTCACTGGTGGACGGGCTTGGCGCGCGCGTCGCGGGAACTGGCGTCGGGTTTTACGGGTGGTCCGCCATTTGCAACGCTGTGATTTTCGCGACGTTTATGCGGGTCACTAAACCGGGGACACTGTCACGCCTGTGGACTGAAGGACGATTTGTGCTGATTGTTGGTGGTTGCGCATCTTATTGTGCATACGCGCTGGTCGTTTGGGGTTTCATGCAAGCGCCAATCGCGTTGGTCACGGCATTACGCGAAACATCCATCATCTTTGCGCTGTTCATCGGCGTGTTCTTTATGGGGGAGCGATTGGACCTGTTTAAGGTCGGATCAACGTTCCTAACACTCATCGGTGCCGTATTACTTCGGTTCGCGCGTTAAAGAAGGTGGCCGGATTTCTTAGCCTTCGTCGCGAGATAGGCTTGGTTGTGGCGGTTTTCACCAACTTTGAGGGGTACACGCTCAGTCACGGTTAAGCCGCAGCTTTCGAGTTTCGCAATTTTCTCTGGGTTGTTGGTGAGAAGGCGAACTTGTGAAAACCCAAGTTTGCGCAGAATCTCAGCGCCAATACGGAAATCGCGTTCATCATCGGCGAAACCAAGGCGGTGATTGGCTTCAACGGTATCAAAACCCTGATTCTGTAACGAATAAGCGCGCATCTTGTTGGCGAGGCCAATTCCGCGCCCTTCTTGATTGAGATAGAGAAGGACACCGGCACCCTCGGATCCCATTTGCACCATCGCACCGCGCAATTGCGGGCCGCAGTCGCACTTCAGACTGCCGAGCACATCCCCGGTAAAACATGCCGAGTGTAGACGGGCCAAAACAGGGGCAGCGCGATCAGGGTTTCCAATCTCAATGGCGTAATGTTCTTCGGCGCCATCTTCAGGGCGGAAAATGTGGAGACGGCCTGCCTCGGACACATCAAGCGGCAAGCGTGCAGAAATAACGGGGTCTAAAGGTGTGAGATCAGTGTCGAGCGCGGTTTTTGCGTCGAGACGTGTGAGATCGTGCATGGATGCGAAAGCAGAGCCATCATCAAGGGGGGCAACGACGCAGGCTGGCAATAGACGCGCCATTTTGGTTAGCGCGATTCCCGCACGGTGCACGTCAGTTTGACCTTCGCGCGCGGGTTTGAACGGGCCTTTCATCGGGCTGCTTAGGTCATCTGCCGGATCAGCCATGGCCCGAACCCAACGCAAATCGACATCATTGGGCAAGGCAACGCGTGCAATATCACCATCGTAAGCGGGTACTTTGAGGGTCGCGGCACGGTGCGCAGTGATCGTGAGAACTGGGTCCATCCCCTTCAACGTGGCCAATCGCTGCTCGGTCAGGGTTTCGGCGGCCAAAATCATCACCGCGTGATCGCCATCACAGACCACAACCGGCACACCCATTCCCAGATCGGCGCGCGCGCGGGCGAGGCGTTCTGTCAGAGTCGGTATCAAAGCGGTGGTCGGGAATGTCATAATTGGCCTCTGATTGCCCCCAACCGATACCTGTATCGGTTGGAAATTGAAACAATTACCCCGCTAACGACACGTCGGCGTGAGAAGTTGCCATAAAACTTGTGTGAATACGTATCTCATCACATCTAAGGTACAACGAAGGAGATACCAGTAATGGCACAACTCAAGAAAATTCTGCTCGTCGATGATGACGAGGACCTGCGCGAGGCGCTTGGTGAGCAACTGCTTATGACCGAGGACTTCGATGTCTTTGAAGCAGGCAATGGCGCCGAAGCGATGACGAAAGCCAAAGAAGGGCTTTATGATCTGGTGATTTTGGATGTCGGGCTTCCCGATACGGATGGCCGCGAGCTGTGCCGCTTGATGCGCAAGCAAGGCGTGAAATGCCCAATTGTGATGCTGACTGGCCATGATGGGGACAGTGATACGATCCTTGGGCTTGATGCTGGCGCCAACGATTACGTGACCAAACCGTTCAAGTTTCCCGTGCTTCTGGCCCGTATCCGCGCCCAGTTGCGCACGCATGAGCAATCAGAGGACGCTGTCTTTACGCTTGGGCCATATACGTTCCAGCCAGCGCAGAAGATGCTGGTCACTGAAGAAGAGAAGAAGATTCGCCTGACCGAAAAAGAGACGAATATTCTTAAGTTCCTATACCGCGCGACCGAAGGCGTCGTGGCACGTGATGTGCTGCTTCATGAGGTTTGGGGTTATAATGCGGGTGTTACAACGCACACGCTTGAGACACATATCTATCGTCTTCGTCAGAAAATTGAACCTGACCCCAGCAACGCGCGTTTGTTGGTGACGGAAAGTGGCGGTTATCGACTCGTCGCTTGATGCAGATCAAGGCTTGGGCCGCTGATGCGGGCTAGCCAGAAGAAGTTCCCTAAGACAGGGTTTTCTTCACTTTCTCCCTGTTGGACTTACCCCGGCCATTTGGTCGGGGTTTTTTTATTTCCGGGACAAAGAAAGAGGGGATGGACTGATAACTGTGAGCCTGTTCCAATGGCTACAAAGGAGACATGGCAATGCAAATTGAACCGTTCGGAGTTGAGCAATGGATGAATGCTTGGGAAACCAAGTGTGAACTGAACTTGGCAGAGACCTGTGTGGCGTCATTGACGCTTTCGGAGTTGATGCAAATGGCGGGGACCACGCAGCAGATGCCGAGCGAATTGGCCGCGATGCAGATGACCTATGGCGAGATTCGGGGGTCAACCAGATTGCGCGGGTTGGTGGCTGGGATGTTTGCGGAGCAGGCGGCTGAGAATGTGCTGATTACACACGGAACAATTGGTGCAAATCACATGGTTTATCAGACGCTTGTTGGCGCTGGAGACCATGTTGTGGCGGTGACGCCGACCTATCAACAACATACTGCAATTCCGCGATCCTTGGGGGCCAAAGTTACCGAAGTCGCGTTGAGTGAGGCAGGGGGCTGGTTGCCGGATTGGGATGCAGTCGCGGCGGCGGTGACGCCAAGCACAAAGGTTATCGCGTTGACCAATCCGAATAACCCAACGGGTGCATTGATTGATCGTGCTGGGTTGGAGTGCGTTGTTGAAATCGCGCGAAGCGTTGGCGCGTGGGTGCTGTGCGACGAGGTTTATCGTGGGACAGAGCAAGGCGTTCCTGCGCCGTCTATTGTTGATGTTTACGACAAAGGAATTTCAACGGGGTCTACGTCTAAGGCGTTTTCTTTGGCGGGGCTTCGATTGGGTTGGATTATTGGGCCAGAAAGCCTGCTGGATGCCTGCGAGATTCACCGTGATTACACGACGATCAGTGTTGGTATGGTCGATGACTACTTCGCGGCGATGGCGCTTGAGGCGAAGGACGTGATTTTGGAACGCTCACATGAGATCACGCGCGGCAACCTTGCGATGTTGGATGCTTGGGTGCAGGGCGAGCCTAAGGCGCGCTATGTAAAGCCTAAAGCCGGAACTACGGCGTTTGTGGCACTTAATCTGGATATTCCTTCATATGATCAATGTGTTGCGTTGCTAAAAGACACGGGCGTGATGTTTACACCGGGATCAGCGCTGGGCGTTGAGGGATACGTACGGATCGGATTCGCATGTTACCCGAAAGTTCTTAAGGAAGGGTTAGAGCGGGTCTCAGAGTGGCTGGCAAAGCAACCTGTGGCCAGTTAGAGTCCCGAAAAATCAGGAGAATTTCATGTCATTTACGCTTGCCACTTGGAACATCAATTCGGTGCGTTTACGCGAAGGTTTGGTTGCGCGTTTGATGACAGAAGAAGCGCCTGATGTGCTGTGTTTGCAGGAGTGCAAAAGCCCTGTTGAAAAGATCCCGTTGGAGCAGTTTCACGCCCTTGGTTACCGCCACATGGTTGCGCGAGGGCAGAAGGGATACAACGGTGTTGCGATCTTTTCCAAGATGGCGATTGAGGAAGTGGATGCGCAGGATTTCGCGTCTCTTGGTCATGCCCGCCACATCGCTGGACGGTTGGAAAATGGGGTTACGGTTCACAACTTTTATGTGCCAGCGGGGGGCGATAAACCGGACCGTGAGATCAATGAAAAGTTTGGCCAAAAGCTCGACTATCTATCTGAAATGCGGGATTATTTTAACGCAAGTAAACCAGAGAAAGCGATCCTAGTTGGGGACCTGAATATCGCACCGCGTGAGGACGATGTTTGGGACCACAAGAAGCTGTTGAAAATCGTTAGTCACACCCCTGTCGAAGTTGAAGCGCTGGCCGAAACGCAGGCGGCGGGTGATTGGGTTGATGTAACCCGCGCGGACGTACCAGAGGGTAAGTTATACAGCTGGTGGAGCTACCGCGCCAAGGATTGGGACACGGCCGATAAAGGTCGCCGCTTGGACCACATTTGGGCCACGTCTGACATTGCCAGCTCCGCGCATTCAAGCTGCGTTATTCGCGCCGTTCGCGGATGGGAGCAGCCAAGCGACCACGCACCGGTTTTCGCGACGTTTGATTTGTAAATTTCACGCAAAATACGCCGTATAGAATGCGTATAGAACCTGTATAGAAACCGTATATACAGCTGGCCCTTGGACTTTGGCTTGGGCTTGCCCATATAGACGCAAAATAGATGCGCTAATCGGAGACGGAAATGATTGAACTTGGTGGCGGACAACAGCCCGCAGCGGCGAATGACTTGGTTAAGGACGTGAGCGAAGACACGTTCATGCAGGATGTTGTCGAAGCGTCCAACGAGGTTCCGATCATCGTCGATTTTTGGGCAGCATGGTGTGGGCCGTGCAAAACGCTTGGGCCAATGTTGGAAGAAGCGGTGAAGAAAGCCGGCGGGCGCGTGAAAATGGTGAAGGTCGATGTAGACCAGAACCAAGCCATCGCGGGCCAGTTGCAAATTCAATCCCTGCCGACGGTCTATGCGTTTTTCAACGGTAAGCCTGTTGATGGGTTCCAAGGTGCGTTGCCTGCGAGTGAGGTTGAGGCCTTTGTGAACAAGATCGCCGAAATGGGTCCAGAACCGGACAATGGTTTGGACGACGCTGTTGAGGCGGCTGAAACCATGCTTACCGATGGTGAGTTTGCCGACGCGGTAGAGACGTTTTCAGCGATTTTGGAAGAAGATAATATGCATGCGGGTGCTGCTGGTGGTTTGATCCGCGCGCATCTTGCGCTGGAGGACTTGGAGCAAGCTGAGGCCGTCGTAAACGGCGTTCCTGCGGAAATTCACGATGCGCCAGAAGTTGAAGCCGCGCGCGCGGCCTTGGAATTGGCGAAACAAGCTGTCGATGCGGGCCCTGTTGCTGAATTGACCGCAGCTGTTGAGGCGGATGGCGACAACCATCAAGCACGGCTTGATCTCGCCGTTGCGCTGCATGCGTCTGGCGACAGCGAAGGCGCGGTTGATCAACTTCTTGAGATTTTCCGTCGTGATCGCGAGTGGAATGATGGGGCTGCTAAGGCGCAGCTGTTTACAGTCTTTGACGCGCTAAAGCCCACAGATCCCGTTGTTTTGAACGGCCGCCGCAAACTGTCATCAATGATATTTGCTTGATGCGGATGACGGTTTAGGTTGATGGCATGACGAAGCACAAAGACCTTCCTTCGGTTATCCCAATTTTCCCGCTTTCCGGCGCGTTGTTGTTGCCCCGTGCGCAGTTGCCGTTGCATCTGTTTGAACCGCGCTATCTGGCGATGCTGGATGATGCGTTGAAGACGGATGCGCGGATGATTGGGATGGTGCAACCCAATGAAGCCGTTGACGGCGACGACGTGTTGCACACGATCGGTTGTGCGGGGCGCGTGACTGCGATGTCTGAAACCGAATCGGGTGGCTATATGATAACGCTGAGCGGCGTGTCGCGGTTTCGTATCGGTGAAGAGGTTGATGGTTTTACGCCCTATCGTCGTGCTTGCGTTGATTGGAACGGGTTTGAAGATGATCTGGGCGAAGAACAACTAGACCCTGACATGAACCGTGCCGCTCTGATGGCTTTGCTTGAACGGTTCTTTGAGGAGGCTGATCTGAGCACCGATTGGGGCAGCATGAATGAGGCTGAGCCTGAGACATTGATAAATTCACTATCAATGCTGTGCCCGTTCGAACCAGAAGAACGTCAAGCATTGCTTGAGGCGGAAACGTTGCCAGCGCGGCGTGAAATGCTGGTGACATTGATCGAATACGCGCTTCATGGCGGAAACGAACACAAGGTGATGCAATGACACAGAGCGACGAGCGTAAATTTGACCCGAAAATGCTAGAAGCCTTGGTCTGTCCGCAATGTCAGGGGCGGTTAAACTATGACGCGTCGACCCAAGAATTAATCAGCAATGTTGCGCGCTTGGCCTATCCGATCAGGGGTGGAATTCCAGTGTTACTGATTGACGAGGCGCGGATAATCGACCCTGACTAGCCTTTCATGAGGCTTGGGAGGTCACCGGTTAGTCCTGCGGCTTCGCGGATGAATTTGCGTCGCAGGTTCGGGGTGGCATTGATCACGCCCATTCCAACATCACGTACGGCACGCAGCAGCGGGTTGTCGTTTGAAAACAAACGGTTGAACGTGTCCGTTGCGACGGCAAGCGTCGCAGTATCAAATCGGCGCCATTGTTCGTACCTTGCTAAAACAGCGGGGCTGCTGATGTCTTCGCCGCGTTTTTTGGCGTCAGAAATCACATCCACAAGTGCTGCGACATCGCGTAGGCCCGCGTTCAATCCTTGACCGGCGATCGGATGAACGCCGTGCGCGGCGTCACCAATCAATGCAACGCGATCAGCGATGAAACGATTGGCGAGTGTCAGGTTCAGTGGGTAGCTGAAACGCTTACCTGTAAGAGATATTTCACCCAAGAAGTCACCGAACGCAGGGCGCAGTGCATCCAGGAAATCGGCGTCGTTCATGCCCATGATCTCAGCGGCACGTGCGTCGGTTTCGGACCACACAATGGAGCAACGGTTGCCGGGAAGGGGTAGAATTGCCAGCGGGCCTGTTGGCATGAAGAACTGGTGCGCGATGCCGCCGTGGGGTTTTTTGTGTTCCAAGGCGCACACAATGGCGGTTTGCCCGTAGCCCCAACCTGTGCGTTTGATGCCAGCACGCTCTGCCGTTCCAGAAGAGCGCCCGTCAGCGCCAATGACCAGTTGCGCGGTGAGTGTTTTACCGGACGCAAGGGTCACGCCGCCCGCGGTCTGTGCAACGACAGTTTCACCAGACAATTGAGTAATCCGGTCTTCACGATCCATTCCGGTCAGCAAGGCTTGGCGCAGAAAACGGTCTTCGCACATGTAGCCCATCGGGCCTTCTTCGATTTCGGCGTGGTCAAAATGCAGCATCCACGGGGACGGGCCTTCGCCCGCGCGACCGTCGGTCACTTTGATCTCAAGCATTGGTTGGGTGTGGTCGGCAACATCGGTCCAAACGCCAATGTTTTTAAACAAACGCATAGATGCGAGGGCGAGCGCATAAGACCGCCCGTCAAAGTCTTCAAAGCTGCGCGTTGGCGCGGGCAGGGTGTCGATTATCGTGACACGCAGGCCTAAATCAGCCAGTGCGAGGGCGAGTGTCGGGCCGTTCAAGCCGCCACCGACAATTGCGATATCTGTATCCGTGTTCATGTTGCGCACTATGGCTTCTCATGCGGGATTGTCCATGCGCGGGATGGTCGCTACCGTCCGCCCAAAGGAGACAAGTTATGCAAGATTGGCTTTGGGCAACGGCGGCAGATTTGGGGCGCGGAATTGGTGCTGGAGAGATTGATCCGGTTGATCTGTGCGAGGTCTATCTAACGGCCATTGATGCGCATCCGTTGCGGGACCGGATCTATGCACGCGTGACCCATGATAGGGCGCGGGTTGAGGCGAAAGCGGCGTCTGATCGTGCGAAAGCTGGGCAGCGTTTGTCACCGTTGGACGGTGTTCCGATCAGCTGGAAAGACCTGTTTGATACCGCCGGTGTTGCGACCGAAGCGGGGACAAAGATGATGGAAGGCCGCGTTCCTGATCGGGATGCCGAAGTGTTGCGTGTGGCGACAGGTATGGGGCTGGTTTGCTTGGGCAAGACGCATATGACTGAAATTGCGTTTTCGGGCCTTGGCTATAATCCGGTAACTGCGACACCACCTTGCGTGAATGACGCAGAAGCGGTTCCAGGTGGGTCGTCATCTGGGGCGGGGGCGTCCGTTGCGTTTGGATTAGCGGCTGCGGCGATTGGGTCAGACACTGGCGGGTCCGTGCGGATTCCGTCTATGTGGAATGATCTTGTCGGCCTCAAGACAACGTTTGGGCGCTTGTCCGTCGAAGGGTCGGTCGCGCTGTGTTCAGAATTTGATACCGTCGGTCCATTGTGTCGATCCGTGGAGGATGCGGCGTTGGTGTTGAGCGCGCTAGAAGGCGGATCGCCTGTGGACCTGAAGGGCGCTTCATTGAAAGGAATGCGGTTCGCCGCGTTGCGGACAGTGGTTATGGACGACATGCGCGAGGTGCCCTTGTCTGGGTATCAAACTTCAGTTGCGAAACTTGAAGCGGCGGGCGCTGAAATTGTACCGTTAGAGGTGCCTGAGCTTACACGCGCATTTGAGATGTCTGGCCCTTTGTTTACGGCGGATGCCTATGCCAACTGGCGCGATTTGATCAAACAGGATGGCGATAAGATGTATTGGCAAATCTACAATCGTGTGATGGCTGGCAAGGAGGTCTTAGCCCATGATTTTCTCGCCTGTTGGGACGAGTTGCGCGCCATTCGTGCGGCTTACGCATCAGCCACCGCGCCGTTCGATGCCGTGCTATGCCCAGGATCGCCTATTATGCCGCCGAACTGCGAAAAACTGGCAACCGATGAGGAATACTACCTTTCTGAGAACCTATTGGCGCTGCGCAATACGAGGGTTGCGAATTTGATGGGCTTGGCCTCGCTTGTGTTGCCAACCAGCGTGCCGTCGGTTGGGATAATGTTGAACGTGGCAGCGGACGATGACGCCCGATTGCTGCGGATTGGGGCCGCCGCAGAGGCTGCGCTGGCCTAAAAGCCACACAAGTTACCGATAAAGCGTCCTTTTTCTGGACAGTGGGACTCCTGTCAGGCTACTTTGGGAGAAAGCGACCCGTTAATGAGGTCGTAGTTTGAGGCAGTAATGACGTACCCCGAGCGGTTTTCGAACCTACCGGCCTATGCGTGGCCGCGCTTGCGCGCTTTACTCGACGTCCATGAACCGGGCGGCGAGCCTGTAAACATGACCATTGGTGAGCCTCAGCATCCGTTCCCAAGTTTTGTGCCTGACGTGATGGCTGAATCTGTTGGGGAATTTGCGAATTACCCAAGAAACGAAGGCGCGCCAGAGCTTTTGGCAGCGATCTGTGGATGGGTTACACGCCGCTATTCTGTAGATATTACGCCTGACCGTGTGCTGGTTTTGAACGGAACCCGTGAGGGATTGTACAACGCGGCGATGGCGCTTTGCCCTGAAGTGAAGAACGGAAAACAGCCCGTCGTGTTGTTGCCGAACCCGTTTTACCAAGTGTACGCGATTGCGGCTTTGTCGGTGAATGCGGAACCTGTGATGGTCCCTGCAACAGCTGAATCTGGATATTTGCCTGATTACGCAGCACTTGATCCTGAAATACTGGATCGCACAACGATTGCTTACATCTGTAGCCCCGCCAATCCACAGGGTGCCGTTGCAAGCCGCGAATACTGGGCGCAACTGATCGCGCTTGCTGAAAAGCACGATTTCAAGATTTTCGCGGATGAGTGCTATTCCGAGATTTATCGCGACACGCCGCCGATGGGTGTGCTTGAGGCCGCGGCTGATACTGGGTGTGACCCTGAACGCGTGGTTGCGTTTCATTCTTTGTCCAAGCGCAGCAACCTTCCGGGCCTGCGGTCTGGCTTTGTGGTGAGCGGGCCAAAGAACACCAAAGAAATGCGTCAGCTGCGGGCCTATGCGGGCGCGCCGCTTCCTATGCCGATCCAGCGCGTGTCGACGCGTGTTTGGTCAGATGAGGCCCACGTAATTGAAAACCGCGCGCTTTACCGTGCGAAATTTGACGCCGCAGACGCGATTTTTGCAGGCGTGAATAGCTACACTTCACCGGAGGCAGGGTTTTTCCTGTGGCTTCCGGTTGAGGATGGAGAATCCGCAGCACGTAAGCTGTGGAAAGAAACTGGCGTTCGGGTTTTGCCCGGCGCGTACCTGAGCCGTCCCGATCCAAGCGGTGACCCAGGCGAAGGTTATATCCGGGTGGCACTCGTCGCCCCAATAGAAGAAATGCAGCGTGGTTTGACCCAAATCCGCGACTGTTTGTACACGTGAGGAACGGCAAAATGGCTTCATATCAGACTCGACAAAGAGACCCACTTTTGGATAGCTCGACGCAAGCTGCGATTGAAAAACGCGGGCGCGAGCTGGTGGGGATTGGCCTATTTGTGGTCGGCCTGATGGTTGCGATGATGCTTTGGTCCTATGCGCCGGATGATCCGAATTTCATGTCCGCTACGGATGCCCCTGTTCAGAACTGGCTGGGTCGGCCAGGTGCGTCGTTTGCCGCGGCGCTGTTTATGATTGTTGGGTATGCGTCTTGGATGGTGCCGACTGTTTTGATGGCATGGGGTTTGCGTTTCACGCTGCACCGTGGCCAAGAGCGCGCGTTGGGTCGCGTTATTTTCGCGCCTATCGCGATTGCTGTGACCGCGATTTACGCGGCGACACTGTCACCGGGCGCTGGTTGGGACGAAAGCTTTGGTCTTGGCGGGCATTTTGGCGACATGATCTTGTCGATCCTGCTGACGATCCTGCCGTTTGGTGCGACGTTCAGTGTGAAATTGATGTCGTTTGTGATGGGCTTGGGTGTTGTTGCGCTGATGGCGTTCGCGCTGGGCTTTACCATGGTTGAGATTAGACGTTTGGGTCGTTTCCTATTGGTCGGGTTGATCGTTGCATATTCCGGTGTTCTGAAGCTCCTCGGGCAGACGGCGTCGGCGTCTTATAAAGGTGCGCAAGCGTTGGGAACGAAGGTGCAAGAGCGCCGCGAGCTGACACGCCAAGAAAAGGCAGAGTATGAAGCCGAGCTAGAAGCGGCACGTGCTATTCCAGCACCCGCAATGGCCCAAGAAACTGCACGCGTTGCAGCCGTGGTGCGCGCGAACCCTGCGATGCCAACACGCTACGAAGATTTTGATCCGATTGAAGGTGACGCAGCACCGATTGCATCTGCAACACCGGCACCGTTAGCCGCCCCTGTGCGTCACGCTGAACCAGAGCAAAAGCAAGGTTTGTTCGCGTCCGTTTTCAAACGCGCCGACCCGATGCCAGAGCCCGAGCTGATCGAAGAACCGAGCATGGATGGCGACGTTCCTGCTGCGGACAACGACCGTATTTCAGCGCGTATCGCCAATGCCGTACGCACGCGTTCTGGCCAACCACAAGAAGTACAAATCGCAACGAAGCCGGGTGTGAACCCAGCGATCACCGCTGCGATTGCCAGCCGTATGGAACAACCGCAAGAAGCGCGTGTTGAACCACCTGTTGAACGTCACACCGGACCACGCCCACTTGTACTGAACACAGAACAAAAGGCGGCGTTGGAGATGGCCGCGCCGACTGAAGCACCTATGGCGGAATTCGTTGAAGATTATGTTGAGCCGGCGATGGAATATGCGTCTGTAGATGTGGCACCTATGGAAGAACCTGCGGCGGCGTTCACGCCAGCGGCGGTTCCGGTTCCGGAAGCCAAAGCAGTTGTTCAATATCCTGCACGTAAAGTCGTGCAGCCGTCGCGCCAAGCGAAGGCAGAAGCGCAGCCAGCATTGAAATTTGACGACAAACGTCCGGCCTATGAAATGCCGCCGCTTAGTCTTTTGGCATCACCATCCGAAGTGAAGCGACATGTGTTGTCTGACGAAGCACTTGAGGAAAACGCACGCATGTTGGAAAGCGTGCTGGATGATTACGGCGTAAAAGGCGATATCGTTTCGGTTCGCCCAGGCCCCGTAGTCACAATGTATGAGCTTGAACCTGCACCCGGTTTGAAAGCCAGCCGCGTTATCGGTTTGGCCGATGATATCGCGCGTTCCATGTCCGCGTTGTCGGCACGTGTTTCTACGGTTCCGGGTCGTTCGGTCATTGGTATCGAACTTCCAAATGAAAACCGTGAAATGGTTGTTCTGCGCGAGATGATTGCCGCACGTGATTTTGGCGATAGCAACATGAAGCTGCCGTTGGCGTTGGGTAAAGACATTGGCGGTGAGCCGATCATCGCGAACCTTGCGAAGATGCCGCACCTTTTGATCGCGGGTACAACGGGTTCCGGTAAGTCTGTGGCGATCAACACAATGATCTTGTCGCTGCTGTATAAGCTGACGCCGGAAGAATGTCGTTTGATCATGATTGACCCTAAGATGCTGGAACTGTCCGTTTATGACGGCATCCCGCACCTGTTGTCGCCTGTTGTCACGGACCCGAAGAAGGCCGTTGTTGCCTTGAAATGGGTCGTCGGTGAGATGGAAGAACGTTACCGCAAGATGTCCAAGATGGGCGTGCGCAACATCGACGGTTATAATGGCCGCGTGAAAGATGCGCTTGCAAAGGGTGAGCAGTTTAACCGTACGGTTCAGACTGGGTTTGATGATGACACAGGCGAGCCAGTGTTTGAGACGGATGAGTTTCAGCCAGAAGTTCTGCCATACATCGTCGTTGTTGTGGACGAGATGGCCGACCTGATGATGGTTGCGGGTAAGGAGATCGAAGCCTGCATCCAGCGTCTTGCGCAAATGGCGCGTGCGTCCGGTATTCACCTGATCATGGCCACGCAGCGTCCGTCGGTTGATGTTATTACGGGTACGATTAAGGCCAACTTCCCCACACGGATTTCGTTCCAAGTGACGTCCAAGATCGACTCGCGCACCATTCTAGGTGAGCAAGGTGCGGAACAGCTGCTTGGGATGGGTGACATGCTTTATATGGCGGGTGGTTCGAAAATCACGCGTGTACACGGCCCGTTCTGTTCGGATGAAGAAGTTGAAGAGATCGTGACGTACCTGAAGGCTTACGGTCCACCGGAGTACTTTAGCGGTGTTGTCGAAGGTCCTGCAGAAGATAGTGCAAGCAGTATTGATGAAGTGCTTGGACTTGGTGGCAATACAGATGGTGAAGATGCACTATACGATACGGCTGTTGCCATCGTTGCCAAGGATCGCAAATGTTCGACGTCCTACATCCAGCGCAAACTTGCGATCGGTTATAACAAGGCCGCGCGCTTGGTTGAGCAGATGGAAGACCA
The DNA here is from genome assembly GCF_001187845.1 of Octadecabacter temperatus. NCBI lineage: Bacteria > Pseudomonadati > Pseudomonadota > Alphaproteobacteria > Rhodobacterales > Roseobacteraceae > Octadecabacter > Octadecabacter temperatus. The sequence goes on along the minus strand of NZ_CP012160.1, from coordinate 2,972,827 downwards.
AGGTATCGTGTCGTCCGCGAACCATGTAGGCAAACGCGAAATCCTGATTCCTGAACGCCAATAACCTTTAGCGCGCGACTTTTCCGCGCGCTAATCGGAACGTCTTTAAAAGTCGCTGGAACTGATCACGGGTTCGTGTAATCGGTGCGTCATGGTTGGTTCGGTTTCAGTATTTCAGAACGTGGCGATGGCTTTGTGCCGTCTTGCCTTTGTTCCGTTTGTACTGGTGTCACTGATCGCACCTGGTGTGATGGTTACCCAATCAGATGACGGGTTTGAGGTCGTGCTGTGTACGGGCGATGGCCCTATAACAATGGTTCTTGATCTGGATGGCGCGCAGGACCACGGGGATGAAAACCCCTGTGGTTGGGCCGTACAAGTTGCTGCCACACTTCATTACAACGCCTACCCACCTTCGATGTCCATCGTCGCGTTTGATATGGATGTTGTCCTACCCGTTGGCGCAGTTCTTGGGGACCAGCGTCCGAATTCCAGTATCCGCGTTAGAGGACCGCCCACCCGTATTTGAACTCACTCATTTTGATTTCAATTACAGGAGGGACCCATGGTCTCAATCGAACCGAACGCGGTTTCGGATGCACAGGTGCAATCTGACCGTACGAATATTTTATATAAAGCAGCTTGGCGTTGGCACTTTTACGCAGGGCTATATGTCATCCCATTTCTGATCATGCTGGCGTTGACGGGGCTTGTGATGCTCTGGATCAGTGTGCTGTCGGGGCGCGATGGTGAATGGATTAATGTGACACCACAGGAACAGGTGTTGCCCGTGTCCGAACTGTCTGACGCCGCAGTGCAATCGGTACCGGGGTCGACGTTGGTGCAATATGTGGCACCGCGCGGCGATGATTTGGTGGCGCTGTTTCGCGTGGATTTGGACGGCGTTGCCACGATGGTTGCGGTGAACCCTTACACGGCTGAAATCATGTCGAGTGCGGTGCGGCGTGAAGGTTGGTATGACTTTGCCAATGATATTCACGGCACGGTTCTGTTGGGTGTGACGGGCGACCGTATGATCGAGATCGCGGCGTCCCTAACGATGGTTCTGATTGCGACGGGGATGTATCTGTGGTGGCCCCGCAACGGCGAAGGGTTTCGGGCGTTGATTCCGAAATTCACTGCACGCCGTCGTAGCCTTTGGAAAACACTACACGCGACGATTGGTGCGTGGGTTTCAGTTTTGTTGGTGTTGTTTCTGTTGTCAGGTCTGGCTTGGGCTGGAATCTGGGGCGGAAAGTTCGTTCAAGCCTGGAGCACATTTCCAGCCGAGAAATGGGGTGCGCCATTGTCTGACGTGACCCACGCAAGCATGAACCATGGTGCGACTGAAGAGGTTCCATGGGCGCTAGAGCAAACGCCGATGCCCGCGTCAGGGTCTGATGTTGGTGTGACAGGATTGTCTGAGGGACAGCCCGTCAACATTGATACCGTTACGACGTTCGCTCGCCAAATCGGGTATGATGCACGGTTCCAATTGAACCTCCCGTCTGGGGAGACCGGCGTTTGGACGATCTCGCGCGATTCCATGAGCAACGACAGCGCTAACCCAACCGATGACCGCACGGTTCATATCGACCAATACACGGGACGTATCCTCGCGGATGTGCGGTTTGAGGATTATTCGATCTACGGGCAAGGCATGGCTGTTGGGATTGCTTTGCACGAAGGGGATATGGGGATTTGGAATATCATTGTGAACACGGTGTTCTGCCTGATGGTGATTTTCCTGAGTGTAAGTGGCGTGGTCATGTGGTGGATGCGCCGGCCAAGCAAAGCAGGCCGGATTGCTGCGCCGTCGATGCCGCGTGACATGCCGTTGTGGCAGGGCGCGGTCTTGGTTGGGTTGGCGGTATCGCTGGCATTCCCATTGGCGGGTCTCACCCTTTTGGCGGTTCTGGTGTTGGATTTCCTCGTGATTTCACGCATTCCGATCCTGCGACGGATGTTATCCTAAAATGATGCGGGGGACGGCGCCGTCCCCCGCGTTGCTATCGCCTATCAAATGGCGTGATATTGCCTAGCATGGACAGCATGGCCAAGTTTGTTGCATTCAAGGGTGTAATGCCCGGTAACCCAGCTTAGGTATCTGTTATGAATATGATTACACGTCGACTTTGTCTTTTGGCTGTCCCCCTTGCGCTTGCAGGGTTCGCGGCTTCACCGTCTTCTGCGCAACTGCTCTCATTGGGGCAGGTGTCCAGTTACCTGAACTCGTTTACCAGTGCGGAAGGTGAATTCACGCAGATCAACGCGGATGGCACGATTTCCACGGGTACCATTTATATCAAGCGGCCAAATCGCGTGCGGTTTGAGTACAATCCGCCTGAGGAGTCGCTTGTCGTTGCGGGCGGTGGCCAAGTTGCGATCTTTGATCCGCGTTCTGATACGGGGCCGGATCGGTATCCGTTGAACCAAACACCGCTAAAGATTATTCTTGAACGTAACATTGACCTGACACGCACGAATATGGTGACTGGCCACACGAGCGACGGCACGACGACGACGATCACGGCACAGGATCCGGATCACCCTGAGTATGGCAGCATCCAGATGGTGTATACGTCCAGCCCGGTTGAGCTGCGCCAGTGGATTGTGACGGATGATACGGGCCAGCAGACAACCGTAATCCTTGGTGATCTGGCAAAGGATGGAAACGTGCCGGACATTCTGTTCAACATCCAACGTGAGATACGGAATTGGGGGAACTAACCCTCGTAAGGTAAATCATCTGGGGCAACCCCAACGTAATCCGGCTCTGGCGTATGCGGGAGTCGGGTTGCTTTTATGCTCTCGAGCCCAAGCATATAGGCCTTCGCAACGCGGTGCATTCCATCCATCAAACGGCCGTCTGCGCATAGTATGATTGGATACTTTAAATCAGCCGCTTCGATTTGCGCCGCATGAACCGCGACAGAGCGTGTCGTGGGTTGCGCATGTTCGTACCAATAGGTTTCATCAAGTTCACCAATGTCCGCCAATGGAATATCCACCACGGGCAATTCAGCCGCGAAAGCAGCTAGTTTGCGCACGTCCCACGCATGCAGACCGTTTGGCCCGTCGCGAAAATGGTACTGAGGGCGTATCACCATTGGCTACGCTCTCAATAGGGTCAACGGAACTGGCGACAGCTGCGCAGTTGCGCATCATACAATTCAGCGCGGTCGCGAACTTCACCCGCAATGCGAACCAACCAAGGCTTTGAGCGGTACGTGCCGCGACGCCAGCCGGTGCGCCCGTCATGATAGGCGAGATACTGGTTGTAGGTGTCGTCCAACGCGATACCGTTTTCACGTACCGTCGCCGTCATGTACCAACCCATAAAGTTGGTCGCGTCGGAGATGTTCGTGCGATCAGATCCACGTCCACCTTCTTGGTCCACGTATTCTTCCCATGTGCCGTTCAGCGCTTGGCTATAGCCAAGTGCGGACGACTGACGCCCTGTCGGGATTACACCCAATGCATAAGTATGCGGAGGTCGGTTGTTAGAGATGAATTTGCTTTCCTGATAGATCATCGCCATCAGAACGTGGGTTTCGACACCCCAATTACGTTCAGCCGCCTTGAATGCACGCACATAGTGCGGGCGCTCCGTAAGAATGGAACAGGCGTTGTCTAGATTGCGCGGCGCAGAACCGTCTCGGGCGCCGCAGCTTCCCAAGATTAACAGTAGTACACAGGCGCGAAAGAGTTTGCTCATATGCCTCATCGCTTATTTATTAGTTTTATTGAGGTGAGTTTAGCAAACGTCAGGCCAACTGGGAACCGGTTTCGCGATGATTTCAGTTCACAAATGCGAGGATGAGCGGGAAACTGACCACTGCCGGTTTTGCGGGCGCCGCAACTACAAGTTGCGCATCGCTTGGGGTTGGCGAAAAGACACTAGAATTCGAAGCAAAGCACCTCGAATATTGATGCAAATTCAATAGGGTAATTGTTCTTTAACCTCAGCAAGGCCAACCTTGCGAGAGACGAACGAAACATCTACGTGACGGTTTCCAATTCGCTTTGGGTTAGGAGCACAGTTTGTTTCCTAATTTTTTGCCGTGTTTGCATGGACATAAGTGGGTTTGTTTGACTAATAACCCTTAAGGGGCCGTAAAACTATGCTGAGAACTCGCGCGAAATATTACTTGGGCCAAGTGGTCCGCCATCGGAAGCATCCCTTCCGTGGTGTGGTTTTTGACGTGGACGCAATGTTTACCAATACTGAAGAATGGTACGAAGCCATTCCAGAAGAAGCGCGCCCTGCCAAGGACCAACCATTTTACCACCTGTTGGCGGAAAATGATCAGTCCCATTACGTCGCCTATGTTTCTGAGCAGAACTTGGTCGCCGATTATTCCGGCCAGCCAGTGGATCACCCTGATCTAGATGATCTGTTTGGCCCGTTTGAGGACGGCCAATACCCGCTGCATTTCCAGCTGAACTAAGCGGTCAGGGCTTTTTCGCCCAAAAGAACAAAATTCCACCTAATGAGAAAAGTGCGGCGTAAACTGCGACGCTTAATGTTGCGTCTTCGCATTGAATGCCGGGGCAGCGCGACAGCGCGTCTGACACAGCGACACCGCAAAGCAGCCCGCCGGCGAGCATAAACGCCAGACCGAACGTGCGGGCCAGACGTTTCTTGAGCATGTTAGTATCCAAGGGCGATGCCATCCTTGCGCGGGTCTGATGCGCCCTCCAGTAGGCCGTCTTGATGTACTTTGATCGCTTGCGCGCCACCAATTGGAGAGTCCGCGCGTTTGACGATATGCCCCAAATCCGCGAGGTCTTGCGCGACTTTATCGCTATATCCGGTTTCGACCGTCAGACCGCCATGCTCTGCAAAGCAGCGTGGTGCATCAATGGCGGTTTGTGCATCCATGCCAAAGTCTTCCATGTTCGTCAGAAATCGAGCGTGGCCACAGGGTTGATAGGCGCCGCCCATCACGCCAAACGGCATTTCAATTTTACCGTCGCGCTTGACCATTCCGGGGATGATGGTGTGCATTGGGCGCTTGCCGCCGCCGGCTTCATTCGGGTGGCCTTCTTCAAGGGTGAAACCTGCCGCGCGGTTCTGGAACAATATGCCAAACTTGTCGGATGCCATGCCGGACCCGAAGCTGTGGAAGATTGAGTAGATCATCGACACGCACATGCGGTCTTTGTCGACGACGGTGATGTAAACGGTGTCTTTGTGCACGGCCTCGGCGGTTGGTAAATATGGGTCTAGGGCTTTGTTAGGGTCGATAAGGCCCGCTAGTTTTTCTGCCGTTGCCGCGCTCAGCATGTGATCAAGCCGCGCGGTGTGGTCTGGGTCTGCGATAACGCGGTTGCGGGTGTCATAGGCCAGCTTGGCGGCCTCGGCTTCAAGGTGGGCGCGTTGGGTACCCATTGGATCCAGCCCTGCGATATCGAAATGCTTGAGGATATTGAGCATCAAAATGGCGGTTGCGCCTTGGCCATTGGGCGGGTGCTCAACCAGTTCGATGTCTTTGTAGGTACCGCTGACAGGTGCCGTATAATCGGAGCGGACATTTGCGAAATCCTCAAGTGTATGGGTGCCACCAGCTGCGTTCAGGGACTTCACCATGTCTTCAGCGACTTCGCCCTCATAGAAGCCAGCGCGTCCATCCATTGAAACGCGGCGCAAGACCTCTGCCTGCATCGGAGAGCGGAAGATCTGACCGGTGGTAAGGGGTTTATCCTGTGCCATGTAATGCGTTCGGCCAGCACCGTGCAGTGTGCTGCCGGACTGGGCATAATCAAACGCCACCTTCGGCGCGACGGGCACGCCAGCATCTGCATAGTAAATTGCTGGGGCGAGGGCCGCTTTCAAGCCGAGTTTGCCGTAGTCTTTGGAAAGACGAATAAAGCCGTCCATCGCACCGGGGAGACTGATTGCGTGTACCGATTCCAGCGGCAAAACGTCCATGCCTTGCGCCCGCAATTTCGCAGCTTCTAACGCAGCTGGTGCGCGACCTGACGCGTTTAACGCAAGAACCTCGTCCGATCCTGCCTCATTGAACAAACAAAATGCATCGCCACCTATTCCGGTAGACTGTGGTTCGCAGATGCCAAGCAAAACCGCGCCAGCAATGGCCGCGTCCATCGCGTTACCGCCTGCCTCGAGGATTTGGACCGCTACTTTAGCTGCTAAAGGGTGCGACGTGGCGCAGATGCCGTTTTGTGCAAAGACAGTGGACCGTCCGGGTTGTTGGAAATCGCGCATGATGCCTCCGTTGATTTCAGGAGACCGTAGCAGCATGTCAGGTGGGGGAAAGGCTTTGCGCACGAAAATTGAGCCGCATAGTCCTCGACGTCCCGCACTGGGTGGGGGCTGTTACACGTGACGCCGAGGTGAGCCTATGCAGCTACAGGGAACTGTTTGACCGTGGATTCGGGTGACGGTGGGGAAACTTTAGGGCGGTTTTATGGTTTTTCATACTTAACGCCGCAGTGTAGATGTTCGCGACACTGGCAGCACAGGGCTCCAGATTTCGTGGTGCGAAAGCATCCCATTTCTACCGTTTATTATTGAGGTCACGATGCCCGATTACCAAACACTCGCACAGACCATCCGAAGCCTAACTGACGGTGAGGGTGATGTGGTTTCACTCATGGCAACGATTGCCTGTGAGGTTCACCATTTTGATGATCGTTTCGATTGGACGGGTTTTTACCGTGTAACAGGACCGGAAATGCTCAAAATCGGGCCGTATCAGGGTGGGCATGGATGTTTGCAGATTCCATTTTCGCGCGGAGTGTGTGGTGCAGCTGCGCGAACTGGAGAAGTGCAACTGGTGGAAGATGTCGACGCATTTGAGGGGCACATAGCCTGTGCCAGCTCAACGCGATCCGAGCTGGTGATTCCTGTATTTACTGGGGCGGGGGCATTGCTTGGTGTTTTTGACATCGACAGCAATCAACCAGACGCGTTTGATCAAGCGGATGCAGATGCGTTGGTCGCGATTTTGGCGGAAGTTTTCAAAGATTGCATAATGGCGTGAAAAAATCCTTTGAATTTTCATGAAGTCGTGTCACGACTCTCATGAACGAGGAGATTTTTCACAGTGATTCACGACCTGCCAACAGAAAGCAGCACGCTCGGCGCTGATATTCGCGCGTTGCGAAAGGCGCGAGGTTTAACGCTGGCGGACCTTGGGCTTATTTTGGATCGGTCGGTCGGTTGGCTTAGCCAAGTCGAGCGAGGTCTTTCGGAGCCTTCAATTACCGATCTGCGCGGTTTGGCGAAGGCGCTCGATGTGTCTGTTTCTAGCTTGTTCCGATCAGAGGCGCCCGAAAACGAACAAGGCATGATCGTGCGTGCGACAGGGCGACGTCCAATTGGATCACGCTCTGCTGGGTTGGTGGAAGAACTGCTTTCGCCAGACCTGACGGATGATTTCGAAGTGCTGCATTCAACATTCGAACCGGGTGCGGAAATCACGGAAACAGTGACGCGACCAACGCAAGAGGTTGGTTATATCGTGTCGGGCAAACTTGATCTTTGGATTGCTGGAAAGACTTTTTCACTGAACGCGGGCGACAGCTTTCGTGTTCGGGGCGAACCATTCCGCTGGATGAACCCCCACTCTCAGCCATGTATTGCGATCTGGGTTATCGCGCCTCCGGTGTATTGATATGACGTTTGAAGCTTGGAGCATATTCGCATTGTTCTGGGTGGTGTTTGTCACGACGCCTGGGCCGAATGCCGTGAATTGTATTTCAAACGGAATGACGCGCGGGTTCGTGCGATCTTTGCCTGCGGTTGCTGCGATCCTGACGCAAGCCTCGCTGTTTTTGGCGTTATCCGCATTTGGTGTGACGGCCCTACTGGCTGCGTCTGAAACTGCGTTCTCGGTCGCAAAGCTGATCGGGGCAGGTTTTTTGATCTATCTAGGGGTACGTGGCTGGATCACGGCCACGCGCCCTGTCGTTGAGAAGGATGTTCAGGCAGGCAGTATCTATTGGCGTGCACTGGCGATTGCGGTGATCAATCCTAAAAGCGTTGCTGGATACCTCGCGGCGTTCAGTCAGTTTGTTCAACCTAACGTGCCGATTGATGCGCAGATGTGGGCCATTGTTCCAACGGCTCTGACGCTGACGGCCTGTAGTTATCTAACCTACACCGCACTCGGCGCAGGCTTAGGGCGTGCGGCGATGGGGGCTGTTTTCAACGTTTGGTTTCGCCGCGTGATGGCGGTGTGTTTCATCGTTTACGGCGTGCTGCTCGGCACGTCCCAGCCTGTAAGGAGTGCATGACATGCTAAAAGGAAGCTGCAACTGCGGTGCCGTTTCATTCACCGTCAAAGACGGCGGCCAAAGCGTTTCCGCCTGTCACTGTGGGCAATGTCGCAAACAGTCAGGCCACCATTGGGCATCAGGTTATTCGCAAGTTGAGAATTTCACCATTGAAGGCGAAGTGCGTTGGTTTGAAGCCAGCGCAACGGCCAAACGCGGGTTTTGCCCGACGTGCGGCTGCTTTTTGTTTTGGAAAGCACATGACGAAGACGCCATGAGCTTTTCGCTCGGCGTGATTGACGGCCCGACCGGGCTGAAACTGCAGAAACACATCTTTGTTGCTGACAAAGGCGATTATTACGACATCGCGGACGACGTGCCGCACAGGGAGCACTAACAATGGCAGATTTTCCAACTACAGCCCGAGTGGTCATCATTGGTGGCGGCGTAATCGGCACATCGACACTGTTTCACCTTGCACGTGCGGGTTGGACAGATTGTGTGTTGCTCGAGAAGAATGAACTGACAGCGGGTTCTACGTGGCATGCGGCAGGTAACTGCCCGAACTTTGCGGCCAATTGGGCGGTGATGAACATGCAACGCTACGGGCTTGAGCTGTACCGCGGGCTAGGTGAGTTGGTCGATTATCCGATGAACTACCATGTCACCGGATCGTTGCGTTTGGCGCATTCCAAGGAACGGATGCAGGAGTTCGAAAAGGTTGCTGGTCAGGCTCTTTATCAAGGTCTTGAAATGCCGATCATGACCAACGACGAGATGAAAGCGCTTCATCCGTTTCTTGAAACCCACGACCTTGCGGGCGGCATGCATGATCCGTTGGACGGTGACATTGACCCTGCGCAGCTGACGCAAGCCTTGGCAAAAGGTGCGCGCGAAGCAGGGGCCCATATTGAGCGTTTCTGCCCTGTGACTGGTATTGATCGGGACGGTGATGAATGGATCGTAAAGACCGACAAGGGTGAGATCCGCGCGGAGTTTGTCGTCAACTGTGCCGGCTATTACGCGCAGCGCGTTGGTGAGATGTTCAAACCATTTGGTGGACGTACGGTGCCGATGGTCGTGATGAGCCACCAATACTTCCTGACGGGTCAGTTGCCGGAACTGGAAGCATGGACCAAAGAGAAAGGCCATAAGCTGCCGCTTTTGCGGGATGTCGATATTTCCTATTACCTGCGGCAGGATAAGAACGGGCTGAACCTTGGTCCTTACGAGCGGAACTGCAAGGCGCATTGGGTTACGCCTGATGATCCTATGCCGGAAGATTTCAGCTTCCAGCTTTACCCTGACGACCTTGAGCGGCTTGAATATTATATCGAAGATGCGATGGCACGGGTGCCGCTGCTTGGCGAAGGTGGCGTGGAGCGCAACATTAACGGTCCGATCCCCTATGCGCCCGATGGGTTGCCAATGATTGGGCCAATGCCTGGCGTGAAGAACGCATTTGAAGGGCATTCTTTCACCTTCGGAATCGCCCAAGGTGGTGGCGCAGGTAAGGTGCTGTCTGAATGGATCATGCACGGGGAAACCGAGTTGGATATGTGGTCCGTCGATCCACGCCGCTACACGGACTATACAGACCACGACCATTGTCTGGCCGTTGCGATGGAAACATATGGCCACGAATATGCGATGCATTTCCCGCACCACGAGTGGCCAGCAGGCCGCGATAAGAAACACTCGACGTTGCATTCGCGTTTGCAAGATGCAGGCGCGCAGTTCGGGTCCTATAACGGTTGGGAACGCGCCAATTGGTTCGCCAAGGCCGGTGAAGACACGTCCGAAGAGTCGACGCAAACGTGGGATCGTAATGGCCCGTGGGAAGTCGCGATTAAGCGTGAAGTTGAGGCCGTTACGACCGGTTGCGGCATGCTGCCGATCACGGGCTTTAGCCGTATAAAAGTCGAGGGCGAAGGCGCCAAAGACTTCGTTGATGGTTTGACGGCATCCCGTCTGCCGAACCCAGATCGTGTGACGCTTGCGTATTTCCCAGACAGCCGCGGGCGTATCCTGACAGAGACATCTGTGATGGTGCATTCAGACACGGATGTTGGTTTGATTACCGCTGCGACCGCGCAATGGCACGATCTCGAAATTTTCTCACGCCAAGCGCCTGAGGGAATTTCAGTGACGGATCACACAACCGAGGTTGAATGCCTGCTCGTGACTGGTCCGAAGGCACGCGACATTCTTGCGCCACTGGTTGAAGGGCATGACCTGAGCAAACCTTGGTTGAGTGTGAGCATGGACGGCAAAGTTGCCGGACAAGATGCGGCTTTGATCCGCGTGTCCTTTGCGGGTGAACTCGGCTGGGAAATTCATGCAGCACCTGATGCAATGCCTGCGATTTGGGGTGCGTTGGCGGGTGCGGGTGTGACCCCGTTTGGGATGTATGCGCTGAATTCCATGCGTTTGGAAAAAGGCTACCGCGCTTGGAAGGGTGATCTGTCCACTGATTACTCGCTTCTTGAAGGCGGCCTTGATCGGTTCATCAAGTTTGACAAAGACGCTGACTTCCCCGGGAAAGCCGCGCTGCTTGCTGAGAAACAAGCGGGCCGCAAGAAGGGTTTTGTGACGATGGTCATGGACGCCGGAGATGCAGATGCGCCTTACATGGCTCCTGTTTGGCACAACGGCGAAATCGTCGGTGAGGTCACGTCCTGTGGGATGGGATACCGTACCGGAAAATGTGTCGCGCTGGGCATGGTGCGGGCTGACGTGTTGGCAGTCGGAACCGAGCTTGAGATCGATGTCTATGGCAAGCGCCAGAAAGCTATCGTTCAAGAAGACGAACCGATGTTTGATCCTAAGAATGAACGGATCCGCGCATGACGAAGATAACGCTTCTTGATGGCGGTATGGGCCAAGAACTTGTGCATCGCGCAGGGGACCGACCAACGCCGCTTTGGTCGACGCAGATCATGATTGATCATCCCGGTTTGGTCGAAGAGGTCCATCGCGATTTTTGTGCCGCAGGTGCGACGATCGCGACGACCAATAGCTATGCCATTCATCGTGATCGTCTTGAGGGCACAGGGTTAGAGGATAAGTTTGCTGATCTTCACGGGAAGGCCGTTCAAGAAGCCAAGCAAAGTGGTGCTAAGCGAATTGCGGGATCTATCGGGCCGCTGGGTGCGAGCTATCGTGCCGACGTGGTGCCACCCCATGATGAGGCCGTTCGCAAGTATGATGAAGTTGTTTCCTTGCTTGCGCCGCATGTAGATTTCATCATCTGTGAAACGGTGGTTTCTATTGCGAGTGCGAAAGCAAACCTTGAAGCAGCGCTGCAGTCAGGCAAGCCGGTATGGATCGCGTTTTCTGTCAATGACAGTGACGGAACGCTATTGCGATCCGGTGAACCATTGGCAGATGCAATCGCTGAGTGTGATGGAGCCGAGGCCATTTTGGTAAACTGTTCCGCACCCGAAGCAATTCCGGCCGCGCTGGAGGTTTTGGCGGCGTCAGGAAAGCCATACGGCGCGTATGCCAATGGTTTTGAGATGATCACCGAGGGCTTTCTTAGCGACAAGCCAACCGTGGATGCCCTGTCCAAACGTCGTGATTTTACACCCGAACTTTATGCAGACCACGCGATGACATGGGTCGAGCAGGGCGCGACCATCATCGGCGGTTGTTGCGAAGTCAGCCCCAAGCATATTTCCGAAGTTGCCAGCCGCCTAAGGGCAGCCGGACACGAGATCGTTTAAAGGAGCCGTTTGATGGCTGATCTTCCAAACAAAGCGCGCGTTGTTATTATTGGTGGCGGGGTCATCGGCTGTTCGGTGGCTTACCATTTGACGAAACTGGGTTGGAAAGACGTCGTGTTGTTGGAGCGCAAACAGCTGACATCTGGCACAACATGGCATGCGGCCGGTCTTATTGCGCAGCTTCGAGCGACGCAGAATATGACCAAACTCGCGAAGTACAGCCAAGAACTTTACGGTGACTTAGAGACTGAAACTGGTGTCGCGACGGGTTTTAAACGCTGCGGGTCGATCACCGTTGCGCTGACGGATGAGCGCAAGGAAGAGATTTACCGTCAAGCATCGATGGCGCGGTCTTTCGGTGTCGTTGTCGAAGAGATTTCACCAAATGAGGTGAAGGCGAAATACGAGCATTTGAATATCGATGGTGTCGTTGGTGGCGTCTATCTGCCGCTGGACGGGCAAGGCGACCCAGCCAATATCGCACTGGCATTGGCCAAGGGTGCACGGCAGCGCGGTGCGGTTGTGAAAGAGCGTGTTAAGGCAACTGGTGTTGTGCGCGATGGTCGCCGCATCACGGGCGTGAACTGGGAAGACGAAAACGGCCAAGGCACGATTGAGTGTGAGCACGTCGTCAACTGTGCCGGCATGTGGGGCCGCGAAGTCGGTCAGATGCTTGGCACGAACGTACCACTTCAAGCCTGCGAGCATTTCTACATCGTCACTGAGGCAATTCAGGGTCTAACTCAGATGCCCGTTCTGCGCGTGCCGGATGAATGCGCCTATTACAAAGAAGACGCCGGAAAGATGCTTTTGGGTGCGTTTGAGCCTGTTTCGAAACCTTGGGGGCCGATCCCCAATGATTTTGAATTTGATCAGCTGCCTGAGGATTTCGACCATTTCGAGCCAATCCTTGAGGCTGCTGTCGAACGGCTGCCGATGCTCGCGGATGCGGGGATTCACACGTTCTTTAATGGACCTGAATCCTTTACGCCGGATGATGCGTATCACCTTGGTCTCGCGCCAGAGATGGACAATGTTTGGGTCGCGGCGGGCTTTAACTCGATCGGTATTCAGTCCGCGGGTGGTGCTGGCATGGCGCTGGCGCAGTGGATGGATGACGGCGCGAAACCGTTTGATTTGGGCGATGTCGATATCAGCCGTATGCAGCCGTTCATGGGGAATAAGACGTTCCTAATGGAACGTTCGAAAGAGACGCTTGGTCTGCTTTATGCGGACCATTTCCCTTACCGCCAAAAGGCCACAGCACGCGGTATTCGCCGCACGCCGTTCCATTCACATTTGTTGCAAAATGGCGCGGTGATGGGTGAGCTTTCTGGTTGGGAACGTGCCAACTGGTTCGCGAATGACGGACAAACGCCGGAGTATGAATATTCATGGCAGCGACAGAACTTCTTCGACAACGTTGCCGCCGAACATAAGGCCGTGCGCGAAAACGTGGGCATGTATGATATGTCATCTTTCGGCAAGATTAGGGTCGAAGGACGCGATGCCGAAGCGTTCATGAACTATGTGGGTGGCGGTGATTATTCCGTTCCGATTGGCAAGATTGTCTACACGCAGTTTTTAAATGATCGCGCAGGTATTGAGGCGGATGTGACCGTCACCCGCCTGTCTGAAACTGCGTATCTTGTGGTCACGCCCGCGGCGACGCGATTGGCCGATCAAGTTTGGATGGAGCGCAACGTCGGCGATTTCAACGTGGTCATCACAGACGTGACTGCGGGCGAGGGTGTATTGGCTGTCATGGGGCCAAATAGCCGCAAATTGCTGCAGGCTGTTTCACCAGCGGATTTCAGCAATGATGTGAACCCGTTTGGTACAGCGCAAGAAGTTGAGATCGGCATGGGCATGGCCCGTGTGCATCGCGTGACTTACGTCGGTGAGCTTGGCTGGGAAGTCTACGTGTCTGCCGATCAAGCGGGCCACGTGTTTGAAACGCTGCATGATGCGGGTCAGGATATGGACCTGAAATTGTGCGGCATGCACATGATGGACACCTGCCGCATCGAAAAGGGGTTCCGCCATTTTGGGCACGACATAACATGTGAAGATCATGTGATGGAGGCGGGTCTTGGATTTGCGGTGAAAAAGGACAAACCGAGTTTCATCGGGCGCGAGGCGGTGCTGGAGAAGCAAGAACAGGGTCTAAACATGCGGATGGTGCAGTTTAAGCTGATTGATGCCGAGCCGCTTTTGTATCACAACGAACCGATCTTGCGGGACGGAGAACAAGTCGGGTTTTTGACGTCTGGCGCTTATGGTCACTCCTTGGGTGGTGCGATGGGCCTTGGCTATGTGCCGTGCAAAGGTGAGAAACCTGTGGATGTTCTGGCCTCAACTTACGAGATCGATGTGATGGGTGTGAAGGTGAAGGCAGAGGCCTCGCTCAAGCCAATGTACGACCCAACATCAGCGCGCGTTAAAGTCTAATCACAAAATACGATAGCCCCGGGGCGGCACAGGCCTTGACCCGGGGTGCGTAAATCGTGCTGATGCACGTATGGCTAAACCCTCTCAAAATGAAGACACTTTACGCGGCTTTGGCTTTGCGTTTTCCGCCTATTTGCTTTGGGGGTTTCTACCACTTTACATGAAATGGCTGGCGCATGTTCCGGCCGTTGAAGTCGTGGCGCACCGCATACTTTGGTCGGTCCCTGTTGCAGGGCTGGTTTTGTTTCTGCTGGGGCGAACCAGTGATATCGGGCGCATTTTGAAAGACCCGCGCAGTCTTGCGATGGGTTGTCTGACTGCTGCATTGGTTTCAGTAAACTGGGGAGTTTACGTCTGGGCGATCTCGGTGGACCGCACATTGGATGCGGCATTGGGGTATTACATCAACCCATTGTTCTCAGTGTTCCTTGGGTCTGTGCTGTTGGGTGAGCGCCTAAAGCGCCTTCAGTGGGTCGCGGTGGCGATCGCAACGTCAGCGGTGGCGGTCTTGGCCTATGAAAACGGAAGTCTACCGTGGCCGGCGCTGGCCCTAACAACAACATGGGGCTTCTACGCCTATTTCAAACGTTCGCTACCGATTGGCCCGAACCAAGGGTTCTTGTTGGAAGTGTTGATCCTGACACCGTTTGCCGTCGGGTATCTGATCTGGCTTTGGATAAACGGGGGCGGACATTTCGTACCTGTATCGGTTGATATGTGGCTGCTTATGGGGTGCGGAATTGTGACTGCGGTTCCATTGATGCTCTATGCGAATGGCGCAAAGGGGCTACGGCTAACGACGATCGGGATCATGCAATACATTGCGCCCACGATGATCATGCTCGTCGCGCTTTTCGTATTCAAAGAACCTTTTGGGCATGCACGCGCAATTGCGTTCCCAATGATCTGGGCCGCATTGGGCCTTTATACGTATTCCATGTTCCGGTCCCGCAAATGAGCAGTGAATACAATCCACCGAGCGATCCACTTGATGTGATCCACGCGGATCATGAAATCCTGATCGTGAACAAGCCGAGCGGTCTACTGTCTGTTCCAGGGAAGGGCCCGCATTTGGCGGATTGCCTGATTGCCCGCGTCCAAGAGGCGTTTCCACAGGCTTTGCTGATCCATCGTTTGGATCGCGACACGAGTGGTGTGATGGTCTTTGCCTTGACGCCCCACGCGCAGCGCCACATCGGGCAGCAGTTTGAAAAGCGCATGACCAAGAAAACCTACGTTGCCCGCGTTTGGGGCACTTTAGAGCCTAAAACTGGGACCGTAGATTTGCCGCTTATTGTCGATTGGGAAAATCGCCCGCGCCAAAAGGTATGCCATGAAACGGGCAAGGCCGCGCAGACCGATTGGAAGGTTATACGCAGTGATGGTGTCGAAAGCCGTGTGCGGATGATGCCGAAAACCGGTCGTTCCCATCAGCTTCGCGTTCATATGCTAAGCCTTGGGCATCCGATCCTAGGTGATCCGTTTTACGCGACGGGTGAAGCGCTGAACTATGAACGCCTCATGCTGCATTCCGAGGAATTGCGCCTGCGCCATCCTGACGGTGGAGAGGGTGTGCGGTTCCGCGCGAAGGCGCCGTTCTAGACCCCTGCGAGTCGGCGATCTGTTAGGTTCAAACGACCAGCGACGATTGGGTCGGTAATGGCGCGAAGGTCTGGTTCTGCGTTCAGAACGATTTCCAGTTCATCCAAACGGTTCATCGCGATGAGTTCCAATACCTCCGTGCGCGGCAAGACCGCGACGGGTTGAATAAGTTCAACGCGGGTTTCTGAGATCAACGCACGGGCTTCGCTTGCAGATAGATCGGACTTCACAAACGCATAGATACCCATGCCTTTGGCGGGCAGGGCGAATGGGCTGAGGGATACGCCTTGAACGGCGTCATTTGCCAATAGGTCTGTGGTAATTGACGGGCCATCTTGGGCAATGCGGTTTCCGGTTCCCTCACCGTCTGACCAACTGAACAGCCCGCGTGTGATGGCATTGTATGCGCGTTTGCCCGTGGCCATCCAAATGCGGGTCGGTAGGGATTTACGTGCCAGCATTCTGTGCTCGGCAGGGGTGAGCAGCGCGGACGCATAACGGCGCTTTTGCTTTACCAAGTGGCGTAGGTCCTCGTAGCCCATCACGCGAAACAGCTTGCCACGGCGGCGATGCACGGAGGCGAGCTGAAAATCAATCACAGCGGCAGAACCGTCAGGCGCCATCAACCAGTTTTGTGGCTTGGCGAGGTCATTGTGCGTGACATTGCGTCGACGCATGTCGCGCAAAATACGTTTGGCGTCTTTATAGAATTCAGCTGTATCAGGCTTGGCGAGGTTCAGTGGAATACCCGCAGACCAGCTGCGCAGGATGCCCTCGTCGTCGACCCGGATTAGATCTGGCGTGCCCTCAATCCCAGTCACGACACGAAGCGAGCGGACCTCTTTGCGGGCAAGAAAGCTGGCGATGGGTTTTGCCCAGAACGGCACGCCGTCGAGTTTACGCAAAACCAGTTTGGCGTCCTTGGCCCCTTCAAGGTGGCCGGACACCGTCTCTGAGAACTCGTCACGTTTGTGAACGGTTGTGGGGATGAAGGGCGTGCGCGCGGACATGAAAGGTTCCTATCTGCGCGGCGATTGTCTGTCTAGGACCAGTCCGTAATCGGACTGTGGCTGGTTATCCAAACAGATGATTGGCACGAATGGTCGCAGAGTGACCCTTGGGTGCTGGAACTGTTCAATCACCGGACATATATGTCCATTGAATGTAATCAAGAAGGAGACCCGACATGGGCTTGCGTATCAACGACACGATTCCAAACATGACTGTTGAGACCGACCACGGCACGATCAACCTGCATGACTGGGTTGGCGATTCTTGGGCTGTATTGTTCAGCCACCCGAAAGATTTCACACCCGTTTGCACAACTGAATTCGGCGCTGTCGCGCAGCTTGCTGATGAATGGGAGGCACGTGGCACCAAAGTTCTGGGTATTTCCATTGATGGTGTTGAAGAGCACAAGAAATGGAAGACTGACATCGAAGCCGTTGGCGGCGCGAAGGCGAGTTTTCCGATTGTTGCTGACTCTGACTTGGTGATGGCGAAGGCGTTCGACATGTTGCCAGCCGAAGCCTACATGCCCGATGGCCGCACGCCTGCGGATTCCGCGACTGTGCGTTCCGTTTTTATCATTGGTCCAGACAAGCAGCTTAAGCTGTCCATGACATACCCGATGAACGTGGGCCGTAACTTCGCTGAAGTTTTGCGCGCGCTTGACGGTTTGCAAACAGCGGCGCGTGAAAACGTGGCGACACCCGCGAACTGGACTGTTGGTCAGGATGTTGTGGTTCCGGTTGCCGTGTCTGATGAGGACGCGATTGCCAAGTACGGCGCCATCGACACCAAGCTGCCGTACCTGCGGATGGCGAAGCTGCCGAAGTAAGGCCAGCTAACCGACATTAAAAAAGGCCCCGTCCAATTGGCGGGGCCTTTTGCGTTCTATGGGTGGTTGCTTATGCGTCGTCTGCGTCAAGCAAGCCGGATTTAAACAACAAGCCCGCTGCAACAGCACCGATGATAGGTGCCACGATGAACAACCAGAGCTGCGCGATCGCGGATCCGCCAGCAAACAGAGCTGGTCCGATGGAACGTGCAGGGTTTACGGAAACACCTGTCACGTTGATACCCACAAGGTGGATGACAACGAGTGTCAGACCAATCGCAAGGCCAGCCATAGCCGCTGGTGCGCCTTTGCCTGTCGCGCCGAGGATGACGACCATAAACAGGAACGTCGCTACAACTTCGAACACGAATGCCGATGTCATGTTATATTCGCCAAGGTAGCCTTCACCCCAGCCGTTCGCGCCCGTGCCGCCTGCGAAGTCCGCGCTGCCGGATGCGATGATGTATAGAACTGCCGAAGCCGCGATTGCGCCTGCGATTTGTGCAATGATGTATGGAATTGCTTCGCCAACGGTCATGCGACCAGCGGCGACTGCGCCCAAAGATACTGCTGGGTTGATGTGGCAACCGGATACAGCGCCGATGCCGTATGCCATGCCAATGAGTGCGAGGCCGAAGGCAAAACTGATGCCTGTGAAGCCGATTGCGTCGCCTGCAATGACTGCTGAACCGCAGCCCAGTAGGACGAGTGTGAAAGTGCCGATAAACTCAGCTAATGGTTTTTTCATGATGTTCCCTTTCCGTTATCTGCCCATTGTTTGAGCAGTTAATGGAGAGAATGAATCAAAATTGGACACTACACATAGGGGAAATTGCATAAAAAAGGCCCCATGCGAAATGCAGGGACCTTTTTGTCACGCCGGAATTAACAGCATTTAGTGCAGAACAGCACGCGTATTCAGTGGCACGCGGTTGTACAAATCCGAAATGTGGCTGTTCACCAAGCGCACGCAGCCATTTGAAACGGCGCTGCCGATTGTGCGGGGTGCGTTGGTGCCGTGGATGCGCAGGAACGTGTCGCGGTTGCCTTTGAACAGGTACAGTGCGCGGGCGCCAAGCGGGTTGTTGATGCCGCCTTCCATGCCATCAGCGTATTGCGCGTAGGATTCTGGGCTGCGTTCAATCATGTCTGGTGTCGGGGTCCAGCTTGGCCATTCTTTCTTGACCTGAATGATAAAATCACCGGATTCATAAAGACCCGCGCGGCCAATCCCAACAGAATACTCCATCGCAAGACCAGGGCTGAGCATGAAGTAGAGTTTGAAGCTACCCGGTTCTACGTGGACTTCGCCGGGGGCATAGTCGCGGTCAATACGTACGACGCGCGGCAATTGCTGTTCTGGGATCAGATAGCCCTGTGCGTTCGTTGAGGTGGCAGCAAGGCCAGCTGTAGCAGCGGCTGTGTTCAAGAAATGGCGGCGCGTGATCATCAGACTTCCCCAGAAATACATTAACTGTGGGTTGTATGCCCTGTGTTGGGGGTGGTCGGCAAGGTTCTGCTGATCACGACTAGGTCAGGGTTCCCATACCCATGAAACGCAAAAGGCCCCGATGTTTCCATCGGGACCCTTATTCGAAGTGTGATCGAAGACTTAGTCTTCTTTCTTCTCTTCTTTGATTTCTTCACCAGTTTCCTGATCAACAACCTTCATGGACAGGCGAACCTTGCCGCGGTCGTCAAAGCCCAGAAGCTTAACTTTAACTTCCTGACCTTCTTTCAGAACGTCAGATGGGTGGTTCAGGCGACGGTTTTCGATCTGAGAAACGTGCACAAGGCCGTCTTTCTTACCGAAGAAGTTCACGAATGCACCGAAGTCTACGATCTTCACAACAGTACCCGTGTAAACCATGCCCTCTTCAGGTTCAGCTACGATGGACCAGATCATGTCGTAGGCTTTCTTGATGGCTTCGCCGTTCGGGCTAGCGATCTTGATGATGCCTTCGTCGTTGATGTCGACCTTAGCGCCGGACACTTCAACGATTTCACGGATGACTTTACCGCCAGAACCGATCACTTCACGGATTTTGTCCGTTGGAACCTGCATCGTTTCGATGCGTGGTGCGTGCTCGGAGAACTCAGCCGCTGAGGACAGCGCTTTGTTCATTTCGCCAAGGATATGAACGCGGCCCGCTTTGGCTTGTGCCATCGCTTCTTTCATGATTGCTGGCGTGATGCCTGCGATCTTGATGTCCATCTGCAAGGATGTGATGCCGTTTTCCGTACCAGCAACCTTGAAGTCCATGTCGCCGAGGTGGTCTTCGTCACCCAAGATGTCGGACAGAATGGCGTACTTGCCATCGTCTTCCATGATCAGGCCCATCGCAACACCAGCAACTGGTGCTTTGAGTGGAACACCCGCGTCCATCATGGACAAGGAGCCACCACAAACGGACGCCATAGAAGACGAACCGTTGGATTCAGTGATCTCTGACACAACGCGAACGGTGTATGGGAAATCAGTTGCCGCAGGCAGAACCGCCTGAAGCGCACGCCAAGCGAGCTTACCGTGGCCGATTTCACGACGACCTGGAGGGCCGAAACGACCAACTTCACCAACAGAGTAAGGAGGGAAGTTATAGTGCAGCAGGAAGTTCGACTTATACATGCCCTGAAGGCTGTCGATCATCTGCTCGTCGTCGCCAGTACCCAATGTCGTTACAACAAGACCCTGTGTCTCGCCACGTGTGAACAATGCGGAACCGTGTGTACGTGGCAAAATGCCAGTTTCGGAAACGATGTCGCGGATTTCGTCAGTCTTACGACCATCGATACGCTTACCAGTCTTAACAACGTCACCACGCAGGATGGAAGCCTCAAGGCCTTTCATCGCGGAACCGAGGTTCTCGTCTTCGAGCTGCTCTTCGCTCAGCGCTTCTTTGATCGCTGTGCGTGCTTCGCCAACAGCCGTTGTGCGTTCCTGCTTGTCGGAAATCGCGAACGCTTTGCGCATCTGCTTTTCGCCAGCCTTGGCAACAGCCTTGGACAGGTCGGAATAGTCAGGTGCGGAAAAGTCGAACGGTGCTTTGGCTGAGTCTTCGGCCAGATCAATGATCAGGTCGATAACCGGCTGGATCTGCTCATGAGCGAATTCGATTGCACCGAGCATTTCGTCTTCAGAAAGTTCGTATGCTTCGGATTCAACCATCATCACGGCGTCTTTGGTGCCTGCAACAACAAGGTCCAAACGCTGCTCTGGGTTTTCACGCAGCTTGTGCATGTCGTCCATTTCAGGGTTCAGGATGTAATCGCCATCTTCAAAACCAACGCGGCAAGCAGCGATTGGGCCCATGAACGGCGCGCCAGAGATCGTCAGCGCAGCGGATGCCGCGATCATTGCAACCATGTCTGGGTCGTTAACGAGGTCGTGGGACAGAACAGTACAGATAACCAGTACTTCGTTCTTGAAACCATCAACGAACAGCGGGCGGATCGGACGGTCGATCAGGCGGGCTGTCAGTGTTTCTTTTTCTGTTGGGCGTGCTTCGCGCTTGAAGAAACCACCTGGAACTTTACCGGCGGCGTAATACTTTTCACCGTAGTGAACTGTCAGCGGGAAGAAATCTTGGCCCGGCTTTTGCTTCTTTGCGAACGTGACGTTCGCCATAACAGTTGTCTCGCCGTATGTCGCGATGACGGTGCCGTCTGCCTGACGCGCAACCTTACCTGTTTCCAGTGTCAGCGTTTCTTCGCCCCACTGGATGGATTTTTTAACTTCTTTAAACATTATCGTTTCCTATTTGAGGGCACCCTTGGGCGTTCCCAAGTCCCTCGTATCATTGGTGGCCCCATTGCCACCGACCCCTGATCCTTTTTGCATGCGCCGGAGTCATATGCGCATGTCTCAGATAAGTGGCGTTTACATGAGGGAGTAACGTTTGGGAAGCCTTGTGTTTTAAGGCTCCCCAAGGGGCGTCTTAGGGGCGTGCCGACGCATTGCAGGTCTGGCCGGGTTCTTCGGCGACACATCCTGTTTGGGCCGTTATACAGCCAAGGATCAGGTTCGCGCCTTCTTCGCCAGCGTGATAGTGATACCCGTCGCCTTGATCGTGGCCGTTACATTCGTCCAGAGTGGTCTCGGCCACACCGAGGTTGGCGCGAATGTCGTAACCGTCCATCGCAAGACCGATGATCGGCGCATCGCCTTCGTCAACTTGTGCCGTGGTTTCGAGGCAATCGGTCGCTGCGTGGTAATGGTAACCCACATGCAAATTCACGTGCCCGCCACAGTCATCGAAGGGTGCAACCGTGTAGGCACCAAGAATGGCATCAACAGGCGCTGGGCCATCAAGGCGCACGCCGTTGAAAGCGACGCCTGATCCGGTTTGGCTTGTGGGTGTCGGGTTGTCTTGTGCAATTGGTTCAAGCGGGATCGTGTACGTCACTGTCGCATCTTCATCCATGTAAGATGGTTCACACACAACGCAGAAGTTTTCGTACTCAGGACCAACGTTAGGGCGCGCGGCTGCGGCGCATTGCTCAATCGTGTCGGTGACCTTGATCTCACCCGTCTCCGGATCAACCATTTGCCATTTCGGATCATCGTAAACATCTGCCAATGAGGACATGAACGCGCCATCTGCATCGACAAACGCGCCTTCGACAAACCATTTGCCCGCCAATTCTGGCCCATCACTGACAGAAGTCGGACACCATGGACCGGGTTCGTAATCCTGCGGCTCGGCTTTCACGGTGATGGTGAAGCAGGTGGTTTCCGCACCGCCGGACAATGTGCAATCAACAAGTTCAGGCCCGCTGATGACGTTCGCGTTTTCGAACTGGTGGCTGATTTCGTGAAGGCGATCATCGGTGCTATCGGCGAAAGCAGGGGTTACGAAAGCACAGGCTAGTACTGCAGCTGTGAATGGATGATGTGAAATGGACATTGGAAGCTCCCGTTTGTGGCGTGCGTTTATGCGACGCATGATATCACAGATACTACGTAGCGGCCGTCGTTTTCCGTCGAACTTTTATAATGGGGCGGTTTGATACAGGCGCACCTTCATGCCACCGTGATCTACCACTGGCCCAACAGGCTTAAACGGCAACTTGGTTGCCTTGGCGAGGCTCGGTTCAGTGGTGATGATCCCAACACGCCAGCCTTTGAACTCAGCCAGCAGGCGTTCGCCAAAGGATGCGTATAGCCCGAACAGCGGTTTCTTATTTCCGATGCGCCCGCCGTAAGGCGGGTTGGCGATAACCAGACCTTTGTCTTCGCAAGGTGTTGTGATTTCAGAGATTGGCTTGACGGAAAATTCTGAAATGTCGCTTACGCCTGCGCGCTCGGCGTTGGCTTGGCTCATCGCAATCGCACCAGCATCTCGGTCAGACCCGTAGACATTGAATGCGGCGTCGCGCAGTGGGCTGCGCATAGCCTCATAGGTGTCTGGATCAAAATGCGGGAGGGATTGGAACGTGAAGGGCCGCGCCCGACCACAATCAAGACGCAGGGCGATTTCGGCTGCTTCAATCGGAAACGTGCCGGACCCGCACATGGGATCATAAAGCGGTTCTTTTCCGGTGAAGCCTGCCTCGCGTAGGAACAAAGACGCCATCGTTTCGCGCATCGGGGCTTTGTTTACCGCTTCTTTGTACCCGCGTTTGTGCAGGGCCTCGCCAGACGTATCGAGAGAAAACGTAACGATATCGCGGTCAATCCGAACGCGAATGTTGTAGTCAACCTCAATCTCGCCCGATGCAATGATGTAGCCGCTCAGCGAAAGCGCGGTTTCCACACGCTCCTTGGCGGCCCCGGCATGGTAAATTTTCGACTTATGGCATGTCGCCTCAACTTTGATTTCGGAACCGTGGGGCAAGATTTCAGCCCAGTCGAATTCTTTAGCGTTCAGTTCAAGTTGCGACAGGTAAAGCGCGCGAAATTCGGTGATGCGGGCCAAAACACGGTTTGCACCGCGCAGTTGCAAGTTAGCGCGCCAAACCTCTGGCCATTCACCGCGCAGCGTAACACCGCCTGCAATTACGGATGTGACCTTGAAGCCCTTTTCGCGGGCTTCAGTCGCGAGAAGGTCTTGCAGACCAGGGGCGGTGATGAGGAAAATGTCCATAGGTGAGAGCTATCCTGCTTGCGGGCAAAACAAAACCGCCCGAGCGAGGCTGGGGCGGTTTCGAATAATTTGGCGAGAACTTGAAACGGGGTGCGCAACGCGTTTTGAAGTAAAACGCTGCCTGCGCACTCCGCCAATTCTGCGAATTGTCGGTTTAACGACGGATGCCGAGACGTTTGATCAGGTCCTGGTAACGGGCCTCATCTTTGCCTTTGGTGTAGTCCAAAAGCTTGCGACGCAGAGCAACCATTTTCAAAAGACCACGACGACCGTGGTTGTCTTTCTTGTGGGTCTTGAAGTGCTCTGTGAGTGTCGTGATGCGGGATGTAAGGATAGCAACCTGTACTTCCGGCGAACCTGTGTCGCCTTCTTTGGTCGCGAATTCTTTCATCAAGCGTGTTTTTTCTTCAGCAGTAATCGACATCGGGGTCTCCTTATCAAAAGGGTGGATGGCACAAGCCGGGATGTCGTCCAGCAGGGCCCGTGGAGGGTGAACACCCCCAGTACATTGGGGATGATTGCGGGCGTATAGGAAGATTCCCCCGTTTAGGCAAAGGAAAAATACAAACGCGTTGGTGAACTGGAATTAAGAAGCGATGAGTTGGACCGTGCCGACATCAAATGATGTCACGCCGAACAGCGAAGCCACCGGAGCGCCATTTGCAAGGAGCACTGTCCCGTTTGACGTGGTTTGCGTGGTTAATTCCGGAGGGGTGCCTTCAAAATTAAGGACCAACACATCCTCGTCGGAGTAGTCCATGATGGAAACGGTGCCACTGTCGACCTCAAAGCGGTCACTGTCTGCGCCGCCTGACATAACATCGCCGTCATTGCCGATCAGCGTGTCGCGCCCTTCACTGCCATTGAGGTAGTCCCTTTCGGCGGTTTCTTCACCAGTGACGCCATCGATCAGATCGTCACCTTCACTGCCTTGAAGGTTATCATTCCCCGCGCCGCCGATCAGCGTGTCATCGCCATATCCGCCAAGAAGCGTGTCGTTTCCTTCACCGCCATCAAGCGCATCGTCGCCGTCACCCGCGATGAGGGAATCATAGCCGGTTCCGCCTGTCATGTCGTCATCGCCAATGTAGCCGAAGACGAGGTCATCGCCGTCGCCACCTGCAACTTCGTCGTCGCCAGCGCCGCCGTGAATATGGTCATCGCCGGCGTCACCGTGCAGCGTGTCATCGCCGCCGCGGCCATCAAGATAGTCACCGCCGTCCTGCCCGTTGGCAATGTCAGCGCCATCGCCACCATAGAATTCGTCGTACCCGTCGGTTGTTTCAGCCGTGATACCGTCATCTGACCCAATGAGGCTATCGTTCGGCGCTGCAAGATCCAACAAATCGGTATCTTGAAGACCATTATCGATATTCTCTTCAGGTTCGGGGGCGTCACCTTGTTCGCCTCCAGTTGGAAGGCTGACAAATGCAGTTCCAGCGAGGGCGACGCCGAGGAGACCTAGGATTGCGAGCATATCAAATGACCTTTTTCAAACGACAAGCACATGGCCTGCATTGATCTGTGGATACACTCAAAGGCTCTCAAAATCCTTAAAACAATAGCTAACTGGTTAACAACGTATTGCGTTAAGGGCGCTGCCAAGGCTCAGGTTGTTGGGTGTAGGCGATATAGAGGGGGTGCTTTGGGTGGCCTGCTTTGGTCAGCCCTAGATGCATCAGATCGGCGCCGGTTTTCTGCAAAAGCACGGCGACTTCGGCACCTCGTGCTAGGTGTTCCCCATGTGCGCCCCACGCGCAAATCGTGACATCAGCCCAAGCCGCGCCTTCGCGGATTGTGTCGTCGTTCGCTTCGCCGATTGGTTCGGCGGCGGCGCGCATGTTGCGTGGGTCTGTATCGCGCCACGCAAAAATGTTGGTCACGCGAAAGCCGCCATGCCCCAACGCGCGCGCACGACGTTCGCAGCGCTCAACGGTTGGATCATTTTGCACTTCGGTTGCGGTGGAAGGGTTGAGCATAACGAAATGCACCTTGCTTCCGGCGTCGTCCCATATCCGCGTCAGGGAATAACGGTAGCGTTCGCAATCAGAATAAATGGCGGTTGAGGGTGCGTCGCCTTTGGTATGTGTGCGTGTGATCATGGGGTGCTTATGCCGACCTTGGCCAATTTGTGCTAGGGTAGGGCCAAATCGAAAGGATACATCATGAAACTCGGCGCATTTTCAATCAGTCTCACGGTCAAAGACCTCAGTAAATCTATGGCGTTCTATGGGGACCTAGGGTTCATCCATTTTGGCGGAACAGTTGAGCATAATTACGCAATAATGAAGAACGGCGAGACGCTGGTTGGGCTGTTTCAGGGTATGTTTGAGCGAAACATGCTGACGTTTAACCCAGGGTGGGACCAGTCAGCGGGCGAAGTGAATCCGTTTGACGATGTGCGTGATATTAAGGCCAAGGTGAAAGCTGCGGGGCATGAGGTGAGCCAAGAAGCCGGAGAAGACACCGGTATCGGGTCATTTGTGGTTATTGATCCGGATGGCAATCCGATCCTGATAGACCAGCATCGTTAACGCACGAAAACCCGCGTTGGGTGAATTTCACCTGCTTTGAAGATGCCGACGGCGATCGCTTGGCCATCATGTTCGGCCCAGCATTCATCGCCATACTCAACATCGCCCATGACAAGCGCGGGGTTGCCGTTGCGCAGTTTGATGATGCTGGATTCTGGGCAATGCACGCGGGGCAATTCATCGAGGCCTACTTCAAGCGGGAGGATTAAGTGATCGAGCGCTTCGGTTTTGGCATTCTCGTCCAGCTGTTCAAGCGTGACGCCGTCTTTGGCGTCAAACGGGCCGGACCAGACTCGGCGCAGCTCGCGCACGTGGCCGTGACAGCCTAGTGCTTCGCCCAAGTCACGTGCGATTGAGCGAACGTAGCCGCCCTTGCCGCAGGTCATTTCTAGGGTGACGTGGTCCTGATCTGGGCGGTCGATAAGCAGCAGTTCTTCAACCCAAAGGGGACGGGCATCGATTTCGAAGTCTTCACCGTCACGTGCACGTTTATAGGCGCGTTGACCGTCGATTTTAACGGCGGAGAACAACGGTGGGACTTGCATGATGTCGCCAACGAACTGCCCGAGCTGTGCTTTGATTTCATCGTCGGTTGGGCGCTTGTCACTTTCGTCAGTGACTTCGCCCTCTGCATCGTCGGTGTTGGTTTTCTGACCAAGGCGCACGGTGAAGGTATAGGCCTTTAGCGCGTCCGTGATGTAGGGGACTGTCTTGGTCGCTTCGCCCAAAGCCACGGCCAAAACACCGGTTGCTTCGGGATCGAGCGTGCCGGCATGGCCAGCCTTTTTTGCATCAAGCGCCCATTTCACTTTGTTCACGACAGATGTCGAGGTGATTCCCGCAGGTTTATCCACCACAAGCCACCCGTGCAGGTCGCGGCCTTTGCGTTTACGTGCCATGTGAAGAACTCCGGAAATCAGGTCAAGCGGGCGGGGTAGTCTGCCCAACCCGTGGCGTCAAGCAGTGGCTATTGCGGCGCGAGCACACCTACGATTGGGCCAAGCTGCCAGCCAAAATCGGACCGGTTGTTCGACGGGGAATATAGGCGGCTTACTTTACCATCGAAGTATAGTGCGTTGTCCGCGTTGATGACATCGCGAAACAGGGTGGCAAAGTTGTGAAAATTTACGGGTTCGTTCGAGATCGCGAACACAGAGAGTGAACCGTCTTCAAACGTTCCAACACCATTGCGGATGAATTTCGACGTGCCGTTTGGAATGAAGCGAGGATGCAGTGCGCCATCAATCACCAACATGGGGCCGGACTGGGTCGCGTACTCACAGGTCGGAGTTTGGGTGACATAGTCGTTCGTTTCAAAAACGTGCAGACCATCACCAATGCAGAAAACACCATTTGGGAGGAGGCCGAAATTACCGGGGCCATCCGAGGTGATAACGCGCATTTCCTCGATGCTATCTTCGACATAGTGGCCAACGGGCGCGCGGTCAGCGTGGTACATGCCGGCATTCATTGCGAACAGTAACGGACGGCTTTCGTTCTCTTCGACGGCGGAAAAGCTGCCCAACACTGCGCCCTGATCATCACGCAAGAACAGCTGCATATCGCTGCCAGCCGGTATTTCACATAGCGTATAGGATGCACCAAGGTGGCTTACGTCATCACAGACCACCTCGAGGTGGTCTTCGGCGGCCGCAGGAGAGGCCAGCAGCGCGAGAGCGGCCAGCCAACGCATTACGCGTCCTCGTCAGAATCAGGTGCTGCGACGTCTTTGGCGACGCGGTCTTCTGCGAACATGGCGCGGGTGGCGTCCATGCGGTCGTACATATCGTCGATACGGAACCGCAGGTCCGGCGTGACCTTGAGCTTTACGTCTTTGGAAATGAGGTGCCTAAGCTCACCCTTATTTCGCGCGAGTGCCGCAATCGCGAGGTCTGCATCCTTGCCACCAAGGGGCAGAACGAAACAGGTCGCGATCGAAAGATCGGGGGTCATGCGCACTTCGCCTACGGTAATAGACATGCGTTGCAGGTCGGGGTCATGGACCTCACCGCGCTGCAAAAGCTGCGACATTGTTCGACGGATCAATTCGCCAACGCGCAATTGCCGCGTTGATGGACCGTCCTTGCCTTGAAAACTGTTCTTTGCCATGCAGCCCATGTAAGGGGTGTGGGGCGGCTTGCCAAGCATGCCAACGCCAATGTGACGGAAGGATACAACATGACGGATTTGCCAGGGATTGTGGTGACAGGTGGATCTGGCCGTATGGGTCAGATGTTGATCAATGCTGTTCAGGCGTCCGAGGCGTGTAAATTGGTTGGTGTGTTGGAACGCACAGGCCATGATTGGGTCGGTCAGGATGTAGGTGTTGCGATGGGC
Organism: Octadecabacter temperatus; assembly: GCF_001187845.1. Taxonomy (NCBI): domain Bacteria; kingdom Pseudomonadati; phylum Pseudomonadota; class Alphaproteobacteria; order Rhodobacterales; family Roseobacteraceae; genus Octadecabacter; species Octadecabacter temperatus. The sequence goes on along the minus strand of NZ_CP012160.1, from coordinate 2,944,011 downwards.
GGTGTGGCGTTGGGCGTTACCGTGAGTGATGATCCGGTTGAAACATTTGCCAAAGCCCAAGCAATTATTGATTTTACAGCACCGGCAGCGACGATTGGGTTCGCAGAATTGGCAGCGCAGGCGCACGCTGTGCATGTTATTGGCACGACGGGGCTGACGGACGAGGATATTAAAAAGCTAGACGCCGCTGCGCATCACGCGGTGATTGTGCGGGCAGGGAATATGTCGCTGGGCGTTAACCTGTTGGTGCAACTGACCAAAAAGGTTGCTGCAGCGCTTGATGAAGATTTCGATATCGAGGTTATTGAAGCGCACCACCACCATAAGGTCGACGCACCGTCAGGTACGGCTTTGATGTTGGGTGAAGCTGCCGCCGAAGGGCGCGGTGTATCGCTAAGTGACGTGAGCGATTCTGGTCGCGACGGAATCACAGGTGCACGCACGCGTGGCGACATTGGGTTCAGCGCCATTCGTGGTGGCGACATTGTTGGTGAACATGATGTGCTGTTTGCAGCCGCTGGGGAGCGTATCAAGCTGACCCATATTGCCACGGACCGCGCGATTTTTGCCCGTGGCGCACTGAAAGCCGCGATTTGGGGTCAAGACAAGAAGCCAGGCAGCTACGATATGCTTGATGTTCTGGGGTTGTCTGAGGGCTGATTACCGGAACCGTTGATTGGTAAGTTAAAAGTCGACTGCGATACCCTTTTTCTCCCAATCGCCAAAACGCACGGGCTCTGGCCCGTCGCGGCCCCCGAGCTCTGCTGGCAGGTCAGCGGATTTGTCGTTTTTGCGACGTTCATCGGCTTCTGCCAGTGCGCGTTTGGCGGCATCGGGCAGGTCTTTGTGCGGATCACTCATGTCGGCTCCTTGCGGTGGTTGTATGTGTGATATACCCCGCAGCGATCAATAGCCAAGGATAACAGATGTCGCAGCAACAGGGCCTCGGGCCACGCAGGGCCGCACTTTACATGCTCGATCAGGTCACCGGAGAGGGGAAATTGCTTCCCGAGGTGATCGGTGAGGGGGCGTTACAGCACCTGTCGCCAGAAGATCGCGCCCGCGCCCAGCGCCTAGCGACAGAGACATTGCGCGGTTTGGCGCGTGCGGACCGGATGCTTGCGCGGTTCTTGCAGAAAACTCCGCCGTTGCAGGTGCGCAACGTGCTGCGTCTTTGCACGGTTGAGCTTGCGGGTGGTGAAGCGGCGCATGGCGTTGTGAACGCTGGTGTCGAAATGGTCGCACGCAACAAGCGTACGTCTTCCATGAAGGGGCTGGTGAATGCGGTTTTGCGCAAGGTTGCCTCTGAAGGGCCAGAAGGTTGGGCCAAGCTCGCACTTCCACGCATGCCCGGTTGGTTGCGCAAGCCACTTAAAGACGCGTACGGCCCTGAGGTTATCGCCGCGATCGAAGCGGTTCAGTTTGCCGGTGCGCCGCTTGATATTACGGTTAAGGGCGATGTGAAGGCCGCAAATGACGTATTGAAGGGCGAGATTTTGCCGACTGGGTCGATCCGGTTGAAGGATGCAGGTCAAGTGTCCGCCTTGCCCGGATTTGAGGCGGGTGATTGGTGGGTTCAAGATGCTGCCGCCGCGATTCCAGTGCTGGTGCTTGACCCGCAAAAGGGAGAAAAAATCCTCGACCTATGTGCTGCACCGGGTGGGAAGACCATGCAACTGGCCGCTGCTGGCGCTGATGTGACTGCTGTGGACGCATCCGAGGGGCGTATGATCCGTGTTGGTGAAAACTTGAAACGCACAGGGCTAAGCGCAAAGACCGTTAAGTCGGATGCATTTGCATTCACCGAAGACGGGTTTGATGCGATTTTGTTGGATGCACCGTGTTCAGCGACTGGCACGATCCGCCGTCACCCTGATTTGCCCTATGCCAAAGATGGGTCTGAGTTTGGGATGCTGATTGATCAGCAAGCGCGGATGATCGACCACGCGCTTAGCTTGCTTAAACCGGGTGGGCGTTTGGTGTTTTGCACCTGTTCGCTGTTGCCGGATGAGGGCGAAGTTCAGGTTGAAGAAGCGCTGGAACGCCACGCTGGTCTGAAAGTTGAAGCCGCCGCGCTTGAGCGCAGTGGTATTGATGCCGCATGGCGCACAGAGGATGGTGGACTGCGCTTGCGGCCTGATTATTGGGCCGAGCAAGGCGGGATGGACGGGTTTTACATCGCGCAATTGCGAAAGCCCCAGTGACTTAGAGCGCGACCCAACGTATAAGGCCATAACGCAAAGATGCTGAATAGCACGGGCGAGAGGCAAGACGACGTGGTCGACACAACTGACACCTATTCAAGACGCGTGCGTCTTATGAACCGGCTGCATGCGCGCCGTGCAGCGCGTTCGCGCCCCGCAACTGGGTTTAAGTCCAACCCTGAACCAAAGATGATTGGCCATTTTGCGCGGGGCCGTCAGTTGCTTGCTGGCAATTTCCTGTTCTCTGGCCATCTGATCGAAGCTCCATCAATGAGCATTTGGGAAGCCGCAGAACGGGTTGATACGTCAACGAATTCTGCCCACGGATTTGAATGGCTTGATGATCTGGCGGCCGTGGGGGACGTGAAAGCACGTCAACTTGCGCAAAGCTGGTTGGTTGACTGGATTGCCCGGTACGGCCACGGACGCGGGGCAGGGTGGACGCCTGACATTACGGGGCGTCGCCTGATCCGCTGGATCGCACATGGATTTTTCTTGCTGCGTGGCGCTGATAAGGAAACATCGGAAGCGTATTTTCGATCCGCTGCGCAGCAGGCGATCTTTCTTTCGCGTCGCTGGCATGTCGCGCGCGCTGGGCTGCCAAGGTTTGAGGCCCTCGCGGGTATGATTTATGCGGGTCTGTCGCTGCAAGGTATGGAAGATCGTGTAGAGCCTGCGGTTTCAGTCTTGATGCGCGATTGCAAAAGCCAGATCGGACCTGATGGTGGCATTCCATCACGTAACCCCGAAGAGTTGCTGCAAATTCTAACTCTATTTACTTGGGTTGATTCCGCTTTGCGCGATGCCGAGCGTGAGGTTCCTCAATCGTTAAGCGCCGCTATGGCACGGATTGCACCTGCACTGCGTGCGATGCGTCATTCTGATGGTGGGTTGGCACGTTTTCATGGTGGCGGGCGCGGGCTGGATGGCTGGCTTGATCAGGCGTTGGCGTCTGTTGGTACGTTGGAACAACCGGACAACGGGTTGCACATGGGCTATGGGCGTATGCACGCAGGGCGCACCAGCTTGATTGCTGATGTTGCCGCACCGCCGAGCGGTGCAGCTGATGCAGAGGCCCATGCATCAACCCTCGCGTTTGAGCTTACATCGGGACGGCGTCCGTTAATTGTGAATTGCGGATCAGGAAGCAGCTTTGGTCCCGAATGGCGTCGCGCTGGACGCGCCACGCCGAGTCATTCAACGCTTTCGATTGAGGGCGTTTCCTCGTCACGGATTGTGGTTGGTAAAGACGGTGTTGAACGTTTGAGCGTTGGCCCCAAAGATGTTCAATCCGAAATATCGGCCCTCACGGATGGTAGTCGCCTTGCCATGGCCCACGATGGTTACCGCGCATCACACGGTCTGACCCATGTGCGCACGCTGGACCTTAGCCAAGACGGGCGCGCACTGGCTGGTGAAGACCTGTTAACGATTCTCGATAAGGTTGATGAGCCGAAGTTTGACCGCGCGTTGGACGGTGAAAAGCTGCAAGGCATCCCATGGTCTGTGCGGTTCCATCTGCATCCAGAGGTCGATGCAGAGATTGATTTAGGCGGCGCGGCGATCTCGTTGACGCAGAAATCGGGTGAAATCTGGGTGTTTCGCCATGATGGAGCCGGTGAATTGCACCTTGAACCGTCAGTTTATCTAGAAAATGGGCGTTTGCGCCCGCGTGCGACGCAACAGGTGGTTTTATCCGGACGCGCAATGACATATGCGACCCGCATCCGCTGGTCCTTGTCCAAAGCGCAAGACACGCCAACTGCGTTGCGCGACGTACGAGAGACCGGTTCGGAACTGGATGATTGATTTGCCTGAGGGGGCCCACATGACTGACCTTCACCCTATTTCCCGTGCTTTGCTGTCTGTTTCTGACAAGACTGGACTAATTGAACTGGGAAAGGCGCTCGCGGCGCGCGGTGTTGAGCTGCTCTCGACAGGTGGTAGCGCCAAGACGCTGCGTGATGCGGGCCTTGAGGTTCGCGATGTGGCGGATGTGACAGGTTTCCCTGAGATGATGGACGGGCGTGTTAAGACGTTGCACCCCGGTGTGCATGGCGGCCTTTTGGCGCTGCGTGACAACGATGAACACGTCGCAGCGATGGAAGAGCACAACATTGACGCGATCGATCTGTTGGTTGTGAACCTGTACCCGTTTGAAGCGGCTTTGGCGCGCGGTGCTGAGTACGACGAAATGATCGAAAACATCGACATTGGTGGCCCTGCGATGATCCGCGCGGCGGCGAAGAACCATTCCTTCGTGAACGTGGTTGTTGATGTTGAAGATTACGACGCACTGCTGGCTGAGCTGGACGCCAACGACGGCGCGACGTCATTCGCGTTCCGCCAGACGTTGGCACAAACCGCATATGCACGCACGGGGGCGTATGATGCGGCTGTCAGCACATGGATGGCTGGTGCCATTGGAAACGCTGCACCACGCCGCAAGGCTGTTGCGGGCACATTGGCGCAAACATTGCGCTACGGTGAAAACCCACATCAAGCGGCGGCGTTTTACACTGATGGTTCTAACCGCGCAGGCGTTGCCACAGCGACCCAGCATCAGGGTAAAGAACTGTCTTATAACAACATCAACGACACCGATGCCGCGTTCGAGCTGGTTAGCGAGTTTAGCGCCGAAGATGGCCCCGCGGTTGCGATCATCAAACACGCGAACCCGTGCGGCGTGGCAAAGGGTGCAACACTGGCCGAAGCCTACAAATCGGCGTTTGAGTGCGATCAGACGTCTGCGTTTGGTGGTATCATCGCGTTGAATGGTGAACTGGATGCGGAAACCGCTGAGGCGATCACTGGCATTTTCACTGAAGTTGTCATCGCGCCGTCCGTAACGGATGAAGCCAAAGCGATGTTCGCAGCGAAGAAAAACTTGCGCTTGCTGACGACTGGCGGGTTGGCCGATCCGATGGCAGTCGCTGAAACCATTCGCCAAGTGTCCGGTGGGTATCTGATGCAGAACAAAGACAATGGACACATTACAGCGGCTGACCTGAAGGTCGTGACCAAGGTAGCACCGACGGATGAACAGCTTGCTGATCTGTTGTTTGCTTGGAAAGTAGCCAAGCACGTGAAATCCAACGCGATTGTTTACGTGAAAGATGGTGCAACTGTGGGTGTTGGCGCTGGGCAAATGTCGCGTGTTGATTCAGCACTGATTGCTGCGACCAAAGCGCAACGTATGGCGGATGCACTTGGTTTGCCGGAAAGCCTCGCCAAAGGTGCGGCTGTCGCGTCAGACGCGTTCTTCCCATTCGCAGACGGTTTGCTTGAAGCTGCTGCGGCTGGTGCGTCTTGCGTGATCCAACCTGGTGGGTCTATGAGAGATGACGAAGTGATTGCGGCCGCCGATGAGGCCGGTCTTGCGATGGTCTTTACGGGTATGCGCCATTTTCGGCACTAACAATTCGTTGAAAGGGCCACGTTGATGCGGCTTACATTTTGGACAGGCTTTTGGATCTTCTTACTGGATCAAGCGACGAAATATGTCGTGCTTTATCTGGTGAACCTTCCGGCACAACCAAACCAAACTTATGACGTTTTCGCGCCGTTCCTGACTTTGCGTATGGCGTGGAACCGTGGCGTGAACTTCGGCCTGTTTGCTGATTTTGACATGCGTTGGGTTCTGATTGGGGTGGCATTGGCCATTTCGGCCTTCGTGATCTGGTGGATCCGCCGTGAAAAGAACATCGGGCGGTGGGCTTATATCAGTGCGGGTTTGTTAGTCGGCGGTGCGCTGGGCAACGTTGTGGATCGCGTTATTCATGGCGCAGTCGCGGATTTCATCAACATGTCTTGCTGCGGAATTAACAACCCTTATGCGTTCAATATCGCGGATATTTCCATCTTTGCTGGCGCAATTGGCCTTGTGCTGTTCACCGATGGCGGCAACAAAAAGAAGACTGCGTGACGTGCCGCTAGGTTTACGCTAAAACGCCTTAAGGAAGACGTGAGGGTAGAATGAAACTGATTTTATGTTTCGGAATGATTGCGATGCTTTCCGCCTGCGCGGGCGGTGATCGTGGCTTGCGTGACCTGCGTTCAAATGGCGGTGGCCCGGATGAATTCCGCGTGTTGCCAATGCAACCGCTGACTTTGCCGACTGACATCACGAACCTTCCAACGCCCACACCTGGTGGTGCTAACCTGACAGACCCGCGCCCGAACGCTGATGCTGTCGCTGTTCTTGGCGGTAATCCTAATGCGCTGACCCCGAACGGTATTCCGGCGGGTGATGGTGCGTTGGTTACTGCGGCTGGCCGCAATGGTGTTGACCCTGCAATTCGCCAGACGCTTGCGACTGAGGATGCGGCACTCCGCAATCGTCAGACCCGTTTCGGGTTCTTCCGTGGCCGTGATCGTTATTTCGGGGCCTATTCGCGCCAAGCGCTTGATGCTTACGCAGAACTTCAGCGGTTCCGTGATGCGGGTATTGCGACACCGACTGCGCCACCACAATAACTAACATCTACCTCACAACCGCGTATGGCCTCTTGAAGCTCGCCCTGTGAGGCGTAGGTTCTTTCTAGACATTTGCGGAGTAATTTGATGCGCCTATTAGCTGCGGCCCTTGCCGTGTTTGCCACGACGACCCTCGCCGAAGAGGTCACAACCTATCAGCTCGATAATGGAATGGACGTTGTGGTCATCGAAGATCACCGTGCGCCGGTTGTCGTTCATATGCTGTGGTATCGCGCGGGGTCCGCGGATGAACCTGTTGGCAGCTCTGGTGTGGCGCATTACCTCGAACATCTACTGTTCAAGGCGACAGACACAGTTGAATCAGGTGAGTTCCAGCGCATCGTCGCGGAGAACGGTGGCTCGGATAACGCGTTCACTAGCTATGATTACACGGGATATTTCCAGCGCGTAGCGGCGGACCGCTTGCCGCTGATGATGCAATATGAAGCTGACCGCATGAACAATCTGGTGCTGACCGAAGAAGATATCGTGACTGAGCGTGGCGTTATTTTGGAAGAACGCAACCAACGCACCGAAAATTCCCCCGGTGCGCTGGCGCGTGAACAGATGCGGGCAGCGCAGTTTTTGAACCATCGATACGGCGTGCCAATCATCGGATGGAAACACGAGATGGAAATGCTCGATATGGAGGATGCACTGGCGTTCTACGATATCTATTATTCGCCCAATAACGCGATCCTAGTCGTTGCGGGTGACGTGCAGCCAGACGAGGTTTTGGCGTTGGCCCAAGAACACTATGGCCCGCTTCCGATTGAACCGAATTTGCCGGAACGCTTCCGCACGCAGGAACCACCGCAAACCGCAGAGCGCCGTCTAATATTTGAAGACCCGCGGGTCGCGCAGTCTTATATCAGCCGCACCTATATTGCGCCCGAGCGGGATGAGGGTGCGCAGGAGGAAGCCGCCGCGCTGACCTATTTGGCGGAACTTCTGGGTGGGTCGCCGTTTACGTCAGCGCTTGGGATTGCATTGCAGTTTGATACGAACACGGCTGTTTATTCGGGGGCATTTTATGACGGGCTAAACCTTGATGATGGTACGTTCGGCCTTACTGTGGTCCCCGCAGAAGGCGTGACCTTACAAGACGCCGAGAACGCAATGGATGCAGCGGTCGCTGCGTTCCTTGAAGACGGCATCGATCCAGTTCGTATGGAAGCCCTGCGTACCCAGTTGAAGGCGGGTGAAATCTACGCCCGTGATAATGTTGGTGGGTTGGCACGCCGCTACGGTGCCGCGTTGACGTCCGGCCTTACGGTTGAGGACGTGCAAGCATGGCCCGACATTTTACAGGCGGTCACGGCAGAAGACGTGCTTGCAGCCGCCGAACGCGTTTTAGATCGCGACCAATCCGTTACAGGCTGGGTTGTTCCAAGCCGGGAGATTCTTCAATGATCCGCTATATATTTGCAGTATTCCTGACGCTTTCCGCTGCCAGCGCCCACGCGCAAATGGAAATCCAAGAGGTGACGTCACCCGGTGGTATCGATGCATGGCTGGTACAGGAAGAATCGATTCCGTTTGTCGCGCTTGAGATAATAATTGATGGCGGTGCTTCGTTGGACATGCCCGGTAAACGGGGTGCCACGAACCTGATGATGGCGCTACTGGAAGAAGGGTCAGGTGACCTATCCGCGCGTGAGTTCCAAGCAACGCTTGAAGGCATTGCAGCGTCATTCGGGTTTCGTGCCCATGACGATTCAATCGCGATAACCGCGACATTCCTGACTGAAAACCGTGGTGAAGCCATGGCTTTGCTGCGCGATGCGTTGTCCGACCCGAGCTTTGATGAAGATTCAATTGAACGCGTGCGTGCGCAGGTGCAATCCATCCTTCGTTCAGACGCGCAAGATCCTGACAGCATCGCAAGCGCCGCGTTTGATGCCGCTGCGTTTGGCGATCATCCTTATGGGTCTTCGATTGATGGCACGGCCGAAACCGTCGCGTCATTGACGCAAGCTGACCTGTTCGAAGCGCACCGCAATGCGCTGGTTAAGTCCCGCATTTATGTGGGTGCCGCTGGTGATATTTCTGCTGAGGAGCTTGGCGCGTTGATGGACGACTTGCTGGGTGATTTGCCAGTGGACGGCCCTGAACTGCCGTCGCGTGTGGAATTTGGTTTGGACGGTGGCCTGACAGTCGTGCCATTCGACACGCCGCAGTCGGTCGCTTTGTTTGGCCACGCCGGTATTGAACGTGACGACGACGACTTTTTCGCGGCATATTTGTTGAACGAAGTACTTGGTGGGCGCGGTGTTGAAAGCCGCCTTATGCACGAAGTGCGTGAAAAACGCGGGCTGACCTATGGGATTTCAACGTTCCTTGTCCCCAAAACCAGTAGCGAGATCTACCTTGGTTCCGTTGCTTCTGCGAACGCGACGATGGCAGAAGTCGTCGATGTGGTGCGCGCGGAATGGGCACTGATGGCGAGTGAAGGCGTAAGTGCGGAAGAGTTGGAACAGGCGAAAACCTATCTGACGGGTGCCTATCCGTTGCGGTTTGATGGCAATGCCGAAATCGCAGGGATTCTTGCTGGGATGCAGTGGACGGATCTAACGCCGGAATACATCGTGAATCGCAATGATTTTGTGAACGCGGTTACGCTGGATGACGTGAACCGTGTCGCGGCGGAGCTGTTGAACCCTGATGGTTTGCACTTCGTTGTTGTTGGTCAGCCTGACGGTTTGGAAAGCAGCGATTAACTATCAATAACCCTGTCAGAATCGGCCGGTGACATGCTATCCATAGCGTTATGTCATCACCTGACCCCAACATAGGCGCTCAACGCCCCGTTATTCGACAGCTTGATGATGCTGCGATCAACCGTATTGCTGCGGGTGAGGTTGTTGAACGCCCTGCTTCTGCTGTGAAAGAGCTCGTGGAAAACGCGCTTGATGCGAAGGCCACGCGGGTTGAAATTTCCATTGCCGATGGCGGCAAAACCCTGATCCGCGTGACGGACAATGGCGTGGGAATGACGGCGGATGATCTGCCGCTCGCGCTGTCGCGTCATGCAACGTCAAAGATCGACGGAACTGATCTGCTTAACATTCACAGTTTCGGATTTCGTGGCGAGGCGTTGCCGTCTTTAGGGGCCGTTGGCCGTCTGACGATCCGCAGCCGCACGGCCGATGGCGAGGGCGCTGAAATTTCAGTTTCCGGTGGTGAACATGATGCTGTTCGCCCTGCTGCCCTCACGACAGGGACTGTCGTTGAGTTGCGCGATTTGTTTTATGCGACGCCTGCGCGTCTAAAGTTCCTGCGCACTGATCGCGCTGAGATGCAGGCGATCAATGATGTAATAAAACGTCTTGCGATGGCGGAGCCGTTTGTGACCTTTATTCTAACGGATGTGTCTCAAGGGAAATCCCGCGTGACGTTTCGCGCAGATGCAGAAACAGGGGACATGTTTGAGGGGCTTCATGCCCGTTTGCGCAGTGTCTTGGGTAAGGATTTTGCCGACAATGCCCTGCCGATTGATGTGATCCGCGAGGATGTGCATCTAACGGGTTACGCGGCGCTGCCGACCTATTCGCGCGGCTCTGCAGTGCAGCAGTTTTTGTACGTGAATGGCCGCCCTGTGCGCGACAAGGTTCTGATCGGGGCATTGCGCGGGGCTTATATGGATACGCTCAGCCGTGACCGTCACCCAGCCGCATGCCTGTTCATTGACCTTGATCCGACGCGTGTTGATGTGAACGTGCATCCTGCGAAATCCGAGGTGCGGTTTCGTGACCCCGGTGTTGTGCGCAGCCTTATTGTTAGCGGGCTGCGGGCTGCCTTGGCCGATGCAGGTCATCGCGCGTCAACGACAGTCGCCAACGAAACCCTGAGCGCATTGCAGCCCGAGCAAACCGAAGGGCGTGTCTATCAGATGGATCGCCAGCATCGGGGGAATGGACCTGCGTACCGTGCGCCCGAAACCACAATGGGCTTTGCGGAAATGACGCCAGATATGTCTGGCCGTGTTGATGTGGTCGACGATGAACCACGCGCCGAGGAGCGCCCCCTTGGGGCGGCGCGCGCGCAAGTGCATGAGAATTACATCATCGCGCAAACCGAAAACGGGATTGTCATTGTTGATGGACATGCCGCCCATGAACGTCTTGTTTACGAAAAGCTGAAATCCCAGATGGCCGAGAACGGCGTCGCCGCGCAGGCGCTTTTGATTCCAGAGATCATTGAGATGTCGGATGGGGATGCAGCGCAACTTTTGTCGGTGGCGGATGATTTGACGCGTTTCGGACTGACGATCGAAGCGTTTGGCGGTGGCGCAATTGCCGTGCGTGAGACTCCCGCGATTTTAGGTGAGGTCAACGCAGAGGCGATGCTGCGCGATATTCTGGATGAGTTGAGCGACCAAGGGTCCAGCACATTGGTGCAGGAAAAGCTTGAAGCAATTCTGAGCCGCGTCGCCTGTCATGGGTCTATTCGCACGGGTCGCGTTATGCGTGGCGAAGAAATGAACGCATTGCTGCGAGAGATGGAAACGACGCCAAGGTCAGGTCAATGCAACCACGGGCGCCCGACCTATGTTGAACTTAAGTTGACCGATATTGAGCGGCTGTTCGGGCGTACATAAAACCACAAGGCGAAATGCCTATTGAGACAATGCAACGTGAGCGGTACGTTGCCTGCAACTGGGGGACTTTAATATGCGGACTCTATTGGCAACTCTCTGCCCTTTGGCTCTTACAGCTTGCATGAGCGTTGATATGTCAGCGGTACGTACCGCCGTAGAAAACGTGAACCTTCTTGATGAAACCCGCCGCGACATTGATGTCGCCTACCGTGATCTGCCGTTTGATACAGGTCGCGTTTATGTCGTCGCGAATGAGCATGGCGATTTGCACACCTATTCGCTGACGCCATGCCGGAACGGCACGCATATTTGTGGTGGCACAGGACGCGTTGGTCATGTTGAACGTACACTAGACTATTTTGTTGTGACGGGCGCATATCGCGACCGCACGTTTTATTTGTCGCCCGGTGGCGATGGTTATTTGACTTGGCGAGGAGTGAATCGTGATCTTGCGTGGAATTAAACAAACGGCGCTAATGGCGTTGATGGGGACAATGTTGTCCGGTTGTCTGGCGGAATTGCCAGGCGGTGAAACTGGGCCTTTTGCGCCTGGTAATACCCTGACGTTCTACTACCAATCGGTTCTGACTGACCCGCCTGAGCAAGCGGTGATCGTATCGTGCGGCAACGACTTTATTGCGAAGTCCTGCATTCGCCTTTCCAACGGCGCGACTTTTGATTTGGTATCAACTGAAACGGGCGTTTCTTACGGAAACGAAGAATTGCAGATGGTTTTGCAATTGGATCCAGGTGACGTTCCGTCGGGTTTGGGCCAAGTGAACAACCTGACAACAGGTGAAGCAACTGGAATGCGCTGGGTTTCCCTGCCGTCATAAGTTCGCGCAACTATATTTATTGAAAGGCGCTCGCAGGTAACTGCGGGTGCCTTTTGCGTTCGTGAACCCGTAACGGGCCAATGACCGCTTTGTTCTAGATCAACGTAGGTAGCGTATGAAGCTGCCAAGTTAGACCTAGCAATAAGGAGGACCAACAATGAGAATTAACGCTGATAAGGTCGCCGAGGTCATAATCCTAGCGCGTGATATGGCCCGAAACCGTGGCCAGTTTGAAAGCTTCATTACTGGCCTGCGGGATGAGGAAAAGGCCAGCCTCGTTGCGATCATGTGGATTGGGCGGGATAGCTTTGATGCGTCCGAGTGGGACGAAGCGTTCGAAACCGCATTAGATGAAGCGACGACGCCAACACAAGATTATCTGCGCGGATCGCCACATTTGGCAGACCATCTGGAAAATGGACTAGATGCGTTGGGCGTCTCTGCGTCTTCCGAGGAGGACGAACTTTACTAGCGCGGCTTAAAGGTGGCTTCGGAATGTGTCTTTTGCGCGCCCCCAAACACCTGTGTCGAGTTGATCTAGCACCAACAAATGCGGCAACAACTGGCGTGCAAAGTCGTCTGTGCTTTCAGCAGGCAACAAGGACGGCAAGTTATCAATTGCCATGACGTCCAGCGGCGGTGCTTCGTGTGCACGCAGTGTGGGCGTGTCCCATGTGGTTGTTTGGCCGTAGACCTTGATTGGTGAAAACGCGCTTTCTGGGTCGCAGGCAATGTCACCTATCACCGAAAGTTTGCGCGCCGCAGCGCCCGCATCGGCCTGCACGAAAACTGGTGCGCCTTCGTGGGCGAGAATGCAGTTCAACAATATATCGTGTTGCAAAACTTCTGGGAACGGCCCGCCGTGCGCCGTTTCTGCCATGTCCCAACCAGTCGGGGCTATGCCAACAGCCTTGCACAAATCCGTTGCACCGCTTCCAACGCGTCCCAATGCGCCGATGATCAGTGCGGTTGGTGCCTTGTCGATGGTGTTGCGCACTTGGGTCGCCATTGTTTCTGCTGAAGCGAATGCATCGACCGCCTGCAGAACCTCGTCGCGTTGTTGGTGCCCCCACGCCATAACGGAAAGCGCTGCACCCGCGTAACCTGCCCAGTATCCGAATGCAGCCACGCGGCGGCCCGTTTCATCCACCAGATATTCCAGATCAAGCAACGTACCGCCACCATCTTTAAAACGGTCTAACAGAACACGACCTGATGCTTGGCCTTTGTAGGCATGGCCGAACATGATGTGACGGTGGCGCAACGGTGTGCCGTCCTCGGGGAGTTCTTTTAGCCCAAGGATGATCGCCTCACGCGGCGCGTCGACCCATGAACCCGCAGGAACGATCTCACATCCAGCTGCGCGGTAGTCGTCCGTCGCGATGCAACGTTCAGCGGCGTCTTCAACGATCACGCGCCAGCCTTTCGCCACCAGTTGTGCAGCACCTTTAGGCACCATCGGCGCGCGGGCCTCGTTTTCGCGGGGTTCGCTTCGCATCCAGATCAGCATGGCGTCGCTCCTTCGATTAATGTGTCGCCCTGTAGTCTGCCTGAAGTTCTTGCAAACGTTCAATGGCCTCGGCGCGTGTATTGCGAATATTCGGCCGCTCGGTCTTTGCCTCTAGGCGCATACGTTTGTCGGCTTCGGTTTCCGAGCCAACGGCGTAACGCACGGACCCCATGGAATAGGTATTGTTGAAACCTTCCGAGCGCATCGAAAACTGCACCCAAGCGGGCGATTGAATGCGCGTGCCTTCATAGTTGAACACGATCCACCATTTTAGACGCGTGGCGCGAATGGCTTCTTCGGTCCAGTTGTGGACATCGTTGACGTCGCGCGAGTGTTCAAAGCTCATTCCGCTGAGGTCGATTTCTAGGATGTTTGCGTTGTGGTCAAAGTGCAGCCTGCGCAAGAACTCGGCCTGATGGAAATTCGGGTGATGCGCAGTATGGGTGCGCCGTTTGGAAGGCAGGGACTTTAGGAAGTCCATTGCCTCTTCACGCGATCCAAACAAAGACGGATTCTCACGATCAGTCCCTTTGTCGCGCGCGATTTGTTTTAGCGTTGCTTCGTCCGCGTCATAACGCACGGTTTTCATGGAATGGGCTTCGTTTAAATCCTGCCCACGGCGGGTAAAGGCAAACCACGCATCGCCATCAATGCGGTAGCCTTCGGTGTTTACCATCAAAAACCACTGTGCTTCGCCGGTTTCGTTAATGTGGTTTTCGATGCAGTCATAAAACGCGTTCACATCTGTGGTAGTGTGAAAATAGAGACCGGTGAAAACGATCTCGATGACTTGCGGTCCTTCATGGGTGATGAAGCGGTGTGATAGCGCTTCTGCGGTAAAGTCGGCGGAAAAACTCATATTCGGAACCAATAGCTTGCGTGTCGGGTTGGGATGGCGAAACTGGGTATAAGTAAGCCATTCATGACTGGCATAATTGCATTATACAGCAAAAAATGATGCGACTGTAATGTGGCAGATTGAACCTGAAGGATGGACATGGCGCTTCTTGGCGAGAAACTGACAGGCCCTAAATTTGCGGCGATTGTCTTGGCGGTTTATGCGATCTGTTATGCGGCACTGATGTTGATTGCGGGGGCGTCCGCGGTTTCTGAACCATCGATCGCGTTGATCATGTTCGGGCTGTTGGCGCTTGCTGCGACACCCTTCATCGCATTGACCCACCTTAACCGTATCACAGACGGGGAGGACCACCCGCCAGCTCGACCGATCGTCATGGCAATCGTGATGGCAGCACCTGCGGTCTTCTGGCTTTATTGGGGAATTGGTTCGCTTGCATCGATTCACGGTTTTCAAGCCGGTGACGTTTTGGTGTCTTTTTTGGCTGTGCTTATGCCTGGCCTTCTGGCGCTTTGGCTGTCTGTCACCTTTGCAATACTTGCCGTGCGAGCGCGCACTAACACCATCGATATTGAATAGCAGCACGTTAATCCCTTCATATGTGTTAGCTTTAATTTGAAAGGACATTCCATGTTCCAAACTTCTGTACGCCGCCTTTTACTGACGACGGTCCTTGCGTTGCCGATATCCGCCGTGGCGCAGGACGCTGCACTTATCCTTGGCAATGAACGTTATGAACAGTTGGATCGGGTGAACCGTGCTGATGATTTGTTGGGCGCGACGGACCGTCTTGAGGCGCTCGGGTTTGATGTGGCCAGCCGTGCCAACGGGCGCGTTGATGCAGTCAAAGATCTTGCGGCGGCGTTTCAGGTTCAAGCCGACGGCGCGGATCGTTTGGTTGTCGCATTGTCAGGACATTTCGTGACCGATGGAACGCGCACTTGGCTGCTGACGGCCGAAGCGATCGAACCTGAATTGTTTACCATTGATGGGACCGCGCTGTCGTTGGATAGCGTGTTGCGCATTCTTGCAGCCCGCCCTGGCAAAGCGGTGTTGCTAATGGGCGCGGCGGACCCGGATGATCTTGATATGGATGATAGCGGGCTTATGGCTGGCGTTGGCGACATGGATATCCCGCAGGGGGTGACAGTTTTACAGACAACCCCGTCGATTGCAGCGTCCACGATGTCGGGTGTCCTTACAGAACCAGAGGCTACAATTGGCCAGCAAATCGCCGCTAATTCGTCGATCATCTCTCGTGGCTATTTACCAAGGGATTGGGTGTTGATGCCGGGCGAGGTCGTAGTTGATACACCGACGCCAACCCCAAGTGGTCCAAGCGAGGTGGACTTGAACGCAGAGGCTGCGCTTTGGGATCGCACGACTTCCGAGGACAGTGTTCAAGCCTATCGTGCCTATGTTGCACGTTATCCTGAAGGGCGGTTTACAAATGACGCCGAAGCCCAGATCGAGGCGATTTTGGCTGAGCCGAACCGAGCGGCCCGATTGAGCGAGGAAGCCCTGAACCTAACACGTGCCGCGCGCCGTGAAGTTCAATCAAACCTTACCTTGTTGAACTACAATACCCGCGGCGTGGACGGCATTTTTGGTTCCGGTTCGCGTGGCGCGATATTGAACTGGCAGCAATCCAATGGCTTCCCTCAATCGTCTTATTTGACGCGTGATCAGATTGACCTTTTGGATGCTCAGGCGTCACGTCGTCAGGCGGAAATCGATGCTGAAGAAGCGCGTGCAGTCGCGCAAGCAGAAGCACGGGATCGTAGCTATTGGACGGAAACAGGTGGTGTCGGGGATGAAGCGGGCTATCGCGCTTATCTTGCGCGTTTTCCTGAAGGGCTGTTCTCGGGTATCGCCAAGGCACGGATAGAGGAAATCGAAGACCGCCGACGCACCGCAGCTGAAGCGCAGGATCGCGCAGCGTGGTCCATTGCTGACAGCATCGACAGCGTTGCTGGGTATCAAGAATACCTTGCCGCATACCCGTCAGGGGTATTTGCAGATCAAGCGAACGCGCGGATAGCCGAGATGAATGAACCACAGGTTTCTGACACCCAAATCGCACGGGCGCAGGCGGAGGAAAACAACCTGCGTTTGTCTGGTGTACGCGCGCAATTGCTTGAGCTTCGTTTGCGGGACATGGGTCTTAATCCGGGTCGCTTGGACGGTGTGATTGACGAGAACACGCGCAGGGCAATCTCCGCCTACCAAGACGCGCAAGGGTTAACAGCGACGGGGTATGTCGATCAGGCAACGGCTGTTGGGTTGATGACGGGTTCCATTAGCATCACAGTCCCTGGTCGCTAATATCAAAGAAAAACCCCGCCCCAACACGTGGTTGGGACGGGGTTGGACTTAGGGTTCGTTGAACTTACGGACGCGCAGGAACGTAGCGTTCGAACACCATGCGGATGAAGCCTTGTGTTTGGTTGTCCAGTTGACGGACCGCGACCAGATAGGTTCCCGGCTGGACGCGCACAGTTAGAAGTGAGTCCAAGGATCCGCCGTTGTCATCATTGTAGCCAACCTGACGGCCAAGATCATCGTACATCGCCAGAACGGGGTCGCCATTGCCTTGGGCGATTGCCTCAACCAAGACCAATCCACCGTCAAACACATCAAATGAATACCATGTGGCGTTGCCGCCCACATTTACGTCTTCGCGCAGGCGTGTCTGCAATTCGCCCAGCGCTTTGATTGGATGGC
Organism: Octadecabacter temperatus; assembly: GCF_001187845.1. Classification (NCBI taxonomy): domain Bacteria; kingdom Pseudomonadati; phylum Pseudomonadota; class Alphaproteobacteria; order Rhodobacterales; family Roseobacteraceae; genus Octadecabacter; species Octadecabacter temperatus. The sequence continues at coordinate 2,926,802 of NZ_CP012160.1, read as the reverse complement.
TGCCATCCAATGGTGGGCTGGCGTCGCCACTGTCGTAAAGGTTCTGCAGAACTTCTTGTGCGTCGTATTCCTTTGCGGTCACCGTGATCGGCACATTCTCGTCGCCGTAAAGGTTCACCGCGATGCAGTATTCGCCAGCCGGAAGCGGCTCAGCCATATCAATGCGGCTGTTGAGGCCATCGAAGTCGTCGTTTTCAGCCAGCCAGTTACCTGATGGATCAAACAAAGTCAGAATTGGGTCAGCGTCAGGATTCTCGGCTGTGAAAGAAACCGAAGTTGGCGCATCCAAGCGCAACGAATACACGTTTTGTGAGGACCAAGTATTTGCAACAGGTTCACCCAGTGTGATTGGCTGTGCCACACTCAAGTTGCATTCTCCGGTGACGCTGTTGTCTTGTTGCTGGACGAATCCTGCGGTTAGCGCCTCTTGGTCCATGCGGGATGCACGAACAAATCCAGTAATCGGCGATCCGTCAAAGCTGCGCATTGACGCACAATAGGTTCCGGGTGCGAGGAAAGTTTCGGCGCGGCTGGCGGCGTCTCCACCGCTGTCATCATCCGAGGCAACGATTTCGCCAGTCGCATTGCGAACGTCCAGAACCGTATCACCGCCCCCACGTCCTTGGGCTTCGATGCGGTAGTCGCCATCTTGGGATACTGTGAACAGGCCGACATATTCGTTTTGCATCAGCACGAGCGCCATTTGTTCAATGTAGGCGGGTGTGGTTGAGATGTCAGAAGACGCTTCATCACCGCCGAGCCATTGGCCGTTCTCGCCAACACCGCCGCAAAGGTTGGCGTCTTGGGCCAGCGCGGGCACTGCTGCCAGCGCGAACACGCTGGTCGCGAGTGCAGTTGAAATTGGTCGGATCATATCGAATACCTCATTGCTAATATTTTGCCGTAGCGTAAGCGGCCAATCGGCAGGTGGCTAGGGGGCAGATCAGCATCGGTAAGAAAGGTCAGGGAAACCTGACCCAAAGGTAAGTGCGAAACATAGGAAAGCGCACATAGGCGTATCCCAAAGAAAAAGCCGCGTCCCAGTTTCCTGGTCGCGGCTTCATCAAACTAGGTGTCGTAGGTGACTTAACCCTGGCGTGCTTTAAAGCGACGCTGAGTTTTGTTGATCACGTAGACGCGGCCTTTACGACGCACAACGCGGCAATCGCGGTGGCGGTTTTTCAGCGACCGGAGGGAGTTGCGAACTTTCATTGTTCTATCCTTTGTCTCGCGGCGCTGCGAAAGGCGCCATTGTTTCGTTCGTGCGTTGCCCAATTTACGCGGGCCACGCGGCTAAAATTCATGGTGGACGATACTGGGATCGAACCAGTGACCCCTTCGATGTCAACGAAGTGCTCTACCGCTGAGCTAATCATCCATGCCTAACACACTTAACGCCCTATAAACGAATAGGACGCGCAAGCGCGCGTCGGTTGTCGCGGTCTATATAAAGAGTCGGGGTAGGGATCAAGGGCTTTTGGCAAATGCGAAAAATGCGCTACAGTCGGTCGTGAAAGGGTCACGATGACAGACGTTGCGAACAATCCATCCTACCTGCTGCGGCGTCCTGAAACGCGTGCAACCTCAGTGGTATTTGCATCGCCCCATTCCGGGCGCAAGTATCCGGCGTCCTTTTTGAACAAGATTGAGCTGAACGAGCTTGAAGTGCGTTCTTCTGAGGATGCTTTTGTCGATGATTTATTCGGCGCAGCTGTTGAATACGGTGCGCCGTTGCTTTTGGCGCAATCCCCACGATCCTTTTTGGATTTGAATCGCGGGCCTGATGAACTTGACCCAGCTGTTATCGATGGCGTGCGCCGCGTTGCACATAACCCGCGGATCGTGAGTGGATTAGGGGTGATTCCGCGTGTCGTTGCCAATGGACGTGCGATCTATCGTGGAAAACTGACATTGACTGAAGCTCACACGCGGATCAGCACGGTTTGGCGACCGTATCACGACACGTTGCAGATGCTTATGGATGAGGCGCATTCGACATTTGGAGAAGCGATTCTCATTGATTGCCATTCCATGCCCAATGAGGCGCTTGAGAACGTTGGGCCGCCCGGTGCGGCGCGCCCCGATATCGTTCTTGGCGACCGTTTTGGTGCATCCGCGGCCAGTTCAGTTGTGGAACACGTCGAGGCGGCGTTTGCGTCTGCGGGCTTTAGGGTCGCACGCAATATGCCATTCGCTGGTGCTTACATGTGTCAGCATTACGGGCGCCCGTCACGGCGTCACCATGCTGTTCAGGTCGAGATTAACCGCTCTCTCTATATGGATGAAGCTGCGATCAAACCGAATGCGAACTTCAAAGCGTTTAAAGCGGCTTTGGATGGGGTGATCGCGGAAGTCGCGGATATCGGACGTAAAGACAATTTGCGGATCGCGGCTGAATAGCTAACGCAACGCACGTCCCTTCTTAATGGCATCGTTTCCGAATTTCTCACGGATCGCGTCTGCGGCGCGTTCGGCTTCGGCGCGTTTGGTGGCGTTCGGGTCGAGCAAGTCACCCTCACGGTCGGCATCACCAGCGGGTACCAATTCGGAAATACCAACGCCGAGAAGGCGGTATGGACCTTGATCCCCGACTTGATCAAACAGCGCGCGGGCTGTGCGATAGATCGTGTCGGCGAGTTGCGTAGGTTGGTGCAGGCTTTGACGTTTGCTGAGGAGTTTGTGGTTGCCGCGTTTGAGCTTGAGGGTCACGACCCGGCCCGCTTTGTCTTTTGCTTTCGCCCGTGCCGAAACCTTTTCGGCCATGCGCCAGATGTGACCGTCTAGGATATCCGGATCGTTCGTATCCTCATTGAACGTTGTTTCGTTGCTTAGACCCTTAACAGGAGTACTGGCTGAAATGCGCCGCGCATCTTCGCCCCGTGCAAGGGAATACAGACGTTCCCCCATGCCGCCAAAACGATCATGTAAATCACGCCGGTCCCAGCGCAGCAGGTCGTCAAAAGTGCGAATGCCTGCAGCATCGAGACTTTGCTGGGCAACGGGGCCGATACCCCAAATCAGTTTAACGGGCTTTGGGCGTAAGAATTCAGTCGTTTCTTTCGCCCCAATCACCGAATAGCCGCGCGGCTTGTCCAAGTCAGAGGCAACCTTTGCGAGAAACTTGTTGTGGCTAAGCCCGATTGAGCCTGTAATTCCGATTTCGTCAGACATGCGTTTGGTGAGCCGCGCCAACATTACAGCCGGTGATGCACCGTGTAGTTTCTCGGTGCCGGTAAGGTCCATAAAGGCTTCGTCTAGCGAAAGGGGTTCTACGGTTGGGGTGAGCTCATCCATCAGCGCGCGTACTTGGCGAGACACCTCGACATATCGTTCCATTCGTCCGCGTACGATCACGGCCTCCGGGCAAAGTTTGAGGGCCTGAAACATCGGCATAGCAGAGCGCACACCCTTGATGCGGGCGATATAGCAACACGTAGACACGACACCGCGATGTCCGCCGCCAATGATGACGGCTTTGCCTTCAAGCTCGGGGTTGTCGCGTTTTTCCACTGAGGCATAAAACGCGTCACAGTCCATATGCGCGATAGACAGATCGAACAGTTCCTCATGGGCCGTCACGCGCGGCGAGCGGCACACGGGACAGCGTGTTCCCGTTTCGAACGTATGAAGGCAGGCGCGACAAAGGGCTGGCATGAAATGTAAATACGCGGGACATGGGAGACGTGGCAAGCGGGCCCTGCGGGGCGTGAGTATTTAAGAGCCAAAGAAAACGAGTGTAGGGCGCTGCCTTGCGATGTGGCCAATTTACCAAATCTGGTTCCAGCCTTGCAAGATCGGCTGACGCTCTGGTTGCACGCTGGGGGCAGTGACCCTATCTAGATTGTGAGAAAAATGCGGCTGCTTGTGTTAGTTTAAGTGTGTCGCGCAACAAAAATAAGAAATTTGAGGAACGACTAAATGGATATTGAAAACCTTCTTACTGGCGGGAATATCGTCCTGCTCTTGCTGGCAGCCTTTATTATCATTTGTATTTTGCTTGGTGTGCGGATTGTTCCGCAATCCGAAAAATACGTTGTGGAACGTTTTGGTCGTCTCCGCGCGGTGCTTGGACCAGGCATCAACTTTATCATCCCATTCCTTGATCGCGTTGCGCACAAGATTTCGATCCTTGAACGCCAGCTGCCTGTTATGGGCCAAGACGCGATCACATCGGACAACGTGTTGGTGCAAGTCGAAACATCCGTGTTTTACCGCATCACCGAGCCGGAAAAGACGGTTTACCGTATTCGCGACGTAGATGGCGCGATTTCCACGACTGTTGCGGGTATTGTACGTTCTGAAATCGGTAAGATGGAATTGGACCAAGTGCAGGCGAATCGCACGGGTCTGATCCTTGCGATTCAAGATCAGCTTGCTGCGCAGGTTGATGATTGGGGTATCGAAGTTACACGCGCTGAAATTCTTGACGTAAACTTGGATGCAGCGACACGTGCTGCGATGCTTCAGCAGTTGAATGCGGAACGTGCGCGTCGTGCGCAAGTGACCGAGGCCGAAGGTAAGAAGCGTTCTGTTGAACTTCAGGCTGACGCAGAACTTTACGCCGCTGAACAGGCCGCGAAAGCGCGCCGTGTATCTGCGGATGCTGAAGCCTACGCGACACAAGTTGTTGCGGTAGCGATTGCTGAGAACGGTTTGGAAGCGGCGCAATACCAAGTCGCATTGAAGCAAGTTGAAGCTGTGAACGCGATGAGCTCTTCTTCTGGCACCAACACGGTCGTCTTGCCAGCTAACTTGATTGAAAGCTTTGGCGATGCCTTCAAAATGTTGAAAGGTCGATAATCATGTCCTTAATCAATGAATGGTGGGTCTGGATGGGCGCGTCACTCGTGCTTGCGATCCTTGAAGTCTTTGCACCCGGGTGGATCTTTCTGGGATTCGCAGTTGGCGCGTTCTTCCTTGGTGCAATGATCGCACTGGGGATCGGCACTGGCTTGTCGATCGCATGGTCTTTGGTGATTTTCGCAGCTTTGTCTTTGATCGGCTACGTTCTGATGCGCCAGATGTTTGGCGTTCGTCGGGGACAGGTGAAAATCTGGGACAGAGATATCAATGATTAACGCACCTTTGGTGCGATGATATCAACGACTAACCGACCTACGAAAAAAGGCCCCGCTCAACGGCGGGGCCAGTTTGATCTGAACACGAGGCAGAATTGGTCCGAGGGACAGTTCGAACACAGGCAGTGTCAGATATCTCTAAAATCTAGCGGGTGCGCTGACGCACCGCATGGCCGAGCAGAGCCCGTTTAACTTGGGACGGTTCGAGCGTCGCAGGCCCGTCGACACGGCAATTGAAATTCAACGGCCCATTACGCGTGGGCAGAATGACAGCTGCTTCGAAGCTGCGGCCTGTGTAGCGAATGTTGTTCAGTTCTATCATATCGTATCCCCCTTCATACTGGGTGTTGTGGCAGTTCTTGTTGCCTGAACTATATCTGGGGACAGTTTGATGAGATTTAAGGGGGAAGAAACTCACGTTTTCCCTCAAACCTGTGATTCAATGACATATGGAACGGCAAAACCTTGCCGTCGCCCTTATTTTTAGGGGTTTAAGGCGCCGTTTAAGATGAGCGGAGTTCTGCCAGAACCGCTTCAGCGGCTGCTTTCGGGTTCGCGTTTTTCCAAATTGGGCGGCCAACAACCACGTGATCGGCACCGTTTTCGATGGCTTGGGCAGGGGTTGTGACCCGCTTTTGATCGCCCAAATCGGCACCTGCTGGGCGTACACCAGGGGTGACGATCAGCTTTCCGGTCGCTTCAGGAAGCGCGCGAATAAGGGCAGCTTCCTGCGGGGACGCGATAACACCGTCCGCACCATTGGAAAGCGCAAGGCCTGCACGTTCTTGGACAAGGTCCGTAATATCGCCTGCTTTGATGCAAGACGCATCAAGGTCGGTGCGATCCAGCGATGTCAGGATCGTTACGGCAAGGATCTTCATGTCGGATCCGCCTTTCCCTTCGGCAGCGGCGCGCACAACGTGCGGATCACCGTGGACGGTTAGGAAATCGTGGTTGAATTGGGACAACCCGCGCACGGCGGCCTCAACTGTTGCGCCGATATCAAACAGTTTCATATCGAGGAAAATGCGTTTGCCGTGCTCGTCCGCCAGTTCATTCGCGAGGGCCAAGCCGCCACCCGTCAACATGCCCAAACCGATCTTATAGAACGAAACCGCATCGCCAAGTTTCTCGGCAAGGGCCAGTCCGGCTAGCGCGTCAGGTATATCTAAAGCAACGATTAGGCGGTCATCGGCAGTCATGGCAATCTCCATCATTTTGGCCGTTCTATGCGGACCAGCAGTATTCATCAACCAGCCTTGAAGGGGAGAGCCCTGCACCCCATATATTGAACAAGGCCCCAACAAGCCTGTGCCGCATAGCGGGCAGCAACTTTCATAGGGGCGCTTTATAAAGGAGAGACCAAATGAACCTTGAAAAGTTCACAGAGCGGTCACGCGGCTTTATTCAGGCCGCCCAAACGATCGCAATGCGCGAAAGCCATCAACGGCTTTCCCCAGAACATCTACTCAAAGCCTTGTTGGATGATGACCAAGGGCTTGCCGCGAACCTGATCAATGCTTCGGGCGGTGATGCCGCACGGGTCATGCAGAACGTAGACATAGCGCTCAGTAAGCAGGCGTCAGTGACTGGCGATGCAGCCCAGACCTATATGGATGGCACGACTGGCAAAGTGCTGGCGGAGGCTGAAAAGCTCGCCCAGAAAGCGGGCGACAGCTTTGTGCCGGTCGAACGTGTTTTGATGGCACTGGCTTTGGTGAAGTCCAAAGCCAAGGATGCGCTCGATGCAGGTAATGTCACAGCGCAAGGTCTGAATTCTGCAATCAATGATATTCGCAAGGGGCGCACGGCTGATACCGCATCGGCGGAAGAAGGGTATGACGCGCTGAAGAAATATGCGCTCGACCTGACGGCGCGGGCGCGTGAGGGTAAGATTGACCCGATCATTGGCCGTGACGAAGAAATTCGCCGTTCAATGCAGGTTTTGTCGCGTCGCACGAAGAACAATCCCGTTCTTATTGGTGAACCGGGCGTGGGTAAAACCGCGATTGCGGAGGGCCTTGCCCTGCGCATTGTTGACGGTGACGTCCCTGAATCCCTGCGCAACAAGTCCCTGCTGTCCCTCGACATGGGGGCGTTGATTGCTGGCGCGAAGTATCGCGGTGAATTTGAAGAACGCCTGAAGGCTGTGCTGTCTGAGGTGACAGAAGCCGCGGGCGAGATCATCATCTTCATCGACGAAATGCACACGCTTGTCGGCGCTGGTAAAGGTGACGGCGCGATGGATGCGGCCAACCTGGTTAAACCTGCGCTTGCGCGGGGTGAGCTGCACTGTATCGGTGCGACCACGCTCGATGAATATCGCAAATACGTTGAAAAGGACGCAGCCTTAGCGCGTCGTTTCCAGCCTATTGTGGTTCAAGAGCCAACTGTCGAAGACACGGTTTCAATTTTGCGCGGCATTAAGGAAAAGTATGAACTCCACCACGGCGTTCGTATTTCTGACAGCGCGTTGGTTTCTGCGGCAACGCTTAGCCATCGCTACATCACGGACCGTTTCTTACCTGACAAGGCGATCGACCTTGTCGATGAAGCCGCGTCGCGTTTGCGGATGGAAGTCGACAGTAAACCTGAAGAGCTGGATCAGTTGGATCGCCAGATCATGCAATTGCAAATTGAGGCCGAGGCCTTGCGCAATGAAGATGATGCTGCGTCCAAAGATCGTCTTGAAAAGCTCGAAGGGGAACTTTCGAACCTTCAAGAACAGTCGGCGTCTATGACGGCGAAATGGCAGGCGGAACGCGATAAGCTTGAGGGCGCGCGTGGGCTTAAGGAAAAGCTGGATCGTGCACGTGCCGAGTTGGATATAGCTAAGCGTGAAGGCAACCTCGCCAAGGCGGGTGAGCTTTCTTATGGCGTAATTCCTGAGCTTGAAAAGCAGTTGGGCGATGCTGAAGACAGCGACGTTATGGTCGAAGAAGCCGTGCGCCCTGAACAGATCGCAAGCGTGGTTGAGCGTTGGACAGGTGTGCCTGTCGCGAAGATGCTGGAAGGCGAGCGCGAGAAGTTGTTGCGCATGGAAGACGGGTTGCACAAGCGCGTCATAGGCCAGAATTCTGCGGTGAAAGCGGTCGCGAATGCAGTGCGCCGGGCGCGCGCTGGACTGAACGATGAGGGGCGGCCTTTGGGCAGCTTCCTTTTCCTCGGGCCAACGGGTGTCGGTAAAACTGAGCTTACCAAGGCCGTCGCTGAGTTCTTGTTTGATGATGACAACGCGATGGTGCGCATCGATATGTCTGAATTCATGGAAAAGCACGCGGTTGCGCGCTTGATCGGTGCCCCTCCGGGCTATGTCGGCTATGAGGAAGGCGGAGTATTGACCGAAGCTGTGCGCCGTCGCCCGTATCAGGTGATCCTGTTTGACGAAGTCGAAAAAGCGCACCCTGATGTGTTCAACGTGCTGTTGCAGGTTCTGGATGATGGTGTGTTGACGGACGGCCAAGGTCGCACCGTTGATTTCAAGCAAACGCTGATCATCCTGACATCAAACCTTGGGTCACAGGCGTTAAGCCAGTTGCCGGAAGGATCGGATGCGGCGGATGCGAAACGTGATGTGATGGATGCGGTTCGGGCACACTTCCGCCCTGAGTTCCTCAATCGGTTGGACGAAACCGTCATCTTCGATCGCCTCGCACGGGATGACATGGATGGGATTGTTACCATTCAGATGGCGCGACTTCTTAAGCGGCTTGCCTCACGCAAGATCAATCTAGCACTCAATGACGAGGCGCGGACATGGCTTGCCGATGAAGGGTATGACCCAGTGTTCGGCGCACGCCCGTTGAAACGGGTGATCCAACGCGCGCTGCAAGATCCACTGGCAGAAATGCTATTGGCGGGTGATGTGAAGGATGGCGACACGGTTCCTGTGTCCGCTGGTTCAGATGGTTTGCTGGTTGGAGACCGCGTAAGCGAATCCAAACGGCCCAAACCGGATGATGCTGTCGTTCATTAAAAACTAACCAAAGATCGGGTCTTTCTGCTATGTTTGTGGAATGGACCCGATCACACTTGTTTTCTATGCAGTCGTCTGCGGTTGCTTAAGCGCAGTTGCCCCGAAGTTTCCGGGTATGTCTGTGCGGCTTGGTGTTGGGGCAGGGGTCGGCATCATCGCAGCGACAACACTTCCCTTTATCAAAGACATGCTCAACGGGTATTAAGTTGAAAACGTTGGTTCTGTTTTGAATCCTCCCATCGATGTGATCACGATCTACCGTCACTTGCTTGACCACTAAGGCTCCTGTCTATTGTGTGAGAAGTCACACCCATAGCAGTCAGGCACTGATCCATGTTTTCTAACTTTTCAATGTCCGTGTTCGAAGGTCTTGCGATTGCGTTGATCATTGCCGTTGGCATCGTAATTGCCGTGATCGCCGTTCTTTTCGTGATTGATCGAACCCAGACCCAAGACGCCATTCGCCGGAATTACCCAGTGGTGGGGCGTTTCCGATATGTGTTCTCCTCGCTTGGTGAGTTTTTTCGCCAGTATTTTTTCGCGATGGACCGTGAAGAACTGCCTTTCAACCGCGCGCAACGCGATTGGGTGAAGCACGCGGCCGACGATGGCAGCAGCACCGTTGCGTTTGGATCGACGCGAAACTTGTCCGTCCCAGGAACACCGATATTTACCAACGCAGCCTTTCCGCCGTTAGATAATCAGTTCGCCAGCACCGAGCCATTGGTTATCGGCGAAACGGCCCGCACACCGTATTCGGCGAAATCTATTTTCAACCTATCAGGCATGTCTTACGGCGCGATTTCAAAGCCTGCGGTCCAAGCGCTGGCCAAAGGATGTGCGAAAGCTGGGATATGGATGAACACGGGCGAGGGCGGATTGTCTCCGTATCATTTGGAAGGGGGCTGCGACATCGTCTTTCAGATGGGCACTGCGAAGTATGGCGTGCGCGATGGCGACGGAAACCTTGATGACGTAAAGCTGCGCGAAGTCGCGGAAACACCGCAAGTAAAAATGATCGAGATCAAGCTCGCGCAGGGCGCTAAGCCGGGGAAGGGCGGCATCCTACCAGCCGCAAAAATTAGCGCCGAAATCGCAGAAATCCGCGGCCTTCCAAAAGGCAAAGATGGCATTAGCCCCAATCGCCATGCCGAAGTCGATGATTGGAACGACTTGCTCGATTTCATAACTCATGTGCGCGAGGTCACGGGCCTGCCGACGGGAATTAAAACCGTAATGGGATCTGAAGCAGCCTTTGCAGAATTCTTCGACACTATAATAGAGAGAGGCGTTGAAACCGCGCCCGACTTTATCACGCTAGATGGTGGTGAAGGCGGAACGGGTGCAGCACCAATGCCGTTAATCGACTTGGTTGGCGTTTCTATCCGTGAGGCGCTGCCGCTGGTGAGCGCTATGCGCAATGAGCGCGGTCTTAAGGATCGCATCCGAATTGTTGCCTCCGGCAAGTTGGTGAACCCTGGTGATATTGCTTGGGCGCTGTGCGCTGGGGCCGATTTTGTAACTTCGGCGCGCGGGTTCATGTTCAGCTTGGGCTGTATCCAGGCCCTTAAATGTAACAAGAATACTTGCCCGACAGGCATCACGACCCATGATCCGCGTTTTCAGCAGGGTCTCGTACCAGAGGAAAAGTGGGAAAAGGTCGCCGCGTATGCCAAAGGCATCAACAAAGAGGTCGAAACGATTGCCCATTCTGTCGGCGTGGCCGAACCGCGCCTGATGCGCCGCAATCATGTTCGCATCGTCCAACCACACGGCAATAGCATCCCGCTTTCGACACTTTACCCTTCTTAATGTCTGATTTTGCCTCCCTTTAGACGTGCGACCGGTGCAAACATTACAGTCCCCCCGCGCAGTTGTGACACGGTGTTTAGTGACCTGTGAGAATCCCTCTATATATAGAGGGGAGAAATTGAACCGGAGTACGACATGGCCTTTCGCTGGAAAAACAACCTTACGCACGCAGACGTCACACCTGAGCCGATTTGGCTGAACCGTCGTGCGGTGCTTGCTGGCATGGCGGGCGCTGGTGCGCTTGGTGGATCTGTCGCGGCGCAAGAATCGCTTGAGCCGAATACTTGGGAAGAGATTACGACCTACAATAACTTCTATGAATTCGGCACGGGCAAATCAGACCCAGCTGACAACGCTGGCGATATGGTTACGGACGGTTGGGAAATTACCATCGACGGGATGGTCGACAATCCCGGCACGTTCTCATTGGCTGACTTAACCGCTGATATGACCATGGAAGAACGCCTGTATCGGTTCCGCTGCGTTGAAGCTTGGTCGATGGTTATCCCTTGGAACGGATTTGAGCTGGCAGATTTGCTTAACAAAGCTGGCGTACAATCGGGTGCGACGCACGTCGCGTTCGAAACCGCAGTGTTGCCAGATGTCATGCCCGGCGTGCGACGCCGCGTGATTGAATTCCCGTATGTTGAAGGCCTTCGCTTGGATGAAGCGATGCATCCGCTGACGATTATGGCAACGGGCGTTTATGACCGCCCACTCGCGAACCAATCCGGCGCGCCGATCCGATTGGTCGTGCCATGGAAATATGGTTTCAAGTCTATCAAATCTATTGTGCGGATTACCCTGACGGATGAACAACCCAAAACGTCTTGGAATGACATCAACGCGCGCGAATATGGCTTCTATAGTAATGTGAATCCCGAGGTGGATCATCCACGTTGGTCTCAGGCATCTGAACGGGTGATCGGTGGTGGCCTGTTTGCGGCCCGCCAAGACACACTGATGTTCAATGGCTATCCAGAAGTTGCCAGCCTTTATGACGGGATGGATTTGAGCGTCGAGTTCTAAGTAGGGCTTTACCAACCGATCGAAAATGAAGCGTGCCGTAAACTATGTTTGCGGCACGTTTTTATTGGGCACTCAGGTCCATCAAACCCCGAACAATTGAAACATCCCGTAAACTCACCGTGGGAATACTGTGAAGGGTCTTTCTTTTGACGTTTTGCACAGCGATGTAGGGTGGACCAAATAGAAAGCAATCCGATGTCCGCAGTAATCGACACCCTTAACGCCGCTCTCCGCAAGGTTCCCGCTTGGAGCCTATATATACTGCTGACCCTTCCGATCCCGTATCTATTCTATAGTGCGGCAACGGGCGGCATGGGTGTCGAGCCGATCAACGCGCTGGAGCGTGAGATGGGAGAGCTGGGATTGAAGCTGATCATCCTCGGCCTCGCGATCACGCCGCTGCGCAAATATCTAAAGCTGAACTTGCTGAAATTCCGCCGCGCCATTGGCGTGATGGCCTTCGTCTATGTTGCTGTGCATCTGGGGATCTGGGTCGTTCTTGATATGTCGTTGCGGTTTGAACAGATGTGGAGCGATATCTGGAAGCGTCCCTATATCACCATCGGCATGGTTGCTTTCCTTGGGATGATCCCGCTGGCGGTCACATCCAACAACCTTTCCCTTCGCAAAATGGGTGCCGCGGCGTGGCGCAAGTTGCACAAGCTGGTTTACCCAATCGCAGTGCTGGGCGGGGTACACTATATAATGGTGCAAAAAGTCTGGGAGGTTGAGCCGATGGTTTTCCTGGCCGTTATTTTGGCGCTGCTCGCAACACGGATTAAATGGGCCACTAAGGCTCGTACTGCTCCGGGCGTTTAATTCGATTTTACGTGATTTCAGGACGGCGTCGTCGGCATAAAAACGGCACACTATATACACACTATATACACACTATATATACACAGAAAAAACGAACCATTTTCGGGCGGAAAAATGCGCCCCTAATTGGTGCTAAATCAGCGCTTCATGCCCGTGCATTGCAAGCTGTCACAAAATGCGACTGGCTTTCGGGTGGGTCTTTGTTAGCGTCCCGCCATGACACAAACGAACACCCGCACAGCGACACTTCTTATAATGGCGCTCTTTGCTCTTCAGCCGATGGCGTTTGGCGCGTGGCTGGCGATGATCCCCTATATTAAGGAAACGCTTGAGCTGTCGAAGGGGCAGTTGGCAGTGGCGCTTCTGGGGATGCCGGTTGCACTTATCCCGACGTTGCAGCTTGCCAGTCGCGTTGTCGCAAAGATTGGGCCGCGCAAGACCTTTGCGTTCTTGTTGCCAATACAAACGGTCTTTGCGCTTTTGCCATTTCTTGCCACTTCTATACCGACGTTGTTTGGCGCGCTCGCAATGCTGGGCGCAACGGTCGCGTTTTTGGAGGTTGCGCTAAACACATATGCAGGGCGGTTAGAGAAAGCAGAAAGCCTGAACATCATGTCACGCTGCCACGGGTTCTGGGCGCTGGGCGTTGGGATCGGCTCATTTCTAGCGACATTTCTTTTCGGTATAGGCCCAATGTTGGCGGTCTTTGTTATTTGTGCGGCGTCTGCTGCGGCGGGCGTTTGGGCCGGCCTTAAGTTACCTCAACTTGCCGGAGAAGAAGACGCCGCGCAGGCCAAGCCGCGCAAGCTTAGCCAGATGCCAAAGGCGCTCTTTATTATCGCCATGTTTGTTTTCACGATTTCACTTGCTGAAGGGGCAATGGCTGATTGGGCCGCAGTGTATCTGGCGGAACGTTGGGGTGGTGGTGCGGAAGATGCCGGAATCGCCGTGACTGTGTTTGCGGGCTTCCTCGCGGGAGGGCGATTCATTGGGGACTATATGAAAGGTCGCTTGGGTTCGCGCGGGGTAGCGCGGTTAACCGTTGGTCTGGCCTTGATCGGTGTATGCTGCCTGACACTTACATCAAGTGTTCCTTTTACCTTTGTCGGCTTTGCTTTGATTGGCCTAGGTGTCTCAATTGGGTTTCCACTCGGCGTATCAGCGGCCGCATCTCTGGATGACTCCCACGAGGCACAAAACATTGCGACGATGGCGATGATCGCAATGAGCGCATTTCTCTTCGGACCACCGCTTATAGGCCTCGTATCGGAAGCGTTCTCTTTACGGGTCGCTTTCTTGGGTCTGTTCCCGGGGCTGTGTCTCGCATTTTGGCTCGCACGAGTTTTTCCTGCTCGCTGACGAACAGAACCAATGCATCGCCGGGAACGCAAAACGAGCACAAGCCGCAGCGCCGGACATGTGCGAGCGCGCCCTTCAGTTTATACTCGCCTCTATGAACGCCCGTGTTAAGATGCCGAAAAAACCGAGGTGAGCATGCAGATCGTAAATTCCCGTGGCGTAGACTTTCCCGTGGACGGGACGATCATCGATAAGCATTTGAGAAAGATTCTTGAGAAAGATCACTATG